>CAYUCN010000021.1:0-18442 GCA_964443395.1 uncultured Candidatus Saccharibacteria bacterium | reverse complement strand
TTGCTGAAGGTGCTACGGCTGGACATTACCAAGCTAATATTCTTGTTTCTTTTGCTATTAAGCCGCAGGAGGTAACTACTGCCATATGGAGTAATGGTGTAGACTCTGGTATTAGTACTATGCAAGAAATGACACCTGCAATATGTGAGAATAATTCTAATATTCCCACTAATGCCACTATTACTTTAAGAGATAGCAGGGACGGAAAATCTTATACTGTAGCTAAGTTAAAAGATGGTAATTGTTGGATGACACAAAATTTAGCGCTTTCTGGAGAAAACACGTTAACTATTAATAATAGTGACTTAAGTACTGCTATCTTTACTGACATTAACAAAACTTATGTGCTTCCTGCTGCCTCTGATGTTGAAGGATTCAATAATGTAAAAATAAAAGATAAGGATGGCACAGAGGTTTACGCTAATCAGCAGGTTAGAAATCCTGCAGACTCCGATAATAATAAGTATGGGGCGTATTATTCTTGGTGTGCTGCTACGGCTGGTACTTGTCAAATAGGGATGTACGCCGATATTATACCAAACAGTAGTAATCCAGGTAATGCTGGTAATGTAGCTAATACTACCGCAGTGCCAAAAAATCAAAATGCTACTTCTAGCATTTGTCCGAAAGGTTGGCAATTACCAGTTAATGGTGATATATCTACCGACAAATCATATGCGAAACTAGTAAATGGGATTAGTGTGGGTAGTGCACTAACAAGCACTCCGTATAATTTTGTATATGGAGGAAGTTTTTTTAGTTCTCTTAATGCTGGCTCCTATGGTAGTTATTGGTCGTCTACGGCTTATCATGCCTTGATTACTTATTATATGCGTTTTAGTAGTGATACCATTAGTCCATCCTTTAGTGAAGGCCTTTATAGTGGTATTCGTTCTTCTGGCTTTTCCGTTCGTTGTGTAGCTAGATGATTGTAGAAGTTTGCTAAGATTAGGGCTTGGTGCTGGCTTGACGGTATTTTCCTGACATATGGTAAAACTTAGGCTAATTTACATATTATATCTTTTGCCTTGTTTATGTCTCAAACTTGATCTGGAGATCAAGTTTGAGGGCTAGGCGACCCCTGTAGGGCTATGAGAAAACTTGATCTAAGGATCAAGTTTTCGGCTTTTCGCTTATGATAAAATCTGAAAAAGAAGGGTCTAAAATCGCACAAAATAAGCGTGTTGCTAAACCGATAGATGAACGGAAGAAGCTAGATTTGCCTCTTGCGGGTGCGAGTGGCTTGGGTAGTATTAGCACTAGCACGGCTAGCGGCGGCAGCGCGGGCTACGGTGCCATGGGCGCGGCGACTAGGCGCATGGCGAGAGATAGTGGCGAGCTCGCTGTTCTCGGCGATTTGAGTTTCGATGCGAGCGGTAGTATTAGCAAGGCCTTCGGCGTCGCCGGTAGCTTCGTAGATGGCGAGGATGAGGCGGAGAGTGTTGGTACTATGGTCGAGCTGATAGGCTTTCTCAAGAGCGTCAATAGCGGCTTTGTTTTTGCCGAGGCGTTCCTCAGCCTTAGCAAGGGCTATATAACGAGCAGGAACGGTGTTCTCTAAGTCGATCGCTTGCTCGAAAGCCATAACGGCTTTCTCGTAAGCGCCGGTCTCGAGGTAAATTAGGCCAACGTTGTGTAGAGAGGAAGGGTTGTTATCGAGAGATTGGGCGATCTCGAAACATTCGATGGCTTCGTCGAATTTTTGCTCTTTAGCGTAGAGGATGCCGAGGCGGTTGTAGGCGGCAGCGTTTTTCTCGTCAAATTTGAGGATGGTAAGGAGGGCTTTTTCGGCACGAAGAGGCTTGTGGTCGCGCATGGAAGTCTGAGCGGCGCTCCAGAGTTTTTTCATTTGCATATCGTAGCGGGCGCTGCGGGGAGCTTCGGCCTTGCGGCGACGGAAAATCGGGAACAAAAACACTAGATAGAGAGACATAATTGCAATAAAAGCAATGCTTAACATAAGTCTATTTTAACATAAATCGGCGACAATGTGGAGTTTTATGTGACCGTTTTTGCTAATATTATCGTAAAGTTGAATAAAAGCGGGAAGCTTAGCTAAGAATTTCTCATTGCTGGTCTTAAAATAAGATTTGTAGAGGAGCTCGATAGCGGTGCTGATGACATTGCAAGCGTGTTGACGGGGCTGAGTTTTGATCTTGGCAAGCTCGGTAGCGATGGCGGGGAGGTCGCGGGGCTGGGCAGCGAT
Source organism: uncultured Candidatus Saccharibacteria bacterium (assembly GCA_964443395.1). Lineage (GTDB taxonomy): Bacteria > Patescibacteriota > Saccharimonadia > Saccharimonadales > Saccharimonadaceae > Nanosyncoccus. Next base: position 16,236 of record CAYUCN010000021.1, on the reverse strand, counting down.
GAGCTTTTTGGCGAGAGCGATAACTTTATCCTTAGCCTGGGGTGGCGCGCTGAGGAGATTTGGCTGGCGGAGATAGAAGACTTGGGAGCGAGAGAGGATGGTAGGGAGAAGGCTACTGGGCTGCTCGGTAAGGAGGATAAAGTGGCAATGCGCGTGGGGCTCTTCATAAGTCTTAAGGAAGGCGTTTTGGGCGGCTTCGTTCAGGGCGTCGGCAGGGGCGATGATGAAATAGCGGTCACGAGTCTCGTAGTTATTGGTGAGGGCGATAAAATCGCGCAGCTGCTCGACGGTGATGATACTAGACTTAGAATCGTCTTCGGGGCGGAGGTAGAGAGCTGGTTTAAAGGGGAGCTTAGTGCTGGGCGGGATAGCAAAAATAGCGCAGCTGACTCTGGGGGCGATTTTGGTGAGGTCAGAGATAGTATCGAAATACATGGCAATTATGATTCCATGACTTCGGTAAATTCGGGCGGTAGTTCGGCGGAGAAAGTTTTGCGGAGGTTGCCCTCTGGGCTGGGGATGGTGATTTCTAGAGATTTGGCGTGGAGCATGAGGCGAGGAGCGGAGCTGGCGTCGCCGTAGACGGGGTCGCCGAGGATAGGCGTACCGAGATATTTAAGATGGACGCGGAGTTGATGAGTGCGGCCGGTGGTAGGCTTGAGTTCGAGGAGGCTTTTGCCGTTTTTAGTCTGGAGGACTTGGTAGTAAGTTTGCGAAGGTTTGCCGTTTTGGGAGACTTGGAAGGTGGTGGGATGCTTGAGATTGCGACTGATGGGTAAGTCGATGAGGGCTGCGCTGAGTTTGGGCGTGCCGGTGACGACGGCGTAGTAAGTTTTGTGAGTTTTGCGATCTTGGAATTGTTTGCGGAGCATTCTCTCTGTAGCGGGATCTTTGGCGAGAATTACAACGCCGCTAGTGTCGCGATCGAGCCGGTGGACGAGCCGTCCGTAATCTTCTAGGGTAGGCTCGGGGCAATATTCCCCCTTGGCGATACTGAGGAGGCCGGAGGGCTTATTGACTACTAGAACATGTTCGTCTTCATAAATAATAGGCAACTTGGGGAGGGTTTTGGGCTGATCGGGTAGAGTTAAGATGATTTGGGCTTGAGGAGAGATCTTAGCGTTAGGCTTGGTGATAACTTTGTCATCTACGCTGACGCAGCCGCTCTTGATAAAACTCTGCAAGGTAGAGCGGTTATATTCGGGGTGTTGCTGGACGAGGAGGTGGTCGAGGCGCTTGCGGTCGTCCGCGGGGGAGTCTGCCTCTAAAACTGTATCGCCATTGATGACGCGGGATAATTCGGGTTTGCTAAATTTTTTGCCAGTAATAATCATAAGTTACCTCAAATGAAATGCGGTTTGGACCTGCAGAAGCTTGGCGTTGGCAACTTGGTTGGCATAAGCTTCGCCCTGCTCTAAGAGCTCGAGGATTTCTGTGTCGCTAATGCTGGCAAGCTTGCGTTGGAATTCGCCAAGGAAAGTAGCAACGTCGGTGGCAACTTTTTGTTTGAGATCGCCGTAATGGGTTTCGCCAGACCAAGTGCTAATAACTTCTTGGAGCGGGACGTTATTAACTAAGGCGTCGATTTGTAAAAGATTGCTGATACCGGGCTGATTAAACATATCGTACTGGATTTTGCCGACATTATCGGTAGTGGCGGACATAATTTTTTTCTTGACTTGCTCGGGCGTGTCGCTGAGCATGATTTTACTATTCTCAGAGGCGGCGGATTTACTCATCTTTTTCTCAGGGTTTTGGAGGTCGCGGATACGGATGCCGTCGTTGACTTGCATAAAGGCGATTTGGGCTTTGGGCTCGAGGGGAAGAGTGAAGATTTTGCCAAACTTTTTATTAAATTTCTCGGCGATGCGACGCGTGAGCTCGAGATGTTGGAACTGATCTTCGCCAACGGGGACGTACTCAGCGTCGTAAAGTAAGATATCGGCAGCCATTAGAACAGGGTAATCAAAAATTCCGACGTTGACGCTGTCTTTGCCGGCACTTTTGTCTTTGTACTGGGTCATGCGGCTGAGATCTCCCATGCTAGTGATGCAGTTAAGAATCCAGCAGAGCTCGGAATGGGCAGGGACGCGGGATTGGCGGTAGATATGGATATTATCATTGAGATTTAGCCCAGCGGCAAGGTAATATTTGAGTGAGCGGAGGATGTTTTGTTGCAATTCTCCGTCAATTTCGGCGATAATGGAGTGCAAGTCGGGGACGAAAATATTAATGTGATATTGGCTGTTGTGGGCGTTGGCGAGGCGCACCATGGGCAGCAAAGCGCCAAGGAAGTTCCCGAGGGTGAGCTCGCTGTTGGCGCGGATGCCGGTGAGGATAGTTTTTTGAGTGGTCATATTGTCCTTTCTTAATAATAGTATACCACGATGACAGATTATTCTAGTAATTTGTAAAAGTAGATGGGTTTATGGGTATCCCAGTCCATGATTTTAACTTTTTTACCGTTGTGGAGTTTAGGGTTAGATTTGAGGCAGCCTTCACAGACGTATCTTTTGATAACGTCTTTTTCGCCTAAGATTTTGAGAAGGCTGGGAGCTTCGCTGATGATTTCTTCAGTATGTTTACAACTCATAGGAATGACGTATCTTAGCCCATCCATTTGAAATAGGTTCCAAGAGATGATGTAAGCAATATCTTGCAATAGTTCTAAATTATGAGCTCGAAGAGGCTTCTCTAAATTAATAGCTTGGCTTGGAAATTGATAGTTGTAATAATCAATAAAGGTGTAAAGGAGATTTTCGCGGGCGATAAGGAGGCTGTCGCCTTGCCATTCGTAGCCATAGGAAGCTTGGAAAGCGATTTTGGCCCATTTTAGCCATTGGTCGAGATCGTGACAATACTCGGAGACGGTTTGGAGTTTGCGGTCGAGAAAACCAACGCGATTTTGGAGCTTGAGGACTTTTTTACCACTAGAAGCATTATAGCGACTAACAATGAAGGGTGCTTCGCCGCACGTAATTTCTAGACGTTTCTCTTGAACGTAGGCTTGCCAAGTATCTTTGGTGGTTGGCCAATGCTGCAGGCCCCAGTCGATATCTTGATTCATTTGATTAACGGTATCCTTAGGCGTGAAGACTTCAGCTTTGTCGTGAGAGCGGAAATCTTGTTCGACTTTGGGCTTGGCGATACGGGGCTGAATTAAGAAAGTATGCTCACCGGTAATATCGGCTAAGCGAATTTCACTTTTGGCGGAGTGATGAGGGTATGAATCGGTAGCCCATAAAATATTATGCTGTTTTTTTGCATTGGTTTTAGTGCGGTCAATGAGGAGAATTTCTAGAAGTTTGGGATGTTGGCGGATAGTGTTTTCGATGATGTCGACATGGGAATTAGTCACGAACTATCCTTTAATTCTCGATTCGATTAGTTTGATGTCGGCGTCAGAAAAGTGGTATTTTTGGTAGAGCTGCTGATTAATACTAGCGGGTGATTGTGACCAATTGATGTCGGAATGATTAGTAAAATCTTGGACCGGGAGATTGCCATGCCATTGACGATATAAGTTCCAAGAAGTGGCTTTAGAATCTAACCCGGCGCGGTAAAACTTAGAGTTAAAGTATTTTTCGGCATTGAGAGCTTCTGCTTCGGAATTGGTAAAAATGCAAAGATATTTATCGGTAAAGATCTCGTTGGGTTTAAGAATGCGAGTAACGAGCGGCTTTTTATCGACGGTGCCAGCTTTCGGGAAGACCATTTTCCATTTGTCGGCGTTGGCTAATTTGACGATTTCGATACGGCCATCACTGCCTGGATAGGAAAAATCATCATAAGGATTAATCCAGTAAAATTCTTCACCTTCGCCAACCAAAATTCGGATGGGGTGTTGATCATCTTTTTGAGTTTTAAATTTCTCGGTATTATTGCGGAAACATTTAGTATTGAGGCCAAACGGTGCCCTGCCAGGGATGATTTCGGACATGAGTTGGGTGGAGCTGGAGACATTTTGGGCAACTTTTTCGTAAATATGGAGGATATCGTATTTACTATTGTCAATAATGACGTCGCGGTAGGACCAGTCTAGGTGGCCAGTTTCGACGTTCCCTTCTTTAGTGTAGATGGTTTTTTCTGGCCGTTCGTAGGTTTTGGTATTATCAAAAACGGTGATGGCGGCCTCTACGGCGACGTTGGGGAAAATTGGAGTTTTGTAAAAGATGATTTTCTTAAGATGTGGATTTTGGGCAAAATATTCGCGCAAGGGTTCGAGTTGTTGCCCGCCTTTGATGAAGCCGTCGGGCGTAATAAAGCTAGCGTAATTGGTAAGTTCAGGATTAGACCCAGCTTTGATAAAGTCTGGATAAATGGGGATTTTGCGGCGGCCGGTTTCGTAATGATAAGGTGGGTTGCCGACGATGGCGTCGAATTTTAGCATGTTTGCTTCTCCAAGGTTAAATTTTTGGGCTAGTTCTTGACTGAGGTCGAAAGATGTATCTTTGAGTTTATTAACGAGTTCAGGAATGTAAATGATGTTGGTACTGGCGCCGGTGTAGCCAGCAAGAGTACGCTCGGTGATGGCTTTGGCCATAGGGCTTTTGGTAAGGACATAGATGTTCTTTTGTAGGATATCGTTCCAGAGCTGATGGAAGACATCGGCCTCGTTAACGTGTTTTTGATGAACGGCTTTAGCGAGAGCGCGGTTATAAAAGTTGTAAGCGCAAAGTAGCGGATAGAGGCCGGATTTGCTATTGATTTCGAGAACCTTGGCGTTCTTGTTATCCCAGATGTCGGTAATTTCGCCTTGATCTTCCCAATTCGGCAGGCCTAATTTTTCACCAGCTTGGTCAATTTCTGTTTCAAGCTCGATGAGGTGGTTAAAATCGGCACCGCCGAGAGTAGAGCTAAGGTGGGTATTGACAACTTTCCATGGAGTGAGGACAGTTTCCTTGTCGGGATTTTTGAAACCTTTAAAGATTTCGCCGATTTCGGTAACGCGTTCGCTAGGAGCGAGAGCGTCGGCGGCTTGAGCACGGAGGCGGATGTCAATACCGGCGCCAATGAAGACTTCTTCATCATAGTATTTAGCAAATTTGGTGCGAAGCATGTCTTTAGTGACGCCTGCAGGCATGAACTCTTGCCAGGAAGTATCGTCGACACTATCAATAAATTGTTCAAGGGTGATTTCTTCGTCGGGCTGAATCTTGTGACCGTTTTGGTCGACTTTACAGCCATAAATCAACATCGGCATGCGAATAGAAATGCTGCGAAGGATACTAATGCGGGTTTTGCGCTCTTCGGCGATTTCGCGTTTGCGGCGGAGTAATTCTTGTTCTTCTGGGGTAAGTTCGCGCTTAGCTTTCTTTTTCTGTTCGGCTTGCTCAGCTTGTTCGTATTCTTCGTTGGTGAAGCCGTTGTCAGACATAGTGATTTTATTTTCGTCCTTGACTCCGCTGCTACTTCGGCCGACGATGGCATTGAGCTCGGCAAAATCTTGCAGTTCTTCATCGGTACAGTGAGACAGATTTTCTAAATTATAAAGTCGATTATCGTCAAAGCCATTACGGGTAACTTTTTGGATGGCGACGCGTTTAATGGCATGGAGCAATCTTTGAGTGGAGAAAGGTTCCATTTTACCGTCGGTAGCGGAGATGACGGGACAAAAGTTGAGGAATTTGCCGGTAGCGGTTTTAATTTCGGCTTTGGTCGGGGACTTTTTCTTAATTTTCATGGTTTCGGCCACGACATTGAGGGTGCGGTCGGGTGCAAAATCAAAGACAAAGCATTCAGTTTTGAGGACGCCTTGATATTCCCATGGGGTTTGAGCACGGAAGATCGTTTGTAAATAAGTGCTAGCAGAACTGGTATTGCTGAGCATGAAAACTGCAGACCATTCTGGTACGGAGACGCCGCGGGTCATTTTGCCGCAAGAAATGGTAATGGAGTAGGCGTGCAACGGGTCGTCAGTGATGGCTTTTTTGACGAGTTTGCGAGATTCCCTTTCGGCTACTTCTTCATTGCCGTCGCCAGCGATGTTAGCAATATTAAACTTATATTTGCCTGTATCATCTTTTTGACCAAAGATATGGTGTGTGCGGAGGAGCTTCTCGAGGGCGCGAGCTTCTTTGACTCCGGGGACTATCCAAAGAGTGTGTCGCAAATTGTTGCGAAATTCGTCGGAAGAATAGGGGAAGTTGCTAGTAGATGGAGTAGTAATGAGATTGAGAAACTTATAAATATATTTTTCGTGGATAAAATGGCCGTTTTGGTCGGTGCGGAAGAATTCTTTAAAGTTAAAAGCTTTGTCATATAAGTTCTCGAACTCGCTAGTGCCAAGGTATTTATCGAGTTTGTAAGTGTAAATAGAGAGCTTGGGTAATTTGTAATAGGGGTTAGGCTCGTCGGGATAGAGTTCTTCCCATTTGGCCTTAAGCTCTTGTTCGGAAGTATAGTCCCAAGAGAAGATTTCGTCGCTATTGTAATCTTCGAGTAGGTTAAAAGGCGTGCCGGAGAGCATGAGTGTAAAACCGCGCTTAATTTGGCTGATAGTTTCATTGGCAAGGGTGGTTTTAACGCCTTCGTCGGCTTCGTCGATGATGAGCATATCCCAATCTTCGCGGAGAATGGCAAGTTTCTCGGCGGATTTGACTTGATGGCGTAAATATTGAATGGAAGCGAAATAAACGAAGGGATTTTCGTATGTGCCATCGGTTTGGCGGAGACAGTGATTTTGCAGAGTGGTAATAGATTCCCCGCTGTTACGTGAACCAAAGCGGTAAGAGGTTCCAGCGAAAAGGGTATTGAAATCTTTAAACCAATCGTCGTTAACTTCGGGACGATGGGTGATGATGAGGACTTTGCCGTAATGTTTTTGGCGGACGACTTCGAGAGCAGTAAGAGTTTTGCCAAAGCGCATTTTGGCATCCCAGAGGAAATGTTTTTTGCCTTTGTTGATGGCGGCTAGAGTTTGCTTGATGGCTTCGGTTTGTGAGCCTTTGCGGAAGCGGATTTTGGGGGTATCGGTGGTGATTTCGTCAGGATTGAGTGATTGACGATTCTCTTGGGCGGCGACGAAAGCTTTTTGAACGATTTCTAGTGAGACGGCAAACCATTCGCCGTTGGTCTTAGCTTCGGTATGTTGGACTTTGGAAAAGCCAGAGCGTTGTAGAATATTATGGATTTCGTAATCCATGAACGATTGGCCGCAATGATCAATGGCGAGTTGGCAAAAAACTAAATTGTAATTGAGGTCGGCGGTGCCGATTTGTTCTTTGATGCGGGCGCGGGCGGCCGATTCGACGGCTTTGATCTTGTCTTCAGCTGTGGCGTAATCAGAGAATTTGATGCTGGCTTTGCCGATTTTAAGGTGGCCCTGATGGGTAGTAACGTCGGGTAGAGTATAAGCGTAGATGATGATGTATTCGCCGATATTGTAGTTAAATTTACTCATTTTAGGGTCTCTTATGATTATGATTGGTGCGGATTATACGACCAGTATTGGATAAATTATATCATAATTTTTGGAAATAAAATAGGCTTCGCCGAGGCGAGCCGATTTTAATCTGGTGGAGTGCAGGAGATTCGAACTCCTCACCTCTTCGCTGCCAGCGAAGCGCTCTAGCCAAATGAGCTAGCACCCCGTTACATTTACATTGTAGCACATGAATGGAGTTTTGTATAGAATTTTTTGGTTGAAGTTTGGGCTTTGTGTTGGCTGAGACGGGCTTGATACAAAATATACGGCTTTTGAGGCGGAAGATTGAAATGTTACATATAAAAACGCCCCGGTGGACCGGGGCGGAGCTTAGCCTGTGCATTTGCAATCGTCACAAGTGCAGCCGGTGCAACCGCAGTCGCAAGTTGTTTTGGGCGGGTCGAGGCGGATAATGTTCTCATTATCCTTAGCGATGACTTCGGTCTGGGTAGTGCTAGGGTGAGGCAAAGGGATGCTGTTGAGGATGAAACTGGGTTGCGGTTGCTTCATGACGTAAGCAGCAACGCGGTTAGCGTCTTCGATATTGATTTCGGGCGGGACACGCTGATAATCACATTCGATTGCATAATAGGCGTCTCCGAGCTGATGGATACGGTGGGTCTCGAGGTAGTATTCGGTTTTATTATCGTAAGTTTGGCGTGAGTAGGCATGATAGTGGGTCCTATTAAGGTCGTCTTGGTAAGATGGTAGATCGATGCGCTCGCTTTCGTAGGTGTTGCCGCCTTTACTGACATACCAACGATTGTCTAGTTCGTCGTAGAGATTGTTAACCTCTACGCGCGTGCAATAGTAAAGATGCTTCGTATCGTCATCGTCTTGGAAGCGGATAAGGGGCGGAGAAAGTTCGGGCAGGTAGGCGGTAATGAGCTGACAGTCCTGGGCGTAATCGGCTTGGGCTTGGTAGGCGCGGGCGATCTCTAAGAGTTGAGTGTTCTCGGCGTGCATGGTGAAGTTATGGATGAGAGCGACGGCGTTGATGATGGTAAACGTTGCGGCGAGAAGGATAATAAGACAGACTTTGAAAATGGCGAGTTTCTCAGCGCGGGTGAGGGGAGTTTTGGGCGGTTTGACGGAATTTTTCATAATTTCCTCCAAGAATGTATTTAGGCTAGATGTAAAGGTACTGGAATTTAACCTGCGTATAATTATACTAAAAAATGCACTTTTTGGCAAGTGTTGCTAACTTTTGGAGTAGAGTTGGTATAAGTTGAAACCGAGCATTTGATCAAGCTGGGATTTGAGTGCGATGATGGCTTGGATGCGCTTTTGGGTGCCAGAGCAAGTACCGTGGCGGGAAATGCAATCGACGATACGGTTTTCTAATGTAGTAGGTCGGAGGGTGCAGACGGAGTCGCAAAAGCCGATGATTTGGTCGGACAATGTGAATTCGTGATTTTTGATATATTCAATTAGGAATTTTTCTTGAACAGGGTCGGGGAGGGTGCAGAGCGTGCAAGTGGGGTCATTATTAATATAATGGTGTGTAAGAGAAACGGCGCAGATGACCTCGTCGTAACCGAGTTTTTTGAGCTGGTAATAACCGCTAGTGGGGTGTGTGGTAGAGTAATCTACGATTTTGCCGTAGTCGTGTAGGTAGCCCATGAGCTGGAGGAGGTTGGCATCTAAATGTTGGCCGGCGCGGTTAAGGGTGTCGGCAATGAATTTGGCGATGTCGCCTACGCTAAGAGAATGCTTAATCCAGCCAAGATTTTTGGGATCCTGGCTGGCTTGATCAAGGAGATGTAAGACTTGAACTTTAGTAGGGCGCATTGATTGTAGATTAGATAATAGTGGCTCCATCAACAGAAACGATAGTGCCGCTAACGTAACTAGCTAAGTCGCTGGCGAGGAAGAGAAAAATGTTAGCGACTTCGGTAGGTTCCCCCATGCGTCCGAGAGGTATAGGAGCGGTGACACGAGCTACCATATCTTCAGGTAGGTTGGCTACCATATCAGTGCGGGTAACACCTGGGGCGACGGCGTTAACGCGGATGTGATCTTTGCCAAGTTCGCGGGCGAGGGATTTGGTGAGGCCATTAACAGCGGCTTTACTGGCAGGATAGCCGACACCACTAGGCTGGCCGTAGAGGCTAACAATAGAACTAGTGTTAATAATGCAACCGCCACCTTGATCGCGCATGTAGGGGGCGACGGCTTTGGAACAGTCAAAGAGGGCTTTGACGTTGAGATTCATGATGTTATCAAAAGCTTCTTCGGTGTAGTCGTAGAGAGATTCGCGGGCGGAAATGCCAGCATTGTTAACAAGGATGTCGATATGACCATATTTAGTAGCGATTTGGTCGATGGTTTCTTGGACGGAGGTTAGATTGCTGAGGTCAGGAGCCATACCCTCTATAAGCCAATCAGGATTTTCGGCCTTGAGCTGGTTGACGGCTTTAGCGGCGCTTTCTGGGCGAGACCCAAATAAGATAACTTTGGCGCCTTGCTGTAGATATAAACGGACGATTTCGTGACCAATACCGCGTGTACCGCCAGTAACAATAGCAACTTTATCCTTCAATAAATCAGTAATCATTTTATTTCCTCCTTGTTTACAGTTATTATTGTATCATAAAAGAGATTTTGTGGTAAGATAGTAATATGAGGAGGATACAATATCGGTGGAGACGTTTGCTAGCGGTGTCGGCGGCGTTGATGGGTGTGGCGGCTTTGATTGTATCGAGCCCGAGTAGCTATGAAGAGGTTTATGAGCCGGCGAGTGCGGAAGCGCATGCGGAAAGTCAGCTGGATAGTGAAACATCGGATGATCAATTATTAGCAAGTACGGTGTTAGAAAAACTAGAGATTAAAGGCCGGGCGCCAAAGACTGGCTATGAGAGAAGTGAACAGTTCTATAAAACTTGGCCGTCGGTAGATGGGTGCAGCTTGCGTCAGCGAATTATTAAGCGGGAGATGGGTGAGACAGCGCAATTAGCGGAAGATCAATGTACGGTAATTAGTGGAGAGTTTGATGAACCTTATACGGGACAGCATTTAATTTTTTATACAAAATCGGATTTTTCTAAGGGTATACAGATAGATCATATCGTGGCGCTGTCGGATGCTTGGCAAAAGGGTGCACAGCAATTGACGCAGGAGGAGCGTTATAGTTTGGCGACGGATCCGCTGAATTTAATTGCAGCGGATGCGAGCGCAAATCAGCAAAAGTCGGATGGTGATGCGGCGACGTGGCTACCAAAGAATAAGGCTTTCCGGTGTCAGTACGTGGCGAGGCAGATCTCGGTAAAATATAAGTATGGTCTATGGGTGACGCAAGCGGAGCATGATGCAATGAGGCGCGTACTAGAAACATGCCCGCAGGAGCAGGCAGTGGGACTGGAAAATTAGGGTTTACTATTTTTGCTCTGCGGATATGATTTTTTGATAGATTTCTTGATGAATACTGTCGATGCTGCGCATGCGTTTGCCGTCTTTGGTGGCGCAATTGACCATCGTCCAGTTAAGGAATTTAGCGACGAACATGGCATTATTATAAATATTATGAAGTAACTCCAAATCGCGTTCGTAGACGTCGTTGCTAATGCCTTCGTTCTCGGTGCGTTCTTGGCGGAGTTTGGTGATGAGCTCAAAGGGGGCATGAAGAAAGATTACAATGTCAGGCTGTTGGATCTTGAGTTTATTATATTCATAGTCGATGACGTAGTTGATAAAATCTTTTTTGGCTTGTAGGCCTTTGATGGTAGCGGACTGGTAGATGATGCTGGAGGTAGTGTAGCGGTCTAGCAGGATAGTGCGGCCTTTATTATATAAGGATTTAAGCTTGATGCGCCAAGTGATAGCGCGGTCGTAAGCATATAGAGTATTAATAAAATATGGTGATAGCTCTTCGGGCGTGCCATATTCCCCAGCGAGGTATTTCTCTACGCCTTTACCTTGATAAGAATAGTAAGTGGGAAAATGATGACTGGCGACTTTAGCTCCGTCGGTGGTAAGATGGGCGGTGAGGCGCTCGATTTGGGTGGTTTTGCCCATGCCGTCTGAGGCGCCTTCGATGACGATTAGTTTGCCTAGCTTCATATACTGTACCTTGTATCTATTGTAGCATTTTTACGGATGAAACGGCGAGAAAAGTATTTTTTACAAATAACTAGTTTATGGGTTTTGAGCGCCGTTAACGAAGGATGTCTGGAGTAGTTCGCGGGCGGTATCTTCGGTGAGCGGTTGCTCGGCTTGGAGATGGCAAGAGATGTGGCGTTGCAACGTAAATGAGTCGCGAGAGTTAGCAGAATAGAGGCTAGGGTCGGAGCCGAGCTCGTTGAGGGCGAAGAGGCTCTTATCGGGCTGGAAGATATAGCTGAGCATTTCTCCGTTGAGATAGCTGCGAATAGTGTTACTGTGTGGCAATTTTTCTACCATGACCATAGTGTCGAGGGCGGCCATGAGCACGTAATCTTTGACGGAGGTGACAGAACTCATGTTGATATTATAGAAGACGCTGAGATGGAGATTGCGAGAATGATTGTTTTGCCAATAGGAGACTAGTTGCGGTACGAGGCTATCGATTAGTTCCCTTTCAGTACTGGCGCCGACCATTAAGACGAGCTCGTCTTCGTTAGTGACTTGCGGAAGGGTGCGATAGAGATAGAAGGCGGACGGGAAGGCGAGGCTAATGGTATTATCTTTGGTAGTGCCGAGGTAAGTAGCTTGGCCGCGGACGGAGTTGGTGTTTTGCTGTTGAATGTCGGTGACGGAGTAAACTTCCCCGCTATCGTTACATTCAAAGAGGCCGCTTTCGTATGCTTTGCTCATGTAGACGGTTTGATATTTACCATTACAGATGGCAAAAGTCATATTAGAAAGCATTTCTGGTATGCCGGGTTGTCGGGCGTCGGCTTGGGCGGCGGCGAGATGTTTAAGCTGGGCGGGGTCGGTATGGTCAGCGTTCTCGATAAAGTAAATGGGTCCGAGTAGCATTTCTAATACGCAACAGCTCATGAGCAGACTAAGGGTAACTTTCATTGGAGTGCCGTTTTGGATTTTAGTGATGTATTGCTTGTTGATGAATAGCGCGCTAAAGACGGAAGCAAGGGCAATGATTAGTAAAATAACAGTGAGGATGTGCGGTGGCCAAGTAGTAACACACCCCGAGAGCCAGATAGCGCCAATACTGAGAATGCTGCCGCTGACGAGGGCGACGGTGGTGCGAGTAGGCTTGGGTTGAGACTTCCATGCGAGGATGAGGGCAGCAAGATTTAAGATAGAGACGAGGCTGGCGGCTAGGAGCACGCATTTGAGCGCTGACGGATAATACGTGCCGGTGACCCAACTGTAATCAGAGAAGAGCGCGGCGAGGATGAGTTGCATAGGCCCGACGACGATGCAAAGCAAAATGCTAGTAACTAGGGCAATAATGGCGAGAGGGCGGGAATAATCTTTGTGCTTGCGGAGACGAGCTTGCTCGTTGATTAGTTGGGCAGGCCAGAGTAAATCTGGGGCGCTAGGGTCTAATGCGAGCAAATTATTATATGGTCTGCTAAGCGACCGCAAGATCGTCATACTGGCACTGTCTGGCCATAGCAAAGTCTGTGTATTTTCTCCCACCGGTTGACCTTTCATATGTATTTATTTTAGCATAAGTTGTACGATTTTGGGAAGGATTTTCTGTGATTATTTTGTTGTTGCTATGCTGGGTTTTGATAAGAATTCGCCGCGGGAGCGCAGGAGACAGCATTAGGATTTGGGGCAATCACATACATGCAGGACATGACTGTAGCTGTTTGTAACAATGTCCCATATGATACGGAGGGAAGACTTATAGATAGTAGAGATAACAAAGTCTATTGGGTGGCAAGATTATGGGATGGTAATTGCTGGATGACTCAAAATCTAGACTTAAATATTCCAGCTACAGGTTTGAATAAAGATGATACGGACATTATCACAGACTGGAATAATAGTTCTGCATACCGCCCAGTCGCCACACAAACTTCAACAAACGGATTTAATAGCGGTGACAGCTTAGTCTTATCATATGATCCAGGTAATAAATTCTGTAGCAATAATGCCACGAATCAATGTAATTTGCCCATTAGTAATAATAATGGGCATGATAGCCAAGGTAATTACTATACTTACGTTGCTGCCACTGCCGGCACTGGCGGAGGGCTATCAAGCGGTGATGCAATCGGAAGTATTTGCCCAAAAGGGTGGAGGTTACCATCAGTGACGACAGTAATGGGTAAAAGTTACGACGCACTTTTTACAAAATATGGTATGGCCGACGGCCTTAATTATGGTTCTCAGAACATTTTAGACAAACCCTTATATTTTATTTACAGTGGATATACTGTCGCTAACTCTCTAACCCTTGTCGGTAGCGAAGGAGGATACTGGTATGCATCACCTAACAGTAGTGGTTCCGCCCACTACCTCAAGATTACTACTAGTCAGGCCTCGTCCACCAGCATCAATCGCTACTACGGCTTCTCCGTCCGCTGTATCGCTAGATAATTATACCTTTTCCTATACTTAAGTAGGAGGAGAGGGGCGTAGCTTGGAGCTATGGGTTTTATGTTTATAATGCATGGCGCTTAGCCTTCTCACTCCCTCAACCGACACGCAATTATATCTTATCCTAAACCATAATAACTTATTGGTTTACTATACGGTTCTTTTAGTCGGTTTCGGAAGTAATAAGGCTAAGCACCTACCTCTTATTTTTTGCTATTTATTATCTAGCAACACAACGAATTAATAATCCGGGATTGTATACTGGAGCTACAGATTGAGCATCCACGCCACTGCTTGTTAAATTCAGCGTGTATGTTTCAGCGCCAAGCGAAGTGCATCCTGGGTCTGGCGCACGAGTAGTTGGTCCCTTAGCGCCAGTACGACTCCAATAATATGCCGTACTGTTAGCGCCTTCTATATTACCATTCCAATACCTAAATCCTCCTAGTGTATATCTATATGGAGCTGCTTGTATCGTGCTTAAACTTAGCCCGTTTAACAATATATTAAATTGTCCTTCTTTGTCACCAGTAGGTAAAGTCCAGTTCTTGGGGCATACGCTTTGTGTTGCTTCTCCTAAGGCTATGCCACAATAATCAGAACTAGTATCTGCGCTGTTGGCTGTGGTTATATTGTGTACTAATATTTAACGTAGTATCTTCTGTAATATCTGTCGAATCGCTCGTAATTCTCATGCCATTTGTTATGTTGAATCGTAAGTCTTGGGTCATTCAGCAATTACCATCTTTAAGTTTCGCAATAGTATAGGTATTATTATCTCTAATGTCCGTGAGCGCCTTGGCAGGTCAACTAGACTGGTTTTTATTGTGTTTTGTGACATAATGGTAGGGGCGTAAGGCGATTCGTTGCGGATATCAAGAATCGCTATGCTATTTTGGTAAAGATTGGTAAGTATAGTTGTTTTTAGTAGATATGATATAATGTTTTTATGTTTAAGGTTAATTTTAGTTAAGGAGCAGCTTAGTGGATTCTAAAAATACAAATGACGCAGATCAGAATGTTGCTAATCTGAATTCAAGCCAGGATATAGTGAATCAAAATGTGACGATTCCTGAGCAAGATTTACAATCAGCTCAAAATACAGTGTTTCCTGAACAGAATCTACAACCAGTTTATAATGCGGCGGCTCCTGAGCAGACTTCGCAACTAGTTCAGAATTTGCCATTAGTGACGCCGTCTAAGCAAAAGCGGCCAATCTTGATTGCCTGCATTGTCGGCGTGGTAGTTTTAACGACAGCGGCGGTGAGCATTGTTTGCGCTGCGATGTTGCAAGATGGCAATCGAGTTGACGATGCTGGTAGCGGCGCGATTAATCCTGATAAAAGTACTGATAAGGAGATTGGACTGGGTGTTGCTGATACAGTAGATGTAGAGAAGTTTAAGCAAATGACTAAAACCGAGGCGATGGATTTTTTGCAAGCTGGGCGGAATATGGCTGGGAGTATACCAAAAGGCTACGTTGGTGAGGAAATAACGGATTTAGTAATAATTGAGGATAATACTATCAAGAGTGATGTGATATTAAAATATTCGCACGACACGATGGATGACTTGCGGCAAATAGCTGAGGATTGGTACGGAGTTTTGGGTCATAATGATGGTATCACGGAAGATGACTACACAGTTAAAGAGTACGATTATTATGCCATCATAACGCCGAACCGTATCGAAGGAACTAATACATGTGACCATGAATACTATGGAGATTGCGATTCGTTACTTTCGTTTAAACGTGAGTATCTTAATTATTATCAGGAAGAAACAGCTCCGCATTCTTATAATGACGTTGTCTATCTTAATGCACAAGATCCGGAACTGGTTGAAGATTTACTGCGAGTATATTTTTTCTTTTATAATTATGGTGCTGCTAGCCTTCATGGCAATATTTATGGTTCGAGTTTTGAGGAGCAGGATGATAAGTTTGTGCTAACCGTTTATTATGTTGGCGTGGGGCTTAATATGGAGAAAATCAAAGTTGACGGTAGCGATATAGAGTATGCGATAAATTTATATTCGCGGCAGTATGCTGCCGATAAAGCGGACGGCCGATTACATACAATACGAACTGGAGAAGATAGTACTGTTGAGAATATCAAATCTATTCCGGTTACTCAAGAAGAGATCTCCTCGCTATTATCTAGGTGATGAATGTAAGGAATTGTGATATAATTATATATGTAAAGTGAAGAAAGGCTGGTTTTGAATTTAAAGATTGGAATCTTGAAAATCTAAACCAACATGTGACTCCATATATTCCGTTTTCCCTTAAAGTCCATTTACCAAAACCTGACCATGGA
>CAYUCN010000020.1:0-19701 GCA_964443395.1 uncultured Candidatus Saccharibacteria bacterium | reverse complement strand
CATCACATTACTTAAAACTTAGCTACCTTTGATGTGGAATTGAGAAACAAGACCTTAATGATTTTTGCTTTTTTTAAAAATTTTAAGAGGAAGGTTGGATATACTTCTGGTGGAACTTCTGAGGATCGGCGGTAAGCTCGTCGTTGAGATCTTTGATAGGAATACTAGGCGATTTAACTTCGATCTGGTCTACATCAACCAAGAATTTACCCTTGAGAGTGCGACGACCAATGAGAACGGGAAAGAAATTACGGCTGCGATCGGCTAGGGTGAAGCCGGTAACCATTGACTGCCCCTTAATGACTACTGGTAACTCAACGCGATAGCGGACTTGCTCATGACCAGTAGAACTGCGTACAAGACGGGCGCGGAATTGGTCGGTGGTGAGTTTTTCGCCGGTGTAGAATTCGTTACCAGGAGCAAAAAGAGTGAATTCTAATAGACCCTGACTATTAACGGAAATATTTGAGGCCCAAATGGCTGAAGTGGAAGCACCAGTGTCGATCTTAGCGGGGACATTGGCGATGCCAGCGACAGTGATTAGGGCATTATTACCGATAATAGTTTTGTTTGAAAGGGATTCCATACTTCCATTGTATCATACTTCTAGTAAAAAGTCAATAGCTAGAATTACCCCCAGAAACCGCGCTTTTTGTTCTTAGGGTTGCGGAATTCCTCAAGCAATTCCTTCTGGTGCTTGCTGAGGTTTTTGGGAGTCTCAACAATAATAGTGACGATATGAGGTCCGCGATCGCCATCGCTGCGCATGAGAGGTACGCCATGACCGGAAAGCTTAAACGGAGTGCCAGATTGAGTACCAGCGGGGACCTTCATGCGAACATTGCCATCGACGGTCTCGATATCTACCTCGGTGCCGAGAGCGGCGTCGACCATGGAGATAGTTTTCTCAGAGAGAATAATGCTGCCCTCGCGGGTAAGATGTTTGTGTGGCTTGACGCGGACGAGGACGTAGAGGTCGCCACGGGAGCCACCCTTAGGTGCGGGGCCACCCTTGCCGCTGAGGCGGATAGACATGCCGTCGTCAATACCGGCGGGAATCTTCACCTTGAGGTCTTTGCCATCAGCGGAGACGATTTTGGTAGTGCCAAAAACGGCTTCCTCGAAGCTAAGGACGACAGTAGTGCGATAATCTGTGCCACGGGCTGGACGACGTTGACCGCCACCAAAGCCGAAGATAGAACCCAAAATATCGTCGAGGCCGCCACCGCCGAAGTCGAAGTTGAAACTTTGCCCATTAAAGCTGTAGCTGCCACCACCGGCACCACCAAAAGGATTGCCGCCGCTGGCAGCGCCACCAACACCAGCATGGCCGAATTGATCATAACGGGCGCGTTTTTGCTTATCGGAAAGGACTTCGTGAGCTTCGGAGACTTCTTTAAACTTAGCCTCGGCTTCTTTATCACCGGGATTTTTGTCTGGATGATACTTGATGGCGAGCTTGCGATAAGCTTTTTTGATTTCGTCATCGGAGGCGTTTTTACTAACGCCTAAAATTTCATAATAATCTCTTTTTGGCATGATATAATATTTCCTGTGGGGGCAGCAATCCTTGAGCTATCAGAGATAACTAGACTTTGAAGAAGTCTTGACGTTTTAATAAAAGTTTGGTAGAATGGGATTATAAGGTTTTTGGGTTACCGCTTCTTCTTAGAGGCGGTAATTTCTATTTCTAGAAAGTTTTTACTTAACAAACGTAGTGTTAAAACCATCACTTACCCTCCTTCCTCCACTAAAGATTAAAAGAACTGTCATTGCTACCTAGGTTAATTTTAACACGAATAGGCGGTATACACAACAGGATTTTTGGCACTCGGAGGGGGATGGTGCTAAAAATAGGCTGGTTTTAGCTTTGTTGTGGCACTACCGAAGTAAGAGGTGCTGGTAGCGTAGCTGAGATAAACCGAGATTGACTGAGCTATTTTTGAGTGAGGATGGCGAGAGTGAAGCGGACACGGAGGCAGTATTCGGGGTGGGCGTGGAGGAATTCGTCGACAGCGCGGGCGGAACCAGGGAGCTCAGGGTTGTTGTAATCGTGGACAATGATGATTCCCTCTTGACTAAGACGGGGGTGGACAAGATGGAGGCTAGTCTTGATGGAGCCATAGAGATCGCCATCGCAGAAGGCGAAGCTGATTGCGGTGGGTAAATCTTGGTCTGTAAGCTGGTCGAACCAGGCTTTTTTAATTATAACATTCTTCAAACCAGCTTTACGGATTTTGTCAACTACTTCACGCTTAGTGACCAGGAGTTCACCTTTTTGGAAATTGGCACCGGCGCCAGAGGAATCTTCGCTAGTTTTCTCGGGGAGGCCGGCGAAGGAGTCATAAATCCAGAGAGTCTTGGACCCCTTTCTAGGAGAAAGGTGTCCAACCTCCAAAGACCAGCTTGATTCTTCGTCGAAAAGCGTGGTTTCCGACGAAGAATTGTTCTTATTGTTGTATTGAGTTAATATTCTGCCTAATAAAATGGAAGTGTCACCTCGGTAGCAGCCCAGCTCGACAAAATCGCCCGTTACAGAGAGGCACTGCTTGGCGAGACGGAGGATTTCAGCGGTTTCTTGAGGGGTGACTTGGTCGTTCATGGAAATATTATATCATAATATAAACAGTATTTCATAGACGAGTGCGTTATTAGAAGACCTTGGGTGGCCGCAAAGGATTGAACTTTATTTATTGAGCAGGGCTTGGGCGCGGCGGATCATTTCGCCGGTTTCGTCGGTCTGAATAACGTAAATAAGCTTAGAGCTGGTGGCGGCGATATTACAATGGCGATTATCACCGAAGCCGTCGGCGTTCTTAGTATCATTAACCTTAAAGCCGAGATAATCGAGGCCGGAGACGATGTCGCGGCGGATTTCGGCATTGCGTTCACCGATGGTGGCGGTAAAGACAAGGGCGTCGACGCCGTGCATAGATGCGGCCATTTGGCCAATTGCCTTCTGGATACGGTAAATATACATATCATAGGCGGTTTTGGCACGTTCATCACCGTCGTCGCGGAGGCTGATAACTTCGCGCATGTCGTCGGTCTCGCCAGTGACGCCAAGGAGGCCACATTTTTTATTGAGATATTCTTCGAGCTTCTCGCCTTCGAGATTTAGCTCGCGCCCGATAGCGAGGGCAGCGGCGGCGTCAAGATCGCCACAGCGCGTAGCCATCATCACGCCTTCGAGCGGGGTGTAGCCCATAGTGGTATCGTAGGTTTTACCATCCTTAAGAGCAGTGACGGAGCTGCCAGAACCGATGTGGCAAACGATAACTTTCTCAGCATTAAGCTTATTATCCTCAAGATACTTGGCGATAGAACCGACGCTGAGGCCGTGGAAACCGTATTTCTTGATCTCGGCACGATCGGCGAGCTCGGTGTCGATAGCGTAATAGGTATGGACTTTGTCGCGAGTGGTATGGAAGGCAGAATCGGAGATGATAATGACTGGAGTGCCGTCGAATTGCTTGACGCATTCTTCGATTTCGGCGGCAACCACAGGAACGTGGAGGGGAGTGCGTTTTTTGGCGATTTCTAGATGATTAAGACAGTCTTTATCAACAAGATGGTCGGCAGAAAAATAATCGCCAGTGGCGACGACACGAGCCAAAACAGCGTCTAGTTTAGCATTTTGATTAAGGAAACCTTCAGCAGTAAGGATGTCTTTGACGTATTTGACGGTTTCGGTGAGCTTTTTGAAACCATCAGTGAGCTTTTTCTTAGTGCCATCGGGGTATTTGAGCGTGCAGACGACGTCTTTCCCTTCCATCTCGAAGTGCAAGCAGCAAACTTCTTCGTTACCGCGGTAAAGCGCATACTTGCGTGAGGACGAACCAGGGTTCGTCACGAGGAACATTTTTTCCATGAATAACTCCTTTTTTTTATTATAACATAGTTCATGGGCGAAATTGGAAGGAAAATCCCCCGACCTAAGGTCGGGGGAATCCAGATTAGATACGGAGAGTTACTGCACGCTCCAGCGCGCAAAGGAAAACGTCGCGTTGGCGATCTCGGCCTCAGTGTACTCGTGCCGGTCTGTGAGCCTCGGGAGGCCCTGGACGGTCATCACAACCAGGCTGTCGCCGTGGCTGAGAGAGACTCTGGGCGGCGTCGCCGGGATCTCGACCCGCAGACCGAAGCGCTCTTCCATCGCGGCCAGAGTAGCCACGTGGGAGGGATTCACGCACGGGATAACCTCGGTGTCGAGGATGGCGCGGACTTCGTCCACGCTCAGGGTCTTGCGCTCGACAATGAGATTGTCGTCGAACATGGAGTCGGACACGGCAAAGCCAAAGTAAATAGCCATCGTTTTGCTCCTTTCGTCTGCCTGCCAATACGGGTCAGGACTTATGACGCAGTGTTGGTGGATGCGGACGATTTCTAGGCTGTTAGCAACTGACGGTAGTGGTCAAGAACTTTCCTTGTCGCCGCGTACGACTCCGACGACCAGGGGAACCCGCAGGTGCCCATGATGTCCTGCGTTTCCTCCCAGAGGGAGGACAGAGCGGGGTCGTCCTGGTGGTTCTTCTGCATCTCTTCGTTCAGCTGGGCGTAGAGGCTGGAGTAGTAGGGACCAATATCCCCGTTCGCGCACATGGCGGACACATCCATGCCTGCTTCTGCAAGTTCGATCATTTTGCTCATCAATGATTTCTTATCCATGATCTTTTACCTCCTCTTGATTTCTGCCATTGACGGAATTAAACCTACGCCCTCCCATAGACTTAATTCCGCCAACGTCTTTCAACTCAAGAAGTCGGTAGCTTATATCTAATCTTGGTAAGATGCTTAAGCTTGGATTTAGCTTATGTTTTATCAAGCTTATGGTTCTATTGTAGCACACATCGCCGAAAAAGTCAATACCTTTTATACTTATTTTGCATTTTTGTAAAGAAGCTGGCTAGCTGACAGGAGGTTGGAGTTTTGATGGAGCTTGCGGGAAGCCTAGCTTTTGGACTAATGAGCAGTTCTCAGCTGGATGACTAGGGATTACTATAGTTTCGGCTGGTGATCCTGCAGTTTCGCGTTATTAGAAATCCCCCAAAATAATCTAGGGGGATTTCTTTGGACTAAAAGACTGAGCAGGGATGAGTCCTTGTCAGCGATTGCCGAGGCTTCGCTCCTACTGCGTAGGCGTCGCCTTTGACGGGCTCAGCGCTAATCTTTGTCGACAACTTCGCCTTCAACGGGTTCGGCGCCGTCGTCGCCAGATTTGGAATCGTCGGGTTGGGCGTCGTCGGCCTTGGCGTCGGTAGTAGTGTTCTGATACATCTTAGTGCCGATAGGCATGAGGACTTCGTTGAGAGTCTTGAGGGCGGATTCGTAAGCGGATTTGTCGGCGGAAGCGTCGTCGAGGGTCTTGCGGGCTTCGGCGGCAGCATCCTTGATCTTCTTAGAATCATCTTCGGAAATCTTGTCTTTGTATTCATCTGGCATTTTCTCGGCCTGGTAAATGGCATTCTCGAGCTGGTTCTTAGCATCGATAGCATCACGCTTTTTCTTATCTTCTTCGGCGTGAGCTTCGGCTTCTTTTTGAGCCTTTTCGATGTCTTCTTTGCTCATGTTGCCAGAGTTCTGAATAGTGATAGATTGCTCTTTGCCGGTACCTTTATCCTTGGCGGTGACGTTAAGAATACCGTTAGCATCGATATTGAAGGTAACTTCGATCTGAGGGACACCACGCGGAGCCGGAGCAATGCCATCAAGGATAAAGCGGCCGAGGGATTTGTTATCAGCGGCCATTTCGCGCTCGCCCTGCAAGACGTGAATCTCTACCTGAGGCTGATTGTCAGCGGCAGTGGAGAAAATCTCGGACTTAGAGGTAGGAATAGTAGTGTTGCGCTCGATGAGCTTAGTGGAAACACCGCCCATAGTCTCAATACCCAAGGAAAGCGGGGTAACGTCAAGCAAGAGAACATCCTTGACATCGCCTTGCAAGACACCGCCTTCGATAGCCGCACCAACGGCGACGACTTCGTCGGGGTTGACACCCTGCATAGGATCTTTGCCGAAAATCTTTTTGACTTCTTCGACGACGGCGGGCATGCGAGTCATACCACCGACCATAACGACTTCGTCGATATCTTTAGGAGTGAGTTTGGCGTCTTTGAGAGCCTTCTCAACCGGCTCGGCGAGGCGATCAAGTAGAGGTTTGACTAGCTCTTCCATCTTAGCGCGAGTGAGAGTGTACTCGAAGTGTTTAGGGCCATCAGCATCAGCGGTAAGGAACGGAAGGTTGATCTCGACTTCCTTAGCGCTGGAGAGCTCCTTCTTAGCTTTCTCGGCTTCGTCCTTGACACGCTGCATGGCGGCAGCATCATCGCGGATGTCAATGCCAGATTCCTTCTTAAACTCGTCAAGCAAGAAATTGACAATGATGTTATCGAAATCTTCACCGCCTAGGTGAGTATCGCCGTTCGTGGACTTAACTTCGAAGACGCCATCACCGATATCCAAGATAGAGACATCGAACGTACCGCCACCAAGGTCGAAGACGGCGATTTTCTCGTCTTTCTTACTCTCGAGACCGTAAGCTAAAGCTGCGGCAGTCGGCTCGTTGATGATACGGCGAACTTCGAGGCCGGCAATCTTACCGGCATCCTTAGTGGCCTGGCGCTGAGAATCGTTAAAGTAAGCTGGGACGGTAATAATAGCTTCAGTGACTGGCTCACCGAGGAAGGCCTCGGCATCAGCTTTGATTTTGCTAAGAATCATAGCGGAAATTTCTTCCGGGGTATATTCTTTGCCATCCATCTCTACGGCGACGCCATTGCCTTTTTTGACGATTTTATAAGGCATGATATCGAGGTCGCGCTGGACTTCTTTATCGTCGAATTTGCGGCCGATGAGGCGCTTAATACCATAAATGGTGTTTTTAGGGTTGGTGACACGCTGACGCTGGGCGACTTTGCCGACTAAGCGATCACCTTTCTTAGTAACGGCGACAACAGATGGAGTAGTGCGATCGCCTTCGCTGTTAGTAATAACTTCTGGCTTACCAGCTACCATATAGGCAAAAGCGGAGTTGGTAGTGCCGAGGTCGATACCTATGATTTTTGACATGTATTCTCCTTTCTTATAATTACAGAGATAGACCGAGATCTTTGATGGGGTGTAGGGAGCAATATAAACCATCTTTGCTTAAGACCTACTCCGACGCCCGTCTTTACGGGGTCGTCGTTCCTCGCGCCGAGCTTCGGCGCTCTTTTAGTCTTTCGCAAAGAGATTTATATTGCTCCTGCTCCACCATTGAAACTATGGTAGTTAATCTCTGTATTAATAATTGCGAATTATTCTAGCCTAATTCCAAAAATCATTTGGAAGAGGCGGGGATATTTTCTAATATTTATTGTAACCTACTAGCACTCATTATGCAATAGTGCTATTTTGAGGATTAGCACTCGGTGAGGTTGAATGCTAATCTTCCTCTATTGTAGCAAATTAGCACTCGCATGTCAAGACTGCTAATTGGTCTTTTTGGAAATTCTCGACTCCGGAGGGGATAAAAAGTGCCCCCTACAGGTTGTAGGGGGCTTTTCTTTATATCTTTCCTTTCTTGGCATTTTCGCGGACGGCGGCGATGTATTCGTAGTCGCCAACCTCCAACTGTAACTGATTCTGCCGCAGAGCCTCATACATGGGCCAATTCAATGATGTTTGGTCTTCGGCAATTGTGGCTAGGCGAAGCCATTCGCCGCTAAGAAACGAATCGGCCAGCAGCTGCTGATACTCATCATCGCGCAGCATAAGCATACACGTCGTCGCGTAGCATGTAACATTTGCGCCGATGCGGAGACGCACAGTCGCTATATTATATAGCGTAACCGCAGTCACTGTGCCGCGCACAAAAGTGTACTGGCACTGTTTGCGAGAATCTTTTCCGGTGGCAACGAAGCACCAGACTTGGTCGTTCGGGCGGAAGTGGTTCTTTTGGCGATAGATTGGCAACACGGGCATGCCTGGCCGCTCCATATCGATCAGCGCAGTCAGGTAGTTAACGGAGGCTTTGATGCGCTCGATGGAAACTTGCGTGTTAAACAACTCCTCGGACGCCTTGGTGCGCTCCAGCTCCTGAGCCTTAGCCTCGGTTTCGGCTAATCTTGTTTCCCAGAAATGCCGAAACTGCTTAAGGTTCTCACACCCCAGCCGATACGGCCAAAGAGCGTAAGACAATCTTGAGCCAGAGTACTGATAGGTACTGCGAGTAAAAGAGCTATTGGAGACTTTTGCAATAGTAGCCATATCTTGGCCCGCATCCTCGTCCAAACCTTGGGCAAAAACCGGCGGCAGGAACTCCGACAGGAGTAGACGGGCAGTCTTAGCCTTCTCTAAGGACTCTTGCTGCGCGGCAACTTGCTTCTGTTGGTCTTTCCATGCGTTATGTGCGGCTTTGCCAGCCCTGGCCATTTTGCTTTTTCTTGCCATTTTCGGTCATCCTTTCTCAATATGTTCAGATATTTCAGAATTCGGTACAGTGGAACTTATAGCTTAGCAGATTCTTTTAGAAAGGTGTCAACGTACATAGGGTAACCCCTATACTTTCATTATAGCATAGATTGCCTAAAAAGTCAATACTGATTATGTCTATCCTGATAAAAACTAGTGGACTTTTTCAGACTAGTTAAGTCCTTGGATAAAAGAGTCCCCTGGCACTGGGCCAGGGGGTACTCCTATTCTGGTGATAAATAGATGAGCCTATGGCTAGGAATTTTGTGGTGCCGAGTGGTACTAGTCGCGGTGTCTGGATGATTCCTTTGCCGTTATGACTCTTCTGGGTAGACACTATGCAGCAGGAAGGATTTCTCCATCTCGGCAGAGACACGCTGCTTCGCGTACAAAATACGGGCAAAGCGGCCTTCATCCTTCAGCCAAACGCGGGCGATAGCCCAGCTGGCATTAGAGACAGCCCAGCCAGTGACAGTGCGGTCGCGATTGACCAACTCTTTAACCTGGCCGTCGGTATTCCAGCCATACGGATCGTCGAAATCTTCGCCTCTCTGGAAGGTGCGGTTGGGGTCCAGCCGGCGGATCGCAACGATATTGTAGCGGTCCATGAACTCCTGCAGCTCAGGGGTGCGGAAGCTGGCGCGCGTAAACGGCGGAAGCTCCTCGCCGAACGGATCTTTCGGATCGAAATATTTGTGCAGATTGCTCAGTACCACGGTGCCGGGACGTAGAGGTAAAGTCTTGCTATACTGATACTCGCCGGCCGCGTGATTCCAGACTTCGCAGGTGATGAGTTTCTCCTGCGGATTGATGAAAAGACCCCAAGAGTAGTCATAGCGAGCTATCTCGAATACATCGAGAACGCGGTCGCTGTCGAGGGTATTGTTCTCCCAGGCACAATCACACATATCATCGAGGTCGAAGGTCAGCTCGGGGGTCACCTTGATAGTAAGCAGGCTCATAATATTCTCCTTCTTGACCCGCAGGTCGTGTTGTATTTGACCATTGGGGCTCCAGATGGTCTAACAAGGTTGGAAATAGGATGTTTGTATGGGCATATTAGGGATCTGATCAGGGATTTTCCAGCCCTCTTAGACCACCTGGAAGGAGTTTATCACGTAGAATAGTCAAGATGCTTAAGCTAGAGGTTTTGATAAAGCTTATATTTGTATTGTAGCACAGATTGTATGTTTTGTCAAGAGTTTGAGGTGGTATTTTGCGGGTCTGGCAAGAATAAGCACGGGGTTTGCTCTCGCCGCTTGCATTGCATGGCCTTGATAAGTGATAGTATTAGGATGTTTACGATTGCACTGTAGAATTTTGCCCCGTAGCGGTATCATAACACGTATCACCGGCAAAGGCGCGTTTGACGTCGTCCGTATTATATTGATCGCAAGAGAGGACGGATTGAGCGCTAGCAAAGAATTGCCAGGTGGAATCGGGACTGGTTCGGTAGTATAAGGCCAAGCCGCCACCGACGCGGGCACCAATAGAGGCGCTCGCTTTTTGGTATGGAGAATAGGTACTGTCTTCAACCGATACTTGATGGAAGATCATGTTCTCGCCATAAACCGACGCAAGCTCATTGACTAAGTTTATTTGAGCCTCATCATACCAGGACATGCTGCTACAGGCAAAATGTTGCGGAACACCAGAAGAGAGACTAGTACAAATAATGTTAGCTTCTGTATTAATGTATTGATTAGTCTCGGCGTCTCGGCTGAAACCTTTTGCCGTAAAGAAGGTTTCCATTAATTGCAATTCATTTTGGTTAAGGATAGAGAGAAGGATTTCGTCAGTGAAGAAGCTCTGGAAGGTGGGCGCGAAGATACCGAAACCATATGATTCGTTGAGGGGGATGTAGGCTTTGGCACCGGCTGGCTTGATAACCGGAAAACCTTCGTTATACTCTTTGTAAAAGTCTAGCGATACCTGATAATCACCAATATGTTCGTTACTCAAGGTGGTGACAAGGAATTGAGAGATTTCGGCTTTGGTTTCCGAGACAAGATTTTGGACAACGGCGATTTCTTTGGCATGCTGGATGAGTTTTTGATCTTCGGCGCTGATGGCTGTAGAATCTTGATTTGAGCCATTAGCGGCGTTGTTATCTGCTGGATGAGCAAATTGGCGAATAATGAAGTAAATAATTACTAACATCAGGATGACGATGATAATCGACAAGGTGATAATTATAGGCTTCCTGCGATTGCTTTGATGGGATTTTGAGGGAGACTGAGTGGGTAAAGTCTTAGGAGTAAGTTCTGTGCCTTCCTTATTATTAATGTTGGGGTTGAGATTTAGCATTTTGTCTTCCACTGATGAATAGTCCTTTAATTACCTTATTATAAGTATAACATAAGAGAGATCAAAAATGAGATGGAAAGAAGATTTTGCTCGAGATTAACGGGCTGCTGACTAGAAAAACCGCCGGAGCGGTTCTTTAGAAGATTAGAAGCTAGTGACAGTGGAGCCATACATTGTCATAAATTACTCCTTTCAAAAGAACTTTATTATTAATAACATTGTAAGGCTGATAACGAAGAAAATCAACGAACATTTCGAGATTTGGGCGCGTAAAGTACAATTAGTATGTCATAAAACTGCGGATGTAATCAATAGTTTTATACGATTTTTGCGGGATTGGCAAGAATAAGCATAAGAGTATTGACCTTTTAACGTGAATGTGCTATAATGGAGGTATGAGATGTGGCTAAAATGACGCATCCCAGTAGTTTAAGAATATCTGAGGAAAGTGAGGTTGCTATAGTGAGACTGAGACACGCGAATACTGATAATTCTGGGCTTCTTCCGACGGCAAAGCTGCTCAAAGAGAGTGGTCGGCGACCGACACGGCGGATGCTACAGGAACAAGGAATTCACCGCATCTATGATAAGCATGGAAAGATGATTAACTTGTTCCTAGCGGTCAATGACGGCGCTTCTTTTATCCCTACTAGGGATGGAGGACGCGTCTACGTGAGTGCTGAACCAATCTGGATACCCAACAGACACGTGAAGTTGCCGCGCGGTCCGCTGTATGTGGATCGCATTGCAAGCGGCGAGTACCTGGCACTGGACGGCGTGGTATATGCACTGTTTAATAGCGGTCAGGTGTGCGAACTACCGGTGGGCCAGTTTAAGGCTTTAGATACGGTGGCGATGGATCCGGATGATGACGACTGCGTAAACACAGCAGAGGAGCCGGTCAATACAGCCTGCATACCGATGCCGGATTAACCTATGGCGCGCGGATACTACTAAGACCCTTGAAGACCGTGAACACCAAATTCAACGAATTTGAAGAAAGCGAGGATCTGTAGAAATAATGCGGAACAAGACGAACGAGACCGGGCGCAAGATCAGCGTGAAGCCGATACTGTCGATAGTGCTGATAATTGTAGCTGTGCTAGCGATCAGCTTCCTGATCGACAAGGTTCAGGAATGGCAGACACAGGAGCTGGTTCGCGAGTGCGAGGGCGAACTGACGGCCGGAGATGCGGAGGCGCCCAATGAACAGGCGCTGGCACAAATAACGGACGCCGTACGCGACGTTCCTATCGTTGCCAGTAACGTCTTCCGCGGTACCATCAACGGTGGCACTATGGCGCTATGCCGTTGCCCGGAATGTGATGTGCAATGGGTCATTAACAAGGAGACGGGAGAAGTCTTCTATGATTTGGATGGCGGTTGTAGACATTTTACGATCGTAACGGATACGGCGACGGGTCAGAAATTTCTGACGGCGGTTGAGCCGGCGAGCAAGACTGCGATCCCCCGACCGCGCTGAAACTGATCTAGCCCTTGTTATGAGATTACTATCTTTAATTGCGCTGAGACTTTACCTCTATTCTGGAACTAAGTACCTTAAACAAATGCGGATTGCGGCCCCTACGGGGGCCGCTTTTCTTGACTGAAGGCATGGGTAGCTCAGGTTGTGGCTGTAACTCTAAATGGCGTGTTTATGAGGGGTAAGAATTAGGACGGACTGAGGGCGAGCAGGCGGGATGGATGAAGAGTGGGTCGCGTGGTCGAGAAGATGCGAGTGACGAGCGGAGGATTTGAATGATTAGCGAAGGATTTGATATTTGGCATTTGACAGCTTAAAAAATTGATAAAAATAGAGGTAATATAGGGAGAAGAATTTGATATATGAGGTGGGATATGTTACAATAAAGTAAGAAATGAGTACAAAACTAGAGACGCTAGAGGAATCCCAGACACCTACGATACAAAAGCGGGCTTGGTGGAGAAAGCTAGGAATCAGGACGAGCTTAGAGCAAGAGGATACGGCGCCAAGAGGGCGCGAGTTGTTTAATAAGATTTTGCTGATTTTTACGATTGGGTGCGTGTTTGGGACATATTATGAGGAAATTCTAACCTTAGTAAAACATTTTGCGGCGACAGGGGTGCTGGAATGGGTGTCGCGCAGAGGACTAGTATACGGGCCGCTAAGCCCGGTGTACGGGATGGGGGCGGTGGGAATATATTTGACGTTCTATAGATATAAATTGAGCCCGTGGATGTGTTTTTGGGGTGGGGCGGTGGCAGGAGGGGCTTTTGAGTATATCTTGAGTTTGATGCAAGAGTGGATTTTCCATACGAGGTCGTGGAACTATACGGGGAGGCTGGGCGATATAGGCGGGCGGACGACGATTCCATACATGGTGTTTTGGGGGATATTAGTACTGGTGGCGGCGTATTGGCTGTATCCAGTGCTGGAGCAGGGGTATCAGAAATTAAAAGGTAAAAAATTGAATATATTTTGCGTAGGACTGGCGGTATTTTTAAGTTTTGATGTGATAATGTCTTTTGCGGCAACGTGGCGACAGGCGGAGCGCCGGGCGGGAGATGAGGCGGATACAACATTGGAGATATTTCTAGATAAGCGGTTTCCGGATGAGCGGCTAAAGCTGATTTATGATAATGCGGTGTATGTGGTGGGGGAGTAGAGTTGGGAGAAAATGAGATTTTTAACGAACTTGTGCTTGTAAGTATTGCAGAGAGTATGCTATAATGCTGGATTTGATGTTGTAAAAATTACAACAATATAAAATGCTAAAACCGACAAGCTTGTGCTTGTTGTTTGTGAAAAGTTTGCTATATAATGGCTACAATGGCGAGGATAGTACCTTAAATTAGAGAGCTGGCGGGTGGAAAGGAGGGATTATGAATCATGAGTTTGGAAATTGAATTCAGAGTCTGGTTTATAGGTGTAAGATTGAAGATTACCATCGGATAAGATGGTAATCTTCAAAATTCTTCCTATGCTTAGTATAGCACACGACTAAGCATAGCACAAGAGCAAAAGATGTATAATAGAGTAGGCTTTATCGCCTAGACGCTTATATACTTTTGCGAGTGTGCAATCTTTGTTCTCGCCATAACCCCGCCACCAGGCAATGTGGGAATTAGTGTTAACTTATAGCAGCTACACCCTGGCTGCTTTCAAATAAATTGATAATAATTTGTGGCGGGGCTGCCTAACCGGCTCGGTGACCTCCAGATATGTGCTCACTAGTTTTAGCTGACAGAGCATTTAGCCTTATCGCCCCCTCAACCGACACGTAATTAAGTCTGTATTAGACCATGATAACTTACTGGTTTACTATGCGGTTCTTTTAGTCGGTTTCGGAAGCGATAAGGCTAAGCACCTTGGTTTACTTTATACGTATAGACAAAGCGCAATATCTAGTAGTGCTATTTCGTGGAGGCGGTGATAGTGACGGTGGTACTGTAGGTGCCGGCGGGGAGGGAGGGGGCGACTTTTGCACCAATATCGTAAGTATGAGTAGTGCTGCCGTTGGGGTTAGTGGAAGTTGTGTTGAGAAAATTAGTGGGAGTAGTGGTGATGGGAGAATATAAGGCATTAGTGCTGGAGCCACTAGTGCGGATGCCCCAGGTATTGTTAGTGAGAGTGGTATTATTAATGGAGACTGGTTTAATAGTATTAGTAGTATCATTACCATTCTGGAGGTTAGGTTGGTCACTGCTGAGCATAACATCATAATTAGTATTAGCACTAATGGTAGCGGAGATAGTGCCGGTAGTAATATCATTAAGATTAGCAATAGCGTTCATATTACTAGTAGCGTCAATAGTAAGAATATTCGGGATAGTAACGGAAACATTAGGGGCTTGCCAATCATAGAAAGTATCGCTATTGACGCAGCGGACGGAGTTGCCGAAGTAGCGATTGCTGTTAGCGGATGGACTGACGCTGTTATCAAAGAAATATAAAGAATATGCGATATTATCAGCACTAGATGTGGCAGAAATAGCGTTGGTATTTCCGGTTGAAGACCAATATATGCCTCGACTACCAGTATAGTCTAGAGCACTATAATTTATAACTGATCCACTATAGACAAACTCATAAGGACTGTTTAACATGATTGCATTTCCTGTACTACCACTGAATCCGCTCAATAATTTATTGTAAGACTTATCCGTAGCAGTATTACCATTGACTGGTAGTTGCCATCCTTTAGGACAAATGCTAGATGTAGCATTTTGATTTGCTGGTACTGCTGTAGTATTGCTTACATTTCCAGCATTACCGGCATTATTGCTATTAGGAATAATATCTTCATAGACTCCCCGTAAACATGTCCCTGCTGTAGCTACACACCAAGAATAGTATGCACCGTATTTATTTGTATCAGGATTAGCTGGATTTCTTACTTGTTGATTAGAAAAAGTAGATATACCATTTTTGTCAGTTGTTTGTATGCTATAGAATGCCGTCGTAATAGCAGTTGGGAGAGTATAGACCTTGCTTGTGTCGGTAAAAACGCTAGGATCTAAATCGCTGTCATTAATAGTTAGCGTAGTGCCACCCTCGAGAGCTAGGTTCTGCGTCATCCAGCAGTTACCATCTTTAAGTTTAGCAACTTTGTACTCTTTCTTATCTCGATAGTCGATAAGGACTTTACCATTGTCTACCGTGGCAGTAGATTCTTGCATAGATGCACAAACGTGTGGGGACATTTCTTGCATATAGGTAATATCGTTAATAGTTTTATTATCTTCAGCGGCGTGGGCGGATTCGGGAGTGAAAGTGAGATAAGTGAGACTGCCGATGGAGAGAAGAGGAGTAGCAAGGGCGGCCATTCCTAGGGTAAATTTACTTTTGCTATTGGTTATTTTGAGCATTATTTCCTCCTGTTTATTGGTTGGAGGTACACGAACCGGCATGAGACAGCAAAAATACGCAGCGGCTAAGCCTAGCCCGAATGCGCGAGAGTCCCAAATACCAAAAATCGGTACCATCATGGGACTACCCCTCGCGCAGATACTAAATCTTACGAGGGCCATGATGGCACCGATAGTAGTATCTGCTTTGTTTTTCATCTGCCGAAGCAGAAGGTAGTCTTTATTATTGTAACATGGATGCGGAGGTTTGTGGGCGGAAAATCAGGATTATTGACCGTTCTATGAGGTTTCCGCCATACTCCCCCGTAAAATTTTTCGTAATCTCTTGTAATTCCCCATAATCCCCCGTTGACAAAAGGTGTGAGGTACGGTACAATGAAATTATTCTGATATTGACCGACCTGAAGAAGGCCGGTTTTCGTTGTAAGAGTGAGAATTTTATTACGATATTAGAGCAAATATTAGCTAAAAGGAGGAAAATGGAAGGTTTAGACCTGAAACAAATGACGGCTATGATAGGCGTCTTAGCAGAGGAAAAAGGATTACCAGAGGAGACGATCCTGGACGTGGTGCAGATGGCGATAGCGGCGGCTTGGCGCCGCGACCACGGGGATAAAGAGATGAACGTGCGCGCCGTGCTAAACACTAATGATGGTACGGCGAAAGTCTATGTAAGCCGAGAAGTGATAGAGGATGGGCTAGCCTATGTGCCAGCAACAGAGATTCCACAAGAAGAAGCGAAGGCGATAAAGCCGGATGCAGAGGTGGGTGACATCATCGAAGAAGTGCATGAGGTGACAGATTTTGGCCGAGTAGCGGCAATGACGGCCAAGCAAGTAGTGATTCAGCGGATGCGCGAGGCGGAGCGTGATGCAGTATTGGCGGAGTTTGAGGATAAAATCGGTACGGTAGTCAATGGGATCGTATCGAGAGTGGACCCGCGGATGGTGCATATTGACATGGGTAGAGCAAGTGGGATTATGCCACGGAGCGAGCAGATTGACGGTGAGTACTACACCGTAGGTGAGCGCATTAAAGTGTACATCAAAGGCGTAGAGCATGACGATGCGAAGGCGCAGCTAATCTTATCGCGCGGAAATACGGAGTTTATTGAGTATCTGTTCCGCCAGGAGGTGCCGGAGCTGGATAATGGCTCGGTAGAGATAAAGGGTATCGCACGTGAGGCGGGGAGGCGCACGAAGATCGCGGTGGCGAGCAATGTGCCAGGGGTAGACCCAGTAGGGACCTTTGTAGGGGGGCGTGGAATTCGCGTGCAAGCGATCATGAACGAAATTGGCGACCGCGAGAAGATTGACATTATTAACTGGAGCGACAATGCGCAGGAATATATCCGCGAGGCGCTGAGCCCAGCAGAAGTGATGAAGGTGGAATTGAACGGCAAGAAGGCTACGGTGTACGTGAACGAAGAACAGCAATCGATTGCAATTGGTAAGCAGGGGCAAAATGTGCGCTTGGCTTCAAAATTGACAGGGTTTGATATTGACATCCAGCTAGCAAAGGCGCCAGAAAAGAAGAAACGCAAGAATGCGGAAGATTCCCTACTGAACGCGCTAACAGAGACGCATGAAGATGAAGAGAATGAGGCGCCGAAAGAAGAAAAGAAAGAGCCGAAAAAAGCCGAGAAGAAACAGAAGAAATCGGAGACCAAAGAGGAGCCAACAGATACACTGCAAGCTGATGTCAAAGAAGAAGCCGCAGAGCCGGTAGTAGAGACGCCAGAGAAGAATGAACGGGCCGAGGAGAAAGAGGCGAAGGCAGAAGAGGTAGTAGGTGAGGATAATGCGACCGAGGAAACTGCTGATGCGGCAGACCCAGAAGTGGAAGATGAACCAAAGGCGAAGACGGAAACAGATGATTTTGTAGAACCGACGAAGGAGACCGATAAAGAGCTAAATAAAGATATTACCGTAGATAGCGAAGAGAAAAGCTCGAGCGGAGTGGAATAAGGGGGCCACTCTGACTAGCGTTGAGAAACCCGCTTCTTTCTGGAGCGGGTTTGGCTGAGATAGTTAGAGTTAGTAAGCGAAGTTGCTAGAGTGCCGCATGCTGGGATGCTGAGGCGGGCGGAGGTAGCGCAGGACTAATCGGCGAAATCATCCGGATCGCAGTATT
Organism: uncultured Candidatus Saccharibacteria bacterium; assembly: GCA_964443395.1. Classification (GTDB taxonomy): domain Bacteria; phylum Patescibacteriota; class Saccharimonadia; order Saccharimonadales; family Saccharimonadaceae; genus Nanosyncoccus. The sequence continues at coordinate 1,962 of CAYUCN010000020.1, read as the reverse complement.
CGCCATTGGAACACAGGGAGTGATAAAAAACGCGATATAAATCGGCACACCAGGAACAGAACGGGATGATGGCTTGGTCGAAGGCGACGATGACGAGGCCGACGACAACCATGATGGCAGAGATGACAGCCAAGAGAAATCGGCCGACTAGGGTGAGAGAGGTGTTATGAGGATGGTTCATTTGATTCCCTCCTTTCTGAAGAATCGTCGAAAGCGGATGGGTTGCTGAGGATGGTTAAATCGAGTTCACTGTGATGACAGTAAACCGTGACCATGTGCGGGAGATTAAGCTCAGATTCTAACTGATTAATGCGGCGCTCTAAGGGGCTAAATACACTGAGTCTTAACATCAGTATAACGGCACACAAAATGCTAGACAAAGACAGAGTTACCATGCAGACGTCCGAAGAAGCATGCGTAAGCCGAATTAAAAATTGAAGGACACGTAGGCTTAGCGAATGGAAGAATCCGATAATGCCTAGTGGCGGATAGTAGGACGCTGAACCATAACAATAGACATCTTCGCTAAGGGTGCCGCCTGCGTAAGCTTGAGCGGATCGCTCAATATCTTGGCCATTTAAGATAATCGGCATCCAGTAACCATTAGGCGTACGAACTTCACCAACAATGGCAGAATGAGCGGCACTATCCAACAAAGAACTCTGAAGAGGCACATATGCTTCCCTGGGAATGCGGGCATAACAGGAGTATTTAATACAGCTATCATGCGGTGTGGCGATAACTTTAGCATCCTCGGCAATGTCTTTAGCAATGACGTACTGAGACTCATCATAACACTGGGACATGAGGCCGTAAAAATTGTAATAGTTGTTCCAATCGAGTACGATAAGGGCGCCGAAGCAGAAGAATAATACAGCTGAACAGAAAAGGGCAACACTACGTAGTTTTTGGCGGCGTCGGAGATGTGCGAGAAGTTGCTTTTTGCGGGTACGGGTACGGGCGGATATAGGCTGCAAGATAATTCCCTCCTAACTTAACTATCTTAAGGTACGCAAAGTTATAGATATACTCTAAACTATAGATTAGGTAATTATAGCATATTTTAGTCTAGAATGGAAGCGGTGAACAGAGATTAGAAGCAAAAATAAGGATGAATTAAGGTAAACGCCTGGACATAGGTTTGGTATAGAGACGTACATAATGGTGGCTAACTGCATGAAACAAAACTAATACCATTAAACACCATAACAGCGCCACTATCGGGGGGACGATAATGACGCTGTTATGGTGGCGGGAGTTGGATTTGAACCAACGACCTTTTGGTTATGAGCCAAACGAGCTACCAGACTGCTCTATCCCGCGACATATTGTTATTATACGCCGCTACGTAGAAAAAATCAAGAGTTTTTTAAGAAAAAGTGCGGATTTTGTGATTTTTATGACGTGGCCGACATGAAATTGCCGCAATACCTCTTGTGAGTACCAAAAAGAGCAGAAGAGGGCTTGACGTCTGAAGTAAAAATTGTTAAAATGGACCTATATTTGGATTATGTGATTACTCTTCGTTCCGAAGAGTAATCTTTAGCTTATAAGTTACTTCGTCCTGACGGGCTTTTCGCTGTAATTCTAAAGACTTTATCCTCATATAGATAGTCTCCAATTTTACCGATTTTAATTGTTATTAGATGCTATCGACCTACAACTTGACACTAGCGTTCTTCTGCTCTGATCCTAGAGTATCACAGGTATGCAGCAATAAGAATACTTTAGGTAAATTTTACAACGTTTTTATCATACTCATCATTAGTTTTGCGTGATACAATGGTAATGTGTTCTGTCTACTTTGGTAGATAAAAAAATAAGGCAAGATTCGTAAACTAGTGCTATCATGGTCTCGTAAAAGACGAATCTTGCGCGAGGAGAACACCCATGATGGCACTATTTTTAGTGATAATGGGTAACTCGCGCAAATGAATAAGCTAAACGAAGGTCTAGCTGATG
>CAYUCN010000019.1:0-20202 GCA_964443395.1 uncultured Candidatus Saccharibacteria bacterium | reverse complement strand
CTCACGTCGACATGCCAGGTCACGCCGACTACATTAAGAACATGATTACCGGTGCCGCTCAGGTAGATGGTGCTATTCTCGTCGTTGCCGCCAACGATGGTCCTTTACCACAGACTCGTGAGCACGTTCTTCTTGCTCACCAGGTGAACGTACCAAAGATCATCGTCTTCTTGAACAAGATGGATCTCGCTGATCCAGATCTCGTCGAGCTCGTCGAGATGGATGTTCGCGAACTTTTGAACAAATATGGTTACGATGGTGACAACACCCCAATCATCAAAGGTTCCGCTACCAAGGCTCTCGAAGGCGACGCTGCCAACGAAGATGCTGTTATGGAGCTCGTCAAAGCCATGGATGAATGGTTTGATATCCCCGAGCACGATCTTGATAAGCCATTCCTCATGCCTATCGAGGATGTCTTCTCTATTAAGGGTCGTGGTACTGTTGCCACTGGACGTATCGAGCAGGGTATTGTTAAACTCAACGACGAAGTAGAAATCGTTGGTCTTCGCGACACTCAGAAATCCGTTGTTACCGGTATCGAAGCTTTCCACAAGACTCTCGATCAGGGTCAAGCTGGCGATAATGCTGGTCTCTTGCTTCGTGGTATCGAACGTGATCAAATCGAACGCGGTCAGGTGATTGCTGCTCCTGGTAGCATTACTCCGCATACCGAGTTCGAGGCTCAGGTCTATATTCTTAAGAAGGAAGAAGGCGGCCGTCACACTCCATTCTCTAAGGGTTACAAACCACAATTCTACTTCCGCACTACCGATGTTACCGGCGAAGTCGAACTCCCAGCCGACAAAGAAATCGTCATGCCTGGTGATACTGTCACCTTTAAGGTCAAGTTGCTCGCGCCAATCGCTATGAACAACAACGACCGCTTCGCTATCCGCGAAGGCGGCAAGACTGTTGGTTCCGGTGTTGTGACTAGCATTATTAAATAGCTAGGCCTCATTAGCCAGAAAAGCTCCTCTGTACAGGGGAGCTTTTTGTGGACTCATAAAAATCCCCCTCCGTAGAGGGGGGTGTATGGTTAGTTCTAGTGTAAATCCATACCGAATTGGAGCAAGAACCTGCCAAAAGCTGCCAGATCCTCGCGGTCGCCGCCTTGTTTTACGAATAGATCTCCGTAATAGCCATCGATATACGACCGCTCGTACCAAAACGGGTCATTCTGCACCTGCTGAAAGTATTCGTCCATATCGCGAGCGATTTGCGCTTCTTCTTCGGCAGTCAACTCTCGGGGGCGATAGGCGATACTGTTGCTCGTCGTGTAGGTCAACCCCGGAACACTAGCGGCACATCTGCCGCCAGTCCGGCGGAAGCATCTGCTAAACAAACCCTTTCTCATGCTAAAACCTCCTAACATTTGAATCTAGTAGTGGGTAATCCTACTTCTCGTGCCTTACCTTAGCGTAGATTAGCCACTAGTGCTGCCAAGTTCGCCGCACGCTCTTCTAGCTACGCAATGCGTGCAACCTCTTCAGAAGACGACGTCATCCGCATTCCTCCCTTCGCGCTCCTGATTCTTCACGGCTTGCTTTTCACGATGGTAACTCACCGCAGCTTGCGTTGCCCTAAAGATCCGTTCAGCCAGCTGAAGCTTTCCTAACGGCAGATAAAAACTTACGTTAGGCTGATTGGCACTCGCCAGACGCATATCGCTTCGCACACTTGGGTCATTGTACGGGATCGAAACATCTATCCCAAATACGCTGGCTGCCAGCCAGGTCAGGCTTACTGCGCTCTGCATATCCTGCAGTGCATAAGCAAACTCTTCCTCTGCGCTGTACTCGGGCGGGCCTGCGTAACGCAGTTCCTCGTCAAAGGTGACGGCACAGATAAACTGCAGTAAATCTGCCGCCAGGACTACATTATCTAGATTGATTGTGACGGAGTGTCCCACATCCTCCAGCTTAAATAGTGTTGGATCCGAGCCGGTTGTCACTGCTGGTATTACCTTTAGTCCCAGTCTCCCCGCCGCCGTACAAGCTGTCATGATAGCCTGTAGTTGGCAAATCTTCACCTGCGCATCCTGCGAAATCGTCTCCACGATAGCCTTCTCTGTATCAGACATAATCTTCCTCCTTTTGAGTAGTTTAAGACTACTTTTCTATAAAAAATAATCTTATTTCTACTCAAAAACAGGAAAATTTTACCTCAAACGGGGGACTTTTTACATGAAATAAGGAGTCTTTCGTTCAAGAATATAGGATCAGCTATTCAAGCATGAAAACTTTCTCAAAACAGGGAATTGTTATCTAAAACTAACTTCAAAATGTACCTAAGCCACTACAAGTCGAGCCTGTAAGAGGCTTATCTTTACATTATAGCACACATCAGCCAAAAAGTCAAGTTCATTGTTTGGAAATGTTGCTTAGAAAAGAAAGCATTGCATTTTGCCCCAAAATTTGCTACATTATTATAATGACTAGGCAAAAACTCATCATCCGTACCAGTATCATTGGCATTGTTACTAATGTTTTTCTGGTGATTTTTAAGATGATAGTTGGCGTCATTGCCGGCTCAATCGCGATTATCCTTGACGCCGTGAATAATCTTACCGATGTTTGCTCGTCAGTGGTGACAATCATCGGTACTAAGCTTGCCAGCAAGCGCCCCGACCCCGAGCATCCTCACGGTCACGGCCGCTATGAGTATCTCGCCGCCATGGCTGTGGGGCTAATCGTCCTGCTAGCTGGTATTATGGCGTTAATCGAATCCATTCCTAAAGTTATTCATCCCCAATTGGCCGATTATTCTCTGGCTACTATTATCGTTGTGGTCTCCGCAGTCATTACTAAGCTAGTTCTGAGCCGCTATGTCAAACGTATTGGCGAGAAGACTAACTCTAGCAGTCTCGTTGCTTCTGGCATTGATGCAATGTTTGATGCGATTTTGTCTATTGCTACGCTTGTTGGCATCGGCGTCACTATGATGTTTCAAATCAGTATCGATGGGATTCTTGGTGTAATTATCTCTGCATTCATCATTAAAACCAGCATCGAGATTCTCTCTGAATCTGCCTTAGACATCCTTGGTCGCAATGTGGACCCTGCTACCGCACAAGAAATCAAGCGCAAAGTCTGTAGCTATCCCGAAGTTAGCGGCGCCTATGATCTGGCCTTGCATAATTATGGCCCTTCCGAATACATCGGATCCCTATATATCCAGGTCCCCGACGACATGACCGCCCGCGCAATCCAGCAGCTTACTCGACGCATTAGTCACGATATTTATAAAAAGTACAATGTTACTCTTACGATTGGGATTTATGCCGAGCATACAGATAGTCAGATTCACCGCGAAATCCGCCAAACTATCGAGCGGTATTTATCTACTCGTCCAGAGATTACGCAAATGCACGGTCTCTATATTGATAGCGAGGTAAAAACTATCGCTTTTGACCTAGTAATTGACTATAATTATCCAGAAAAGGTGAAGCTCCGCCGTGAAGTCATCCGCCAGCTCAAGGCTAGCTATCCAGCCTACCGTTTTCACATTACTCTCGACCTCAATACTGATCAAGCTAAACGCTAAACTCTAGTCAAATTCCCAAAACATGGTATAATATAGATACTGTCTTGTACAAGGTAGAGTACTTTAAGGAGGAAAGCCAATATGGAAGAGTATCATAGCAGTCAGCTTCAGCATGTTTTCTTGATTACCGACGGACCCAATTGCATCAAGACCATTCACAACGGCGACTGGCAAAACAGTTGCCCTAATATCCAAGGGTTGCGCCAGTTCTTTTACGACGCCTGCCTGACGCACGACACGGTAGTATTCCGCATTATGCCCGGCATCACCTGCACCAGCGTGCGCAACACCCAGGGCTGGCTAGAAATCGAGCCGCTCCTGCTTACGCCTATCCCCATGACTGTGGCCTTAGAAGAGGTCTCCGATGAGGCCAAAAATAGTCTTGGTCTCAGCCTCTACGCGCGAGTCCAGGAGGTTAAGGGCTACAAAGATGTTATCCCCGCCTCTTACCAGTGTAAGCTGAGCATTCCGCTGCTCAAACCCGGCAGTATGGTACAGATCAGCTATAATCTGATGGAGAATACCGGCGGTTTTACCGAGATCAAGAGCGCCTTTGCTGAAGATTATCAGCCGCCGCTCATTAACTCCCGCTGCGAGCTGCACCGCGAGTTTGTCAAGGGTAGCCTGTCCCGTCGCGGCTGTAGCGTCTACAAAGCTTCGAGTACGTCTGCGGAGACTCCGGTTAGCCATACCTTGCGTCTTTTCACGATAACTACGCTTTCCTAAACCTCGCTCCCTCAGTCCACTGGGGGATTTTCTTGCATTCTTATATCACCTATGATATAATGAAATTATTAACTAATTAATAATTAGCTCTACTAACTCATCGCCGCTCTGTCTAGAAGTTGCTGAGGTTCTGGAGCAAGAAAGGTTTATTAAATGACTGAAGCCAAAAAAGACGAAGGTCTCAAGATCCGTATTCGCCTCAAAGCCTACGATCACCGTGTGATTGATCAGAGCGCTAAGCAGATCGTCGATACCGCCATCCGCACTGGCGCTACCGTTTCTGGTCCAGTACCTCTGCCTACTAAGCGTAGCACTTTCACCGTGGTTAAGTCTCCACACGTCTACAAGACCGGCGGCGAAGCTTTCGAAATGAAAGTCCACAAGCGCTTGATCGACATTAGCAATGCCACTCCTAAGACGATTGATTCTCTCCAGAATCTCTCCCTCCCAGCGGGCGTTGACGCAGAAATCAAGATGTAAAATCTTTGTGATAATGGGCTGCCTCAGTGCTCTTTTGGTCTCGCCCGATATAAATCGCGCTTCGGCCAAAACGAACACTGACTCAGCCTCATTCTAACAAAGATTTTTGGTCGCTTTATCTTAAGGCGTTTCGCTAGACAGAATGCAAATAAGCTCCGCCATAAGCACGAATTTGGTGAGCCAAAATCTCCCAGTTTCGGGAGATTTTTTGTAAGTTTATGAAATATGCCATTTCTGTATGCTATAATGGAAACATGACATTTGCAATGCGATTCAAAAAGCGTTTCTACTTTGTTGCAGCTCTATATTTCCGGTTTTTCGCCAACTTTGCTTATCGCCGCTGGCATCCACGCGTCATCGCTGTTACTGGTTCTGCCGGCAAAACCACCATGCTTAATATGATTGAATATGAGCTAGGCGACAAAGCTCATTATTCTCACGACGCCAATTCTGCGTTTGGTATTGCTTTTGATCTCTTGGGCATGGATGGTGTGCGCGGTTCTAAATGGCGCTGGGTTAAGCTAATTCTGCTTGCGCCTATCCGAGCCATCTACTACAAGCGTCAGGGGGAGTTTTACGTTGTCGAGATTGATGGTGAACGCCCTCACGAGGCTGAATTCCTCGCTTCTTGGCTTCAGCCAGAGGTCACGCTCTGGGTATCTTTTGGTTTATCTCACGCTGTTCAGTTTGAACAGCAAGTTCAAGACGGGCTTTACCCCAGCCTTGACCAAGCCATTGCCCACGAGTTCGCCACTCTCCCCGCTCATACTACCAAGCGAGTTTATATTGATGCCGATTCTCCCGCCATGGTCAACGCTGTCAAGGATATTAAGGCGAAGGTGATTAAAGTCAGCCACGCCGACCTTCAACGCTATAGCGTCTATCCATCTCGTACTGATTTTATCTTTGATGGCGCTTCTTTCCACTTTGCTCAGCCTCAGCCCAAGGATCTTGCCATTCAGCTTGCCATGCTACAAGATCTAGTCAAGTATCTAGAGATTCCGCTCAAGACTAATTTCACACATATGAAGGTCGCTCCCGGGCGCAGCTCGTATTTTAAGGGGATCAAAGGCATTAATATTATTGATAGCAGCTACAACGCACATTTGATCAGTATGCAGTCTATCCTCGAGATGGTACGTGATCTCCATGCCGGTCATAAATGGCTCATTATCGGTGACATCGTTGATCAAGGCTCTATCGAGGACGAAGAGCATCGTAAGCTCGCTGATCTCATCGCCGCCGCCCATCCCGAAATGGTCATCCTAGTCGGCCGCCGCACTAAGGAATACACTGCCCCACGTCTCAAAGAGCTTAACGTCACTACTCGCACCACACTCGACCCCAAAAAAGCCCTTAAGTTTATTGAGTCTAATATCACCGGCGACGAAACGCTCATCTTTAAAGGCAGTCAATATCTAGAATGGATTATCGAGCAACTCCTCGCCGATCCCGAAGACGCTAAAAAATTACCTCGGCGTGAGGCAGCCGCCGTTAAGCGCCGTCAGAAATGGGGACTGGAATGAAAAAACCAACTTTATACATTATTCATGGCTGGACTTACACTGTCGCGCCTTGGGCGAAAACTATCGCTCTTCTTGAGAAACAAGGCCTAAAGGTAGAGATGCTGCACGTCCCTGGCCTCACCGCTCCCTCTAAAAAAGTTTGGACTATCGAAGAATACATCCGCTGGGCCGATCGCAATATCCCAGACGGCGCCGTCGCCTTGGGGCATAGTAATGGCGGTCGCATTCTCCTTAATCTCTGTAGCGAAAAGCCTAATAAACTCCAGCATCTCATCTTATTGGATGCTGCTGGTGTCTACGAGAGCTCTGGCAAACGCGATGTAGCTCGCTCACTTTCTAAGAAGCTTAGCTTCCTTAAGAAGATCCCTGGTCTTACCAAAATCTGGCACAAACTCACTGGCGCCACTGATTACGACAAAGCTCCCGAGAATATGAAAAAGACCTTAACCAATATGCTCGAGAGTGACAAAAAACTTGATCTTAGTAAAATAGCCATACCTACCTCTATTCTTTGGGGAGCTAATGACACCATCACGCCTCCACATCAAGCTCATATTATGCATCAGCAGATTAAAAATAGTGATATTGAAGTTCATCAAGGCTGGAACCATGCCCCATATATTTCACACCCCGCCGAGCTTGCTAAGGCTATCTTTCGTGCTTATAAAAAACCGCCCGAACCAAAACCAGAGGTAACCCAAGCCGCTCAGATTTCTGCCTCTATGGCCATGAAAAAGGCCGCCGAGCCAGTCGTCCCCAGCACCGCCGGAGTCTCCGCCTCTCTTGCCATGAAAAAAGCTGCTGGCCCCAGCGCTACCGACGCCGCCAAAGTCTCCGCCGCTTTTGCTATGCAAGGTAAGAAAAGTACGGATGGCGTAGTCGCTAATCTCAAAGGCGTAGAATACGAGCAGGCCAGTCTAGGATTACCCCGGCAACGCAGCGTCATTAGCACTTCATCTGTTCCTAAAATCAGCAAAATCGAGAAAATGAAACGTGCCGCCGCCCGCAAGAAAACCGCTAAGAAGATCAATAAGGATCGTAAAAAGGCCGAAAAACTTCACACCAAATCCAGCAAGCCATCTTCTGCCCGAGGTCGCCAATGATTACTCTTGGCCAAGCCTCTAATTACAGTGCCGGCCAAGTCTGGCGTCATCTCTTTGCTACCGGTAGCAAAGCTGATTCTCAGGCTCTAATCGCCGCCTTGAGTGACAGATATCATGCAGATGCTGATCACATCGCTCTCTATCACACCGGCCGTTCGGCTCTCGCTGCTGCCTTACTTGCGGCCAAAGGCAAAGCTAATCGGGTTCGCGTGATTATCCCCGGCCTTACCTGTATCGCTGTGGTTCGCGCCGTCCGCGCTGCCGGCTGCGAACCGGTCTTCGTAGACATTACTCGGGAAAATCTCGAATATAATTATCAAAAACTCCGCCAAGAACTACAGCAAAACTCCCCTGCAGCGCAGCCAGCTTCTACATCTAAAACGGGTACTGATGCAGCGGCAAAATCAGAAAAAACTACTGAAAAGTCTGCGATTTCCGCTCCCACTATTGACAAAAATGATAAAGTGTGCTACAATGAAAGTATAGTCCTAGTACAAAACACTCTAGGCCTCTCTTGGGATATTCAAAAAATCGAATCAATTTGCCATGAGTTTAATGCTAAAATTGTGGAAGATTTAGCGCATTCCGCGGGGCGTTTTTATGCCGATGGGCGCGAAGTTGGTACGGTGGGTGCAGCCGCAGCGCTATCTTTTGGCAAAGGCAAGGCGATTGACACAATTTCTGGCGGTGCCGTAGTCATTAGAGATGGCCAAGCTCCCGACTTACCTCAGCAAAAACCTAAACTCGCTGATCGTCTGCGTGATCGCTGGTACCCGCTATTTGGTCTCATCGCTCGCGGCTTTGGTCGGGCTGGTTGTAAGTTTATGGGTCTACTAGTCAAGCTGCATTTCGTCCAACGCTCTGCCGACGCCGAGCTAGACCTTACTCACTCGCTCACGCACTGGCAAGCCAAACTTGCCTTGCGCCAGCTAGAGCAGCTTTCTAGCGACCGTCTCCGCGACTTCCGGCTGGTTAGGGATCGTAATCAGCTTCTGACCGAGTTAAAACAGCAAGGTTACTATCTCGACGAAATCTGGTACGATACGCCAGTCTCGCCGGCGCGCTATGCCGAGGAAGCCGCTTTCCCCGCCACGAAATGCCCAGATACCGTAAAGATCGCCGCCGAAATTATTAACTTCCCAACTTGGTACGACGACGCTCGCCTCTATAACGCTTACGAAATCGCCAAAAAGTATGAGGTTAAATCATGAATTGGTCACAAGTTTTGCAACAATATCCTGAAGCTAATTTTTTGCAGTCTCCCGAATGGGGCAAAGTTAATTCTTTGATTGGTCATAAAGTTATCGTCGAGTATAATCTTCCGGATTCCGACGAGCCGCCTCTAGAATCTCCGCAATACTATTGCCAAATGATCGTCAAAAACGCTAAACGCGGCCGCTATCTAGAAATACCTGGCGGGCCACTCATCGATTGGAGTGATGCGGCTGCCAAAGAGCTAGTTTTCCAAAAAATTCGCCAAGTTGCTGAGCGTGAAAAGTGCGTCTTTGTTCGTATTCGTCCGCAATTGCGTAGTCAGGATATCTCAAAGCTAGATGGGCTGCATCTACGCAAAGCCCCTATGCATCTGCACGCGGAGCATACTATTATCTTGGATTTAAGTAAAAGTGAGGCCGAGCTTTTAGCTGACATGCGCCGCCAGACCCGCTACGAAGTTCGTCGTGCCGATAAGCTCGGTATTACCGTCGCCTGGAGCAATGACGAACCTGCCTTTCGTGAGTTTCACCAAGTTCAGGTTGCCACTGCCGCACGCCAGCATTTCGTCCCGCCAGACCTCAAGATGCTTCTGGCCGAAAGAGAAAGTTTTGGCGATCAGGCTCGGCTCTATGTTGCCAAAACTAACACTGGCGAACCGGTTGCCTACGGACTCATTCTAATGAACGGTCTTGAAGCCGAGTATTACGAGGCCGCCTCTACCGAACTTAATCACAAACTCCCTGGCGCCTACGCTCTGCAATGGCAAGTGATTAAGGATTTAAAGGCTCTAGGCTATCGGCGCTATAACCTCTGGGGAATTGCCCCGCCTGATCAGCCTCATCATCGCTATGCTCGGGTGACTACCTTTAAAAAAGGCTTTGGCGGCGAAATCGTTGAGTTTGTCTCCGCGCAAGATCTAGTTATCAAGCCCGCCCGCTATCAGGTAGATTTAGCCATCGAAACCATTCGCAGAAAAAGGAGGAAATTATAATGCACATTATCGACGCCGAGGATAAAAAAGTTTGGGATAACTTCGTCACGAGCCACCCTGAGGCCAACTTCTTGCAATCCTGGGATTTTTATGAATTTTACCGCAGTCGTGGTAATCAGGTAGTACGCAGAATTATTAAAAATGACCAGGGTGAAATTATTGGAGCTTATGCAGGCGTGGTTGAGCAGGCTAAGCGCGGTCGCTATCTAGCTATTGCTGGTGGACCGATTCTGGACTGGCAAAATCGCGAACTCGTAGAGCAGACTTTCCAAGATATTCGCCAAGAAGGGAAGAAGCACCGTTGCGCCTTTGTGCGGGTGCGCCCTCAATGCGAAAAGACTCCCGAAAGCATGAATCTAATGCAAGAATTAGGGCTAAGGCCGGCGCCCATGTATCTTTCGGTAGAGTTTGCTGGCATTCTAAACCTCGAGAAGGATGAAGATGAGATTCTCAAGGGCATGCGCCAGCGCCTCCGCCGCGCCTTGCGCAAAGCCCAAAAGAATCACATCACCGTTGAGAAAAGTACTAACCCTAAAGATATTCACGAATTCTATCAAATTGAACTCCAAACTGCTGGCCGGCACCGCTTTGTCGCCTTTTCCGAAGATTTTTTAACTAAACAGTTTGCAGCTTTTGCTCCTAATGGCGAAGCTGTCTTATACACGGCTAAGCTCGACGGCGAAATCCTAGCACAAAACTTTATGATTTTCTATGGCAATGAAGCGTCTTATCATTACGGCGTTTCATCGGAGCTAGGAACCAAATATTCCGGCGCCCCGCTCTTACACATGGAGGCTATGCGTGATGCTCGCAAACGCGGCATCAAGCGTTATAACTTTTGGGGGATTGTTGACGAAGACGACATTCATCATCGCTTCTATGGCGTATCTTGTTTCAAACGCGGGTTTGGCGTGGAAGAATTTAAGTACGTTCCTGCGCATGATTTAGTGCTTAATCCTGCTCGTTACGCTCTAAACTGGGCCGTCGAAACTCTGCGCAAGAAAGTGCGCCACGTTTAATTTTATTTACATAAGCAGAAATATGATATAATTAAATAAATAGGAGGTATTATGGCGCACATTAAGCGTAAATATATTGATAGTCATTGGTTAGTGTTTATTTTTCAAGGAGCAATCGCCTTATTCTTTGGCTGTCTAACGCTGTTCACTTCAGATGACTCCTCGCGTGCCCTAATGCCGATTATTGGTATTTTTCTCTTGGCTCTCGCCGTGGTGGAGTTTGCTAATTCTCTCTATCGCAGCCGCCGGCGTGAAGGTTGGCTAGTCGCTACTTTGGTGGCCGTATTCGATGCTGCTTTTGGCTTGGCGCTTTTGTTTGTCTCTAATCGGGAAATGGTTTGGCACTTGTCGCTTTTGGCGGCCTATACTCTTATCCGTGGCGTATTTGAGATTACTATTGGTTTTCGTACTACGGTAGATCCTACTGATCGCTTTATTTGGGTTTTATGCGGGGTTTGTGGTGCCGTTTTTGGCTTCGTAATCTTTAATTCTGGGCATCTCGCTAATATTGATTTTGTTCGCTTCTTTGGTGCGTATATGCTGATTCTCGGCAATTCTAGCCTCATCTATGGCGTGCATAACCGTGAACAAGGTATAGAAGACCGTGAGGCTCGCTCAGAAGCCATCAAAGCCGCTCGGCGTAAGAAGGCTAGCAAAAAGGCCTAAGGTGTGATACAATCAGCACAAGGAGATTTTATGAAATATCGCAAACCCACTAAAGCAATCATCACTGATGCTGGTTGCGCTAGTCGTTATTTACCTATTACTAAAACCGTACCTAAAGGCATGCTTGCTATCGGCGCTAAGCCCATTATGCAGCTTGTGGTAGAGGAATGCGCCGAAGCTGGTATCGAAGAAATCATCATCGTCACCACTGCTGAGAGCAAACCCATTTATGAAGATTATTTCAACAGCGCTGCTACCAAGATTAAGAAACAATTGCACTCTCAAGGCAAAGATGATCGCTATGCGCCAGTCGCCAAGATTCTCGACCTTCCTAAGATTATCATTATTGAGCAAGACCAGTCTCTGCCTTATGGCAATGGTTCGCCTGTAGCTACGGCCCGCAAGTATATTCAAGATGACGAAGCCTTTATTGTGGTTTATTCCGATGACGTCGTCTTTGGCGAATCTGCTACCAAGGAGCTTATCGCCGCGCATGAAGAATATCCCGAAGCTGCTGCAATTATTGCTGCTCAGCAAGTTCCACACGAAGAAATTAAAAAATATGCCTCTGTCTCATTGGCTGATGATGGCAGTATGCGCGTAGAGGGCATGGTAGAGAAACCCAAGCCAGAAGATGCTCCATCTGACCTCGCCTCTTATGGCCGCTACTTGCTTACTCCAGAAGTTTTCGACTTCCTGAAACCTAAGAACACTGGCCTAGATAACGAGCTCTGGACGGCTGATGCTATTGCCAGCTTAATCCCTACGCAGAGAGTGTATGTCAAGAAGACCAGCGGTAACTGGATGACTACTGGCGACCCTAAGAATTATTTCCTCGCGCATCTGCACTATGTTCTTGATCACGAAGATTATGCTGACGACGTCCGCAAGATGGTGGAGGCCTAAGCATGAATGTAGCGGAGTGGATTTTAGTTGCAATACTCTCTGTGGCGTTATTCATCTTCCTCGTTGCTGGTATTGTCTTAGCTATTAAACTAATTCGCCTATCTGAAGAAGCTCGTAAAATCATCGAGACCGGCCAAAGTATCGCCGTCAAAGCCGATGATATCGTTGATAATGTCAAAGGTATGACTTCTGTCGGCGGTATTGTCAAGACTTTTGCTAACCGCGTGATCGAGAAGCAGGAGCGTAAATATGCTGCCGAGGACGCCGCCGAAACCGTCGCACAAGAAGTCGTTAATGAAGCCGTCACTGAAGCTACCGAAGAAGTCATCAAAAATAGTAAAAAGAAGACCGCTAAATAACCTTAGGACTGGCAATTAAGTCTCTAGAGCTTTCGCTATAAGTGAGTATTTTCCTGGCTGGAGTGAGTTCAGGAGGATCAAGGAATCAATACTAATAGTAAGAAGAATAGCGTAAATCTCTTTGCGAAAGACTAAAAGAGCGAGCACACGCGCAGCGAGGAGTGAGCGCCCCGTGTGGACGGGCGCGCGAGCGGGTCTTGAGCGAAGATGGTCTACGCTGTTCTTCTGCTATAATGTAATGCGCCCATGAAACGATAGCCAGGAAATTCTCCATATTTTCCACCCAAAACCCTCATTTTGCGCTATAATAATATATATGACGGAGGTAACTAAGGAAGGCGAACCGCTCAAAGTCAGTGATTTCGTCCATTTGCATAACCATACTCACTATTCTCTGCTCGACGGTCTCACCAAAATCCCCGAGCTAGTAGACTTTGTGAAAAATCTCGGAATGGAGGCTGTCGCTGTCACCGATCACGGTACTATGAGCGGCCTAGTCGAACTCTACAAGACTTGTAATGATGCCGGCATTAAGCCCATTCTCGGGTTAGAAGCCTACGTTGCCGCTCGTAATATGGAAGATCGCGACCCCGCCCATGATAAGCAGCGCTTCCACATCACCCTTCTCGCCATGAACAATCAAGGTTTTGAGAACCTTTGCCGTCTTATGACCGAAGCAGAAATCCATGGTAAATATTATAAACCGCGGATTGACCATAAAAGTATGGAAAAATACGCCGAGGGAATCATTTGCTTGAGCGGCTGCGCCGGCTCAGAAATCTCCGAAGCCATTCGTGCGGACGACCCTAAACGCGCGCGCGAGCTAGTTGCGTGGTATCACGGTCTCTATGGCGACCGTTTCTATCTAGAAATGCAAGATCACGGCCATCCCGATTCACCTACACACTGGGATGAGCAGACCAAAGTCAACAATGAGCTCATGAAAATCCACGACGAGACCGGCATTCCGCTAGTTGTAACCTGTGATGCTCACTATCTTAAGCACGAAGATCAAGATGCTCACGAGGTTCTACTCTGTGTCGGTACAGCTTCTAATCTTTCTAATCCTAACCGTATGTCGCTCAAAGATTTTGAGCTGCACGTGATTCCTCCGCAAGAAATCCTCGACCGCTGGGGCAAAACCTGTCCCGAAGCCGTGCGCAACACTCGTCGCATTGCCGACCGCTGTAACGTAGATTTGCAATTGGGACGGATTTTGATTCCTAAGTTTCCGGTGCCAGAAGAAGCTCTTAAGAAGTTAGAGTTGGAGGATGTGGCTAATGCTACTTCGCAGCAGCTGGAGAAAGCTTATCTCGATAAACTTGTCTTTCAAGGGCTAGTCTATCGCTATTGCGGGTATAAACTCGAAGATACGCTAGACCTCAAGATTGCTGAATGTCGTAAAATGGTTGAAGCCGTCGACAATTCCCCTGAGCGTGCTGAAGAAAAACTCAAAATTCTACCACGTATCGACTACGAACTCAGCGTCGTGGATAAGATGGGCTATAATGGTTATTTCTTGATCGTGCAGGATTTTATTAACTGGGGTAAGAGCCAACGTATCGTCTATGGTCCAGGCCGTGGTAGTGCGGCCGGTAGTATTTTGGCTTATGCTTTAAGGATTACGGAGTTAGATCCGCTGAAGTATGATTTGCTCTTTGAGCGTTTCCTTAACCCTGACCGTATCTCTATGCCAGATATCGATACTGATATTCAGGATACTCGCCGCGACGAAGTGATTGAGTATTGTACTCGTAAATACGGCGAAGGCCGCGTGGGTAACATCGTTACTTTTGGTAAAATGATGGGGAAGATGGCTGTGCGCGATGTGGCGCGGGTGATGGAGGTGCCATATGCGGACGCAGATAGATTAGCAAAATTAGTGCCTGATCCTGAACAAGGGCATCATGTACCGATTGGTCGTGCCATTAAAGAAGTCCCCGATCTCAAGAATGAATATGAGAGCAATCCAACTTCACACGAGGTACTCGACTTTGCGGAACGCCTAGAAGGCACCATTCGTAGCCATGGTGTCCATGCTTGTGGCGTGGTGATTGCGCCAGACGATTTAGTTAAATTCTTGCCTATGGAAGTCAGTGCTAAGGGTCCGCTCACTACGCAGTATCCTGGCCCACAGATTGAGGAATTAGGCTTGCTCAAGATGGACTTTTTGGGACTATCAAACTTGTCCGTGATTAACAATGCTTTGCGCATGATCCGCAAAGTCTACCACGAAGACGTCGATATGTACGCTCTGCCATTAGATGATGAAGACACTTATAAACTCCTTCAACGCGCTGAGACTACCGGCGTCTTCCAGCTGGAATCTGCTGGTATGAAGCGCTACCTCAAAGATCTACAAGCTAACCGTTTTGAAGATATCATCGCTATGGTGGCGCTTTATCGCCCCGGACCAATGCAGTTTATTGATAGTTTTATTCGTCGTAAGCACGGCCAAGAACCGATCACCTATTTGCATCCTGGTCTAGAGAATTCCCTCAAAGACACTTACGGCATTATGATTTACCAAGAGCAGTTCATGCAGATTTCGCGCGAATGGTGCGGTTTTACTGGCGGTCAGGCTGATACCTTGCGTAAGGCTGTCGGTAAGAAAAAAGTCGATCTCATGAATAAGGTGAAGCCAGAGTTTATTAAAGGTGCCGTTGAGATCGGCGGCGCTACCGAAGAAATTGCCGAAGAATTCTGGCGTGAGCTGTTAGACTTCGCTAATTACTGTTTCAACAAGTCTCACGCTGCGTGTTATGGTCTTGTGGCCTACTGGACGGCTTATCTCAAAGCACACTATCCCGACGCCTTTATGGCGGCGCTCATGACTGCGGATATGCGCTCTACCGACCGCCTTGCCATTGAGATTACCGAATGTAAACGCATGGGTATTCCTGTGCTCGGCCCGGATATTAATGAATCTTACGGCGACTTTGGTATTGTTGGCACCGAGAAAAAAATCCGTTTTGGCCTTTCTGGCATCAAGAGCATGGGTAAGGCACTCGTGGAAGAATTTGTTATCCCCGAACGCGATAAGAACGGCCCCTTTAAGAGTGTTTGTGATTTTGCTGCCCGGGTTAATTCTAGTAAATTCAACAAAAAATCTTGGGAAGCTGCCATCAAGACTGGCGCCTTTGACCGTTTTGGCGAACGTGGCGATTTGCTATTTAATCTAGAGAACATCCAAGCCTATGGCGCCAAACGCCAAAAAGATGCCGCTAGTGGTCAAACTGACCTCTTTGGCGCGATGGGTGACGCCGGAGCCATCCCTGAGCCAGAGATTAAAAAATCTCCCGCCCAAGTCCCTGAGAAAGAAAAACTCCTTTGGGAGCGCGACCTCATGGGTCTCTACATCTCTTCGCATCCACTGGACCGCTATGAGATATATTTCCGCGAGCAGACTCACCCCTATAGCTTGGTCACGGCCGAGAATGATGGCAAAGCTGTAGTTATCGGCGGAATTATCAGTGCCGTGCGTACCATTATGACCAAAAGTAGCACTAAAATGGCCTTCGTTAAACTCGAAGATAAAACCAACGAGCAAGAAGTAATTATTTTCCCGAGTTTATACGAAGAAGTTGGTGGCAAGCTCTTGCAAGATAATGTCATCAAAGTCTCTGGCCGCGTTAACGCCAAAGATAAAGACGGTAATATTAGCTCTGAGGTAAAGATTATTGCTGATTCTGTCGAAATTATCCCTGATGAAGTTTTGGATAATTACCAGGAGACCGGTACTCAGCTCCCTCTGCCTAAGGCTGCACCTAAGCCCACTCGCCGCAGTAGTTCGCGCGCTAGCGCCGTAGGCGGTGGTTATCGCCGCGACGCTGCGCCCGTCGCCGATGAGCCGGTCCGCCGCGTGGTCAATCCGCCTAAAGACCCTCGCAAAGAGAAATTATATGTTCTAATTGAGCACCCTGATGATACGGAAAGTCTCTCTGAAATTCGACGTCTCTGTGAACTTAACCCTGGTGTGCAAGAAATTATCCTAGTATTAAAAGACGCTTCCGGTAAACGTCCAGTGCGTTTGCCGTTTCGGGTGGAAGTCGGCGAACTCACCAAGCCTCTAGGCGAACTCCTTGGCGAGCAATGTGTCAAGGTGCAATAGTGGGGAATTAGAAGGAATCGTGCGAGAAACATAGGTTTAAAATGGCCGTGCTCCGTACGGGCTTACTAATGATTTCCTCTATGCTACTCTGTAGCTCAAGAGGATATACGCATGATAAAATCGTGGAAATACCGCTAAAGCTTAAAATTTGCCTCTTCTATGCGTTTTACCCACAAACCTTGGTGGTACCGCACTCTAAAGCTAGAGGCCCATTGTAGGGCCTCTAGACAAGCCAAAGGTAAAACCTGCACGCTGGTACAGGTTTTACAGGTTTGCTCAGTTATTAATTCTATGCTTTTTGTTTAGGCGGGGTAACTACTTCGCTACGCAACGCATGGGCATTTTATCGCCAGTATAAGGGCTGCTCATATTCGGGTTTAACCCGGGGTTGATTAATAAGGCATAGCTATAGCCTCCGTCAATGGTCGCCTGTAAAGTAGATGTCCATAAGTACCCAGTTTCTCCTACGCTGGAAAGTTGATTTCCATTAAAATAATTAAATTTACCGCTTAAAGGTATATAGTATGGGGATATTGCAAGCGCTGCACTACTCAGTCCACTCGACAAAGAGTTTAACGTTGCTTGATTTGGCAACTTCCACCCATCCGGGCATATACTATCAGGAGCGTCTTTACCGCTGGACGCGGAGGTTCCATTGGTCGCCGCACTCCAAAAGTAGTAATTTCCGACTAAATAATGCGCATTATAAATATTACCGCTTATAGCGCTGGCGAAGTTCGGATCAGAAGAGGGTGACATCGTAGTTGTATTGATTTTTGTCCAGCCATGCGTAGTACAATTGTCTAGTGAGGCTACGGAACTGCCGCAGTTATCTATTGTTGCGCCCTTTGTGTATATATAATAACCTGGATCATAATATGAAGTACTATTAGAATAATCATAATCTAAATTCTGCGTCATCCAGCAGTTATTGTCTTTTAACTTAGCTATCCAATATTTATTACCATCACGAGTGTCAGTTAAGTACTTAGTTGACCCGCTTGCGGCATTACTACATATTGTCGTCGTCATGTCTTGCATGAAGCTTAACTCGTCCCATGTCGTAGCTACTTTTTTAGGAGTAGTCACCATAGAAAGCACTACATATGCTCGGTAATGCGCCGCATCCGCCTTCTCCCCAAACTTCACCGCAAAAGCCAGCTTCCGCGAGAAATCAATCGCGTTATTCGCCACCGCGTCTCCGGCTAGATCTTTACCGCTTTCGCTTAGCGCACTATAAGTCAGGCTGGCGTCCGCTGTACTAGTAGCACCCCAGCCGTAACCCCAAGTGTTCGCTGCTAGATTTGGTCCAGTTTGCCCCGAAGCTCCGCTCACCACTGTCGATCCTAAATCCGGCGTTAAATTCGCCGGCCCAGAAATCTGTAGCGTATAACTCTCAATCGCGTCCGCCTTCACCGCCACGGTGTAACTACTGTAAGCCGTCTCGTTCACCTTGGCGACGGTCGTGGTTTCACTGTTGTTATTTGTAATCGTCAGCGCTACGCCATCGTCCGCCTGTGTCACCAGACCTTCTTCGGCATAAGTCGCTGGTGCGGCTGTTGCCAGCGGATTTATGCTGATTACGCTAAATAAAAGCAGGGCTACAGCACTAGCGAATGGAATGCTATAAAAAATTGCACCTCTAAACTTACCTATCCTGTAGGGATGTTTTAGGGTTAATATATCCTTATTTTTTAGCACTGAGCCCTCCTTTTTGTATAAATATATTTATCGCCAGGGGTAGCGCAATTTATCTAAGCATCAAAAAACACACTCTATCCTAGTCTTCTACGAGGATTTATCTAATAGCACCGCGCTCATTAAATATTACGCTTTTGCTAAACTAGTTATAAGTGTGTCTCATATGAATTTGGCTTACATAAAAAACGACACCGCAAGGGTGTTCAGCCTATATCCATTTAGCGATCTCGTACACCTTAGCCTCCACCCGAAGGTTTTGGCACCCAATGACTCAAGCTTAAAAACGGAACTTGCGGTGCCGTTTCATAAACTTGAATAATTCATCAGGAAACTCAGGAATACAACATAATCTCACATCTTGTAAAACCTGTTTAACCGCTATTTTTACCTTAATAAAAACATGGATATAGAACTGAACACCCTCATTGTACCACGCTCGCGCAGTGCTTGGCAAGACCAAAATTTACTCTCCGGTTTTCCACAAGCCAAAGTCAAAATTAACAGTGAGTCGCCCGGCCAAATTACTGCATTTTTCGCCCAAAACCAGTGCAAAATCCGCCTTGCATTTGCTAAAATCTTTATGCTACAATGAAATTGTTCAGTTTATATCCATGTCGCGGTTTGGCGTTACCCACTGGCCACGCAAACTGCACCGTCCATCTACAGATGGCGTGTGCTGCAACCGCACTCGATCGCGTTAGTTTTTGCTAATGCTGGCTGAACACCCCACGGGGTGTTGTTTTGTGCATCCAGCAACTCCTTGGGGTAGTAACAATCACAAGGAGGACCCATGCCACAACTGCGCCATTATCAAGTTTCATCTCGCCAGAGACTCAGCTACTTACCGAGCTGTATTCCGGTGGCGGCTGTTGTATCTCTGTTTACCCTCGGCTATCTCGCACTGAACCCTATTACATCTTACCAAGCCTACGCCGAGACTGTCGATACTAGTACTGCCTCGGGCACTAAAATTGCTATGATTATTGACGGCGATAACGAAATCCAGACCAGCATGAACGCCACCTCTGGCCAAGTCAACTATCTAGAGCATACCGTACAAATCAAGGCAGAAAAGATTGATCAATACGCCCTCACTCTGACCGCTAGCGAGGGCTTTGCCTCTGAACTAACTTCTGAAGGCAGCTCGCTCGTGATTGCCGGCGCCAACGGCGAGACTGGGTCCACGCTCACGCCCGGCACTTGGGGCTATGGCTGGGGCGCTAATAACGCTGATAACGGTGCGCTGAATTACTACGCCTTGCCGCACTACGGCAGTGTCAACACAGACCTCTCTAGCGGCCTCCTTGAGAAGGCTAACACCGCCTCTGGCAGCGTCGACTTTACTAAGAAACTTATCTTCGCCGCCAGCTTCCCCGACGACGCCCCTGCCGGGCATTACCAAACTAAAGCCATACTTAGTCTGGCTGCCGCACCGAAGACCTTACCGATAGAAAATATTACCTATATGCAAGATATGACAAGTGATATATGCGCGTCCACGCCGTTCGCTGACGATAAAGGCAATAATCAATTTACCTTACGTGATAAACGCGTAACTAGTAGTAGTGAACCAGGGTATTCTTATACTGTAGCACATCTTAAGAATGGTAATAATGAAGATGCTGGGTGTTGGATGACCCAAAATTTGGCTATTATTAATAAAACCATCGATTCAACTTATTCAGATATAACTTCCGGTAGTTTTACGATTCCCACTAGCGATAAAAGTGGATTTATCTCTTCTGACCAAAATAGCCCTAAAGCCTATTATCAATCACCATATGGCGGTTATTATAATTGGTATACTGCTACAGCCGGGAAAGGTAATACTGTCGTAGACGGCTATAATATAG
>CAYUCN010000018.1:0-21909 GCA_964443395.1 uncultured Candidatus Saccharibacteria bacterium | reverse complement strand
ACCAACGACCAAGCGGTTATGAGCCGCCTGCTCTAACCCCTGAGCTACGCCCCCGCCCGAACAAAGAAGACAAAATTTACTTTGTTCTTCTTTTGAGGACGGGTATGTAGAGATTTTCGTAGAAAATCTGCTACGCCCCCCATCCGAGAGGGAACCCCACAACCCCATTATATCACATATCTCGCCGTTATTACGAAAAGTATGCTATAATTATAACCATGGGCGAGATCAGCACGCGCATCCGCAAGGTGAAATACTGGCTAAAACACGACCTGTTTGTTTTTGAGAATGTTGTGCTTGTAGCAGCAGCGATTTTCTGTCTAGTCTGGACCTGGGGATCAATAGACTCTATGTCTCGCAACTGGTCTCTAGCACAAGAGTTAATGGAACGCCAACGCGCAAAGGCCGTACTCGAGCTAGAAGTGGAAAATCTCGAGCTAGAAAACGAGTACTACCGCTCCTATGAGTATCAAGAGCTAGCTGCGCGCAAATATCAAGGCAAAATGTCTCCTGGAGAAACTATGATTTACCTCCCCGATAATTCCGAGGCTGCCCTAAACAAACATAAAACTTCTAACGACAACTCAGAAATCGCCGCAAATACTATGAGCAATTTTGAGCAATGGATGGCTTTTCTCTTTGGTATATAATATCCAAAAAGTCTACAAAAATTTCAAAACAATATCTTCCGCACTTGCTCGAATTATGCTAAAATAAAAACATGAGCAGTTCTCCACTTAATCACAACTCTACTCCCAGCAAGGAACAGCCAGACGTTCAGTTTACTACTAAGAACATCGGCCGCTGGGCCTCGCGCCAAGAAAACCCCTTCGCGGAGCAAAATCGCAAAGCCGCCGCTAAAAAGCAGCAGCAAGCCGTCCAACGCCGCAAGGTTGCCCCTATCTTTATTATCATCGGCAGCATTCTTGCAGTCGGGCTAGCAGTTTTTGGCTTAGTTATGCTAATTATTAACCTTGTCAACGGTCAGCCACAGCGCGATATTCCAGTTATTTCTGGTAGTACCGCGCAAGACGTGGGGGATTATAGAGACGCCCTACAAAAGTTCTATAATCAAGGCACTAGCAACGTCCAAGATGTTAAAGTTGATGAAATCGATAAAACCGTCCAAGATTCACTTGATAAGGCGGACAGTCAAGAACAAGTTGACGCTATTAAACTCGGGCAAATGATCTTCTTTGTCAACAATAATCTCTATGAACAAGCTTGGAAGGTCGCCCAAGAAATCAACCCCGATAATCTCGATTTAGAAAAACAAAGACTATATTACAGCAGTTTATATTTTTACGCACTTGGCATCGGAGATCAAACATTAGCCAACGAATATAACTGGAAGAATTACGAGATAAGCTTAGAAATAGGAGGTCAAGGTGGAGCGTAAAATTAAAGGGCATAGAATTAAAAGAATGCTGACGGTTTTAGCCGTTGGCGCAGGTATTTTTGGCGCAGTTAGCACCTCGCTAATTTTAGGGGTATACGCTGATGACCCCGGCGGCGGTAATGGCGGCGGTGGTGGTGGTGCTAACGGTGGTAGTTGTTCTGGGACTGGTAATCGACAAGATACATGTTTTGGCGCTACTTGGCGCTACGAGACAGCATCAAGTGATAGCATTCAAATTAGTGGCTCAGCTCACGTTAGCGGTGGTACTATTACTGGCTGTCAAACCTATGGTGGACATTATTATAGGCTGGCGCTAGAGCGCTATAACGTAGAAACATATAATTCCACGCATGATGCCACGCAAGCTAGTCAAGGATATCAAGTTGGTCTAATGCCTGTTAAAGATATTGTATCATCGGCTGGCGTTGGGGGATCTGGATATGTTAACTTCCAAGTTATTGGTGGGTCTAAGGCTTCCAAATCATGGAGCGAAGTCAAAGCCCAGTTCGACGCCGCGAAAGCTTATGCTGCATCACATCCAGGTTTTGGCGGTAACTTAAAAGACCAATCATGGGAAGATACGAGCTGGTTTTGTTGGAAAGAAGGCGGGATCGATCCTACCTCCGTCGAAAGCACCTTTGGTGTCTGGTCCTCTGCTGTCGCTAAGGACACGGCCAACAATACTAAGCTTACCGTCAACACCTCTAGTATAGATAGTAATAACGAAGGTACTATTACCACTAACGAAGATACTATTATCATCGACTTTAAACATCGCTTCCGCTACGAAAAACCTACTAGCGGATCAGGCGACTTTGGCCCTGCTACTACTAAATATAATGTTAATGTCACTAATGGCGGCGCCGTCACGAATATTGTGCCTGATGGTACCTCATACGTAGTCGACTCGCCTAATAGTGGCCCAAATCGCCCCATCGAACCCAACGAGCCTAACACAGTAGGTACTAGTACGCAGACGGTCAACGTACCACCCAATCCTGGTGAATCCGTTAGAGTTTGCTCTAAAATCGCTTATGATCCAAAAGTCATCGCATGGAAAGCTAAGTCTGGTGGCGGTTACGAAATGGATAGCGCCGAATCTAAAGACAGCGCTAGCTCTGAGGTCTGCGTTAATATCAAACGTGGCGATGGTACGACGGTTGAGGAAGAAGATGGCGGTCGTATTCGTTTCTGGTCCGACTCAACCATTCAAGTAGACGCTTCCGAGAGCGGCTTAGGTACCATTAAAGAAACCACCGAAAAAGAAGCTACCGACGACACAGTTACAGTTTCAATCAGCACAGATAATGATAGTATCGAAGCAACATTCTGGCATACTCTGCACTGGGTACACGAAAGCCGTGATGGTGGCACTATCGATCCTAAAATCGACACAACTAAAGACGAAGGCCTAGATGATCTCAAGACTGCTTATAACATCACTCACGATGGCGATGGTAATGGCCATCAAGATGGATCTGGCGACTATGCTGTCAAGGATTATGATGAATACCAAGATTCGGATTACGGCGTAGAAGATAAAATGACCCCAGCCAAGCAGACGCAAACAGTCACTATTAATGTTAGTCCCGGTGAAACCAAAAAGTTCTGTAGTAAAATTGACTATAACCCAGAGATTATCAATCTCATGCGTTCCTACGAGATGGAGGAATACGTAATTACACCAGCACAGCCCATATGGGGACCCACGCCATGGGGATGGGGAATTATAGGAACGATCCCGCCAGTTACAGGGCAACGAAAGAAAGACGGTGGTAAAGTTACATATCGTGCCGACGGCACCGAAGGCGACGGCTATTCTGAAGCCTGCATAGAAGTTACTCATCCTAGTAACGATAACCCCGCTCCGCAGCCTGATCATGGCGCCTCATCTGGTGATGACAATACCGAATTTATGTATGCCGGTGAAGACACTACGATTAGCTGGAATATAGATGCTACTGGCTACGAAACCCGTCGTCTACTCGGTTTTCAGGCATCATTATTCCAAGTAAAAGTAGGGCAAGCCTTTAGTGCAGATAAGTTAAAAGGCGACTTAAACAATCGCACTGACACTGATGTCTGCGCGTGGTTTAGCGCTAAAAATGACTTGCGCTATAATTGCCGAGTTGTAGACGAAGCCTCCTACGGCGGCAGCAACCCCGACGGTTACGCTGGTAATATGCCCGAAGCTGGCGGCGATAATCCAGTCGTAGATAATCTAGTAGGTGATAAATATTGCAATTCCGCTGGCTATCATTGGCAATATTGGGTTAAAATCACTCATACCTCACCCGCTAGTGAAGAATGGCGAGGCGGCAAGAAATACTGGACTCATTATGATGCTGCCTGTCGTACTATTGTCAAAAAGCCAAGCTTCTCAGTCTGGAATGGCGGTGTCTTCGCTACTGGGGATATCACCACGTCGCTAGCTCCTCGTAATAATCCTGGCACCTTTGGCTCTACCGCTGGTAACAAAAAGAACTTTGGCTCCTGGACCGAGTATCTTGCTGTACCTACGGGCGTAATCAACGGTTTTAGCTCTGGTGCATCCTTAGCCTGGAACGGCTTTGGCGGCGTTATTAATAATCCACTCCGCGCTATGTCGCCGTTAACTATTTCTAATAACACTGATGTTATGGGCAACTCCGGTGTCAGCGTCAGCTCGTCTACCGCCGACCGCCTGAAATCCTACTTCTACAATAATAGTTCCGCAGAAAATCAGCCGGGCGGCAGTAACACCTCCAGCATGGGGCTCAATGGCGTTGCTAACACTAGAATTATCAAGGTGGGTGGCAACTTAAACATTGATAGCAACATCACATTGGCTAATACTGGCGGCTCCATCTACGAACTTCCGCAGGTAGTCCTCTACGCAACCGGGAATATCAACATCACCTCTAACGTCACTCGAGTCGATGCTTGGCTCATTGCTGAAGGCGAAGTTAATACTTGCATCAACTTCCAAACAGGCACTACCGAAGCTCATGTCCCTGAATGGAATAGCAATCCCGCATGTAGTGCAAGACTAATGATCAACGGTCCCATCTTTACCAAGAAGCTTATTACTAATCGATCCTATGGCGCTGATGGCTTCTCTAATAGCGATACATATTATAGAGACCAAGGTGATAATGGCGATTCCCGTGCCGAATCTGGCGAAGTCTTTAACCTCAGCGCCGAGAATTACCTCTGGGCCTACGCTCATGCCGGGCGCTACGGCTCTAGCTTCTCCGAGGCTTACTCGCGCGAACTTCCACCGAGGTATTAAACTATGCTCATCAAGAATCGTAAACATAAAAAAGTCACCTCCGATGCACCGTCAACCAAGAGCGGATATACCATCATAGAAGTTATGCTCGTCTTAGGCATATCTGGCATGATGATGGTTGGTCTCTTCGTTGGTACTTACACGGCAGTCTCTCGCCAGCGTTATAATGATTCTCTGCGTGGCTTTGCTGAATATCTGCGCGGCATCTATAGCGAAGTTATCAGTCCGGAATCTTATTCTACTACCAACATTGGTACTAGTAATAATACGGCTACAGACGCTACCGGCGCGGCCATTCTCGGCAAGATGCTCGTCTTTGGTCTCAACGGCGATACTCAAACCGTCTCCTCCGCTACATTAGTAGGCAGTACAGAGATTAATCGCCCCAATACCGAAGACTTTATTTCCGAGATGCTCAACGAAGGCACCAAACTTGGCCTCTTCTGCGGCGTAGATCAAGACCATAGCAGCGTGCAAACTTATAATACGCTCTGGGAAGCTGAACTCGTCCAAGCCAACGGGCAGCCTAGCCTCCCCGCACCACCAGCAGTCTATGATCAGCCGCTTGTTGGCACACTTATTATTGCTCGCACTCCTAGCTCCAGTAGAGTTCACACTATCTTTGCTAAAGATGTCACCTACGACTTGTCAGATTGTAGAAGCGCTAACACTAGATTTCAGACTGACCTTAGAGAGAGTAGGACTATGGGCACCCAAATGTTTACGATTAATCAACCCGTCGGTATTTGCGTTAAATCTGATAACACTAATAGCCCTCGGGAAATTCGCATCGCCGCTGATGGCAGTAACACTTCTGCCGTTTGGATGCGTGACGCCGACCCAGAAGATGGAGATTACACATGCCGCGAACCATAAAATCCCACAAATTACTTCGCACTAAGCGTGGCGATACCATTATTGAAGTTATGTTTGCTTTTGCCATCTTCTCTATGGTTGCCATTGTCACTGTTATGATGATGAACCGCGGTGTCGCCTCTGCCGAACGCTCGCTTGAGCTTACCGTGGCGCGCAACGAAATCAATGCTCAAGCCGAAGCTCTTAGATTTATCCATAGTTCCTACATCTCTGAGCTTACTTTGCCTAGCTGCAGTGATGTATTGCCAGGAGAAAAATGTCAGCAGTACGAATGGCTCTGGAGAGACCTTACTAGCAATGCATATGTCAGGAGTAGTAGTACTAGTGGTAGACCTGATAGTTTTAACATCGAATATCCTCCTCAAACCTGCCAAGAGATCTACGATAGTGATATATTAGCAGAAAACCACGCCTTTGTACTCAATACTCGCAAACTTCTTTCCGAAAATAGCATTAGTGGAGCGCCAGTTGATTATCGGAATACTGATGCTATTATTCGAGCGCAGCGGCACGATGATCCACTTCATCCCAATCTATTTAACATGCCGCCGCTAGGAGCTAGAATTATCTACTCATGGACAACAGGACAAAATGCCGAAGACGGCGGTAATAACTCTGCCACTACCATGGCTAGGAATCTAACCGATTATACTAAAGTTGCCAGCGTCGAAGGCATCTGGGTTGTGGCCGTGGCTGGCACTACTCGCACCGGCGCCGCTGGGCCGCAATATTATGACTTCTATATCCAGAGTTGTTGGTATGGAGCCGACTCTCCAGCTCCATCTGCCCTAGATTCTATTGTCCGTTTATATAACCCAGAGGGAGTGGGAGTATAACCTATGCGTAAAAGTAAAACTCAAAATCGTAAACAACTTCAGCGACTCTTTAGCAAAAAAACTAAAAAAGGCTTCACTATTGTAGAAGTTACCTTAGCGACAGCTTTCGTTGCCGTTTTAATGATTTCTATTACACTAATCACTACTAGCATCGCCGCCATCTTTCAGAAAGGCCTTACGCTTAGGGCGGTTAGCAGCGTAGGTAGAGGGTTAATTAGTGAACTAACTACCTCCATTAACGCCGCTCCTTCCGTTGACGTCGTCAGCTTATGCAATATGTACCTTACCGACCCCGATGCTACTAACCGCTGTATTAAAGACGGTGCCTTTAAGTTCCTCTATCAAGAGTCCGTAGCTAATACTATAGACACAGTTAGCCATAGCGGTGGCAACATTCAGTATGGCGGCGTATTCTGTAGCGGTACTTATTCTTACATTTGGAATACCTACTATGCGCGCAATCAGGCTGGCTTAGGATTAGGGATCTCACTCCGTTACCGCAGTGCGCACACCGATTTAGCTCAGGGCACAGTTTTACCGGGCGGCGATATTAGTCTCATCCGCTTTGAAGACAAAACTTACCGTGCCTGCTCTTCTAATGTTAATCCTACAACCTATGAGTTTATTGATCGATCGCCGGTTGGCCCTAACTTTATCCGCCCTAATCACGAAGTAGACATGCGTACTCTCGCCAACGGCGTTGAACTTCTCATGCCGGTGCCACAGTCTAATTTTCTTGACGATTCCGAAATCCCGCTCGATCTCTACGAACTCGTCATCTTTCCAATCTCAATCGATTCGGTCACTTATCGCGCTTTCTTCTCTGGCACTTTTATCCTTGCTACTACTAATGGCGACGTTAGCGTCTTACGCACCGGAGATTACTGTGACCCCAATGGCATGCTTACGGGGAATACAGCCACCAGTACTCTCGACATTGGTTCGCAATTTAACTATTGTGGTATAAATAAATTCAATTTTGCTGCACGAACAGCAGGAAGTGGTATATAATAATATTATGAAAAGGTTATGCATGCACAAAAACTCCACAAAAAAAGGCGTAGTTTCCCTATATATTGTTATCTTTGCCACGATTCTCTTTGGCGTCGTCACGCTTAGCTTCATGCGTATTATTGTCTCCGAAGCTGGCCAAAGCAGCGAGAGCGACCTATCCCGTTCAGCCTATGATTCTGCTATGGCTGGCGTAGAAGATGCTAAGACGGCGGTCAAGAAATATTATCAATGTTTATCTAGGGGTCTCGGTACCGACGCATGCCAGTATCCTATTTTGTTCAAGGAGGATTGTGAAGGTGGCGTTATTGGGTTAGCTCAATACGTTTACGGTTATACTGGCGGGGAAGTAAAAATCCAACAGACTAGCGGCGGCCTAACTGCCGGAGCAGATAATGAATCCGACCAAGCTTACACTTGTGTCATCTTGCGTGACCACGTCCCCGACTATCGCGGCACTCTTACTTCAGACACCCGCACTAAACTCGTCCCTATCCGCATCCAAGGCGGCACGCAAAATAGTACTGGCAATAAAGTCATTAACCGTATTCAGTTCCAATGGTTTTCTGGTCTGAATGAAGGCCAATCTAGCACTGGTAGCATATTTAGGAATCTCTCCGGTGAGACTACTCTACCGAAGAGCGGAGACGCCCCCGTCCCGCCAGCTATCCAACTTGCCTTTATTAAAGTTGCTAACGGCGCTAACATTAACCTAGACAGTTTGCGTCATGCTAATAATAATGACGCTCTTACCTACAGTACTTTGCTTTTATTTCCAAACGCCGAAACTAGCGGTAGCAATGCCGTTACAGAAGTATCAGGGGGCGAACTCTGGAACGCAGGTAATATTAGTGGCGATCCGCACACCCCCACTCCCGTCACTTGTAATACTGATACCGAGTTTGCCTGTACTCTCAATCTAACTTCACTCAATATTAGTAGTACTGATACAGTATTCCTCGTGGTTTCCTTGCCATATGGCGACACTATTAGCGATTTCGCAGTATCTCTATATGATAGCAGCAATAATTTAGTCGAGTTCTCTGGCGTGCAAATCAGTGTAGATTCTACTGGCCGCACTAATCAGCTAGTCCGCAGGGTAGAATCTCGTTTAGACCCTGCTGATCTTTTCTTCCCCTATCCTCAATATGAGATCGAGACCAACGGTACTCCTACTGACGACGCCTTGCATAAATACTTCTGGATTACTGCTAACTGTTGGCATAACCATCCTACTGGTAGTGTGTCTGGTACTTGTGACAATAATAAAGAACTATAGGAACAAGCAGCTCGCATACAACAAAAAATAAGTCCCCGGAATGGGGACTTATTCAAGCGAACTTACTCAAACTTCTGTACTAGTAATTCTCGGCGCGAATCTCGAAGAACGCTTGTGGATGGTCGCAGGCTGGGCATTTTTCTGGAGCAGCTTCGCCAGTATAGACATAGCCACAATTGCGGCACTTCCATACGGTAACTTTATCGCTCTTAAACACCATATCCGAGTCCACATTCACCTTTAGCTTGAGATAGCGAGCTTCGTGTTCTTTTTCTACGCTAGCTACTAAGTCAAACTTTGCTGCGATCTCGTCGTAGCCTTCCTCGCGCGCCACCTTCGAGAAATTATTATACATATCGGTCCACTCATAATTCTCCCCTTCGGCCGCCAGCTCTAAATTAGTAGAAGTATCATCTACGGCACCACCATGCAAAAGCTTGTACCAAACCTTCGCATGTTCGCGTTCGTTGTCAGCGGTTTCTGTAAAAATTGCTCCAATCTGCTCATAACCATCTTTCTTGGCACGTGACGCATAGAATCCGTATTTAGTTGCGGCTTGCGACTCACCCGCAAACGCAGTTTCTAGGTTTTTCCAAGTTTGGCTATCTTTTTCCAAAGTTTTCATAAAACTCCTCTCTTTACTCTTCCCATTATATCATACTTTTACCAAAAACTAATTATTCCTCAACGCTTCCTGATGCTTCACTTTTTCTAGATGTTTACGCGCCTTGTCTGTTACAATCCGGCCGCGAGGTGTGCGCTCTATTAGCCCTAACTGCATCATATATGGCTCGTAATAATCTTCGATTGTTGCTGCTTCATCGCCAGTGAGCGCTGCGATCGTCGTTAGTCCAACTGGACGGTCTCCATAATTCTCTAACATTAGTTCTAACATATTCCGATCCGCCGGATCCAAACCGAGATCATCTATTTCCATTAAGTCCATTGCGCCCTGCGCTAATTCCACATCAATATAGCCATTACCGTGTACTTCCGCATAATCCCGTACGCGCTTAGCTAAGCGGTTTGCAATACGCGGCGTTAGACGCGATCTCGTAGACAATAATGCCGTAGCTTCCGGAGAAATCTTCGTGCCTAAGATTTTGGCTGTACGCGAAATAATCCGCTGTATCTCTGGTAATTTATAATATTCTAGACGATGCACTAAGCCAAACCGGTCTCGCAGCGGCCCCGCCAGGGAACCAGTCTGTGTAGTCGCTCCCACTACAGTAAACTTAGGCAAGTCTAACCGCATCGACCTCGCCGCTGGCCCCTTACCGATTACAATATCGAGTTTATAATCCTCCATCGCTGAATACAAAATTTCTTCCACCGCCCGCTTTAAGCGGTGAATTTCGTCTATAAACAGCACATCACCGCTCTGAAGATTGGTCAAAATCGAAGCCAAATCTCCCGCCCGCTCAATCGCCGGCCCGCTCGTAATACGTAGATTAGCCCCTAGCTCATGCGCAATAATATTTGCCATCGTCGTCTTGCCTAAGCCTGGTGGCCCGTATAGTAAAACATGATCTAGAGTAGTGCCGTCATCGCGTTTCTTTACCGCATCAATTGCAAGTTTCAGGTTACTCTTTAATCGCTCTTGCCCAATATAATCCGCAAAAGTAGTTGGCCGCAGCGTGATTTCGTCTGACTGCTCCGCCGGGTCATTCTCATTAATCGCCGTATCCATGACGCGCTGACGATCCCGATGCTCAGGCTCTATACTTCTCTCAATTCCCATAAACTCATTATACCATATCAGAGTACAAAAATGTCTATTGTTCTTTTTATTCCTCTTGTGTTTATTAGAGTTTAAATATATAATAATACTATGTATAATCCATATGAACTAGAACATAAGACTCCGACCAGAAAGGATTATCTCGATACGACTGATTTTGATCAATCCGAGATGCTGGATATGGTCAAAGTCTCTACTACTGTGCGTAGCTATATTAAATCTGGCGGCACGCTAGAGACGCTCTATCACAAAAATTTAGCCATGATTTTTGAACAAAAATCTACCCGCACAAGGGTGTCTTTTGAAGTGGCAATGGAGCAACTCGGCGGACATGCCCTTAATCTCGCTCCAGGCGCAATCCAGCTCGGTGCCCACGAAAGCATTGGCGATACTGCTAAAGTGCTTGCTCGCATGGTCAATCTAATCATGGCACGTGTCGACCGTCACGAAAGTGTAGTTGAGCTAGCTGAGCAATCTAGCGTACCAGTGATCAATGGCATGTCAGATTATAACCACCCTACTCAAGAGCTCGGCGACATTATTACAATTTTCGATCATTTACCAAAAAACAAACCACTTAATCAGATTAAAGTTATCTTTGTCGGCGACTGTACTCAGGTTTGCGCTTCGCTCATGATGATTACCACTAAGATGGGTATGAACTTTATCCAATATGCTCCTCCCGCCAAGTGGTTGAATGATGATTACCTCAAGCTTGGCCGCGAGAACGTCCAAATGTACGGCGGTAGTGTTCATGTATCTGATAACCCAGAAGTCCTCGTAGGTGCTGACTTCATTTATACCGATGTGTGGTACGGCCTCTATGATAAGGAGACTCCAAAAGAGGTTTACATGCGTGAATTTTACCCCAAGTATCAAGTTAACGACGAGATGCTTGCTGTCACGCGTAATCCCGAAGTTAAGTTCATGCACTGTCTGCCAGCGATGCGTGGCGAAGAAGTTACGGATAGTGTAATGGATGGGCCAGCTTCAATCTGTTGGGATCAAGCAGAGAATCGTCTTACTGCTCAACGTGGTTTAGTATTATATTTTGGCGGCGTAGCTCAAGATGCGCTAGATGATGTAAAAAGGCATAAGGAGGAAAAGTAATGCCTAAAGACAAACAAAAACCTAAATTCAGGCTGTTTAGCGCCGTACTTGCGACAGTCTGTATTATCCTAGTGGGGGACGCCATTGCGCCAACTGCTTCGATTGGTAATTCACAATATATTTGGTGGATTATTATGCTTATTGGCTTCTTTGTGCCGTATGGTCTGATTTCAGCTGAACTTGGTACACAGTATCCATCCGAAGGAGGTATGTATACCTGGGTTAAAAAGGCCTTTGGTCCAAAATGGGCTGGACGCGTCGCCTGGTATTACTGGGTCAATTATCCGCTATGGGTGGCATCTCTTGCCAACTTAGTTACTACCTATCTCGGCCAAATGGTTTTTGGCTGGGAAATGACCTGGCCGGTCATCCTAGCTATCCAGATGGGCTACATCGTCCTTGTGAGCGTCTTGGGTGTTCTTCGAATCTCCCAGAGCGCTTGGCTATCTAACCTCGGTGCTATTTGTAAATTCATCTTTATGGCGGGTATTGGCGCCCTCGGTATCTACGTACTAGTTACTCAGGGCAGCGCTAATCCTATTAATTCCATTACCGACCTCTTACCTATGGTTGGTGCAGATGGGAAATTCGATTTTACTGGTTTAGGTTTTGTCGCGCTAATTATCTTCAATATGTTAGGTTTTGAAGTTGTCTCTACCTTTAGTGATGACATGGATAATCCTAAAAAAGAGATCCCCAAAGCCGTCATCGTTGGCGGTATTCTGATTGCTTTCTTCTACCTCTTGGCTTCCTTTGGTATTAGTGTTGCTATTCCTCTGGAAGAAATCCAAGCTAGCTCCGGCCTCATTGATAGCTACAGTAGCATGCTTACGGCAATCGGTGCTGCTAGCGGTGTGATTAAAGCTGTCACAGTAGTAGTTGGCGGCATGTTCATCTATACACTAATTGCTAATATTTCTTCATGGAATTTTGGCGTTAACTCCGTTATCGCTTACGCCGCCGAAGATGGCACTTTCCCTAAGTCTTGGGCCAAGCGCAATAAAAACGGCGTACCATATGTCGTTTCTATTTGGACTGGTATTGTCGGTGCTATTATCGCCATCGGAGGTATCATCGTCGGGCAGTTCTTCCCCGAAGCCGAAGACCTCTTCTGGACCTTCTTCTCGCTCAGCTTAGTCACTCTACTTTTATCGTATCTCCCGATGTTTATGGCCTTCCTTAAGCTCCACAAAAAAGGTCCTGCCGTCAAAAAAGGCTACTGGATTAACGGTGGTAAGCTCAAGATTACCCTTTTTGGCGTAGTTCCTTTTATCCTTATTCTAGTTGCGCTCTTCTTCACTCTCTTCCCCGAGTTCAATCTGGAAATGTTTGAATACAACTGGCCGCTCATCGTCGGTGCCGCAATTGCCATTATCATCGGTGAAATCATGGTCTGGAATATGAGCCGCAAGCAAATCGCAAAAAGCACCTCACGCAAACGCGTGCGTGCCAAAGCTACTAGGCGTTAAATCAGATATTAACTTTATGTTTTGGCGACTAGCTTAGCCCCTAGCGCCAAAACATAATTATTTAAAGATAAGGAGAAGAAATGAGAATAGATAATCGTACCCCTAAACAAGACGGCTTCTATATGCCATCAGAGCTCGCTGAGCATCGTTGTACTTGGGTGCTCTGGCCGCAACGCGAAGACAACTGGCGCTATAATGGCGAATATGGCCAAGCCGCTTTTAAAGAAGTTATCCAGACTATTGCTAAATATGAGCCAGTCATCGTTGGCACCAATAAAAGCCAATATCTACATCTATTATTTATGAACATGCCCAACGTCCAGATTGTCGAGATGAGCAATAATGACTCTTGGATTCGTGACACCGGTGCCACCTTTGTTGTTAACGGTAAAGGAAATATGCGTGCCGTCGACTGGAAGTTTAATGCTTACGGCGGTCTCGTCAATGGCATATATTTTCCATGGGACCAAGACGATTATATCGCCCCCAAGATGGCTGCGATTGAAGCCGTCAATTACTATCATTTGGATAATTTTGTCCTCGAAGGTGGCTCTGTGCATAGCGATGGCGAAGGCACCATTCTTACCACGGAAGAAACTCTACTTGACCCCGGTCGCAATCCAGACATGACTAAAGAAGAAATTGAAGAAAAGCTCAAAGAATATCTTGGTGCTGAGAAAGTCCTCTGGATTCCTAAGGGTATCTATATGGACGAAGATACTAACGGCCACGTCGATAATATTTGCCAATTCGTTGCGCCAGGCAAAGTCGTGCTCGCTTGGGAAGATAACCAAGATGATCCGCAGTATGAGCGTTCTAAGGCTGCTCTCGACTATCTAGAAAGCGAGACCGACGCCAAAGGCCGCAAGCTAGAAATCGTTAAGATTCATGTACCAAATCCAATTACCATTACTAAAGAAGAATCCGAAGGCGTTGATATCGTCGAGGGTACTTTCCCGCGTAATGAAGGCGACCGCCTCCCTGCTAGCTATATTAATTATTACAACTGTAACGGCGCCATTATCTTGCCGGTCTTTAACGACCCGCACGACCAAGCCGCTATCGACACTCTGCAAGAGCTTTTCCCAGACCGCGTGATTGAGCCAATCTACGCCCGCGAAATTTTGCTCGGCGGCGGTAATATTCACTGCATTACGCAGCAAGTACCAAAACCATAATAATAGCTTAGTCTAGAACCTAGCTAAAGGCGACGCGAAACTTTTTGAGGAGGAACGCGTTGCCTTTTTGCTGGAAGGTTTTAGCTGGAAAACTCCCAAAACCTACTCGCTTATGCTATAATATAATTATGCAAAAGTTACATTATGACGGACCAATCGTACTAGTAGTAATGGATGGCGTCGGCCTCTCTACTCGGCGTAGTGGCAATGCCGTGCGTCAAGCGCACACTGAATTTTTGGATCATGCTATACTTAATTATCTTAACATTCCTTTGCAGGCTTCCGGCGAAGCTGTGGGGATTATGCCTGGCCAAATGGGTAATTCCGAAGTCGGACATAATGCTCTTGGTAGCGGACAGATCATTAAACAGGGTGTAGCTCAGGTAGAAGAGGCTTTCTCTACTGGCGATGTCTGGCGTTCTCGCGCCTGGCAAGGCGCCATGAACTTCCTTAAATCGTCAAAAGGCAAGCAGCCTACGCTTTATTTTGCGGGGATCTTTTCTGATGGTGGGATTCATAGTGATATTCGTCATCTAGAAAAAATGATTAAGCAGGCTTATGATGAGGGTATTCGTCGCATCCGCATCCATTGCGTCTTTGACGGGCGTGACGTTGCTCCGCAATCCGAACCCAAATATATCGAGCGTATCGAAAAATATTGTCAGCAGTTCCCAGATGCTGACTTCCGTATTGCTTCTGGTGCTGGTCGCATGGTTGCCGTAGCTGACCGCTACGAAAGCGACTGGGGCATGGTTAAGCGTGGCTGGGACATGATGGTCCACGGCAAAGCTCCGCTAGAATTTCGGAGCGCCAGCGCAGCTATTAAGTCTATCCGCAGTCAAAATCCTTCCATCCAAGATCAATATCTCCCCGCTTTTGTTATTGTAGAAGATGCCGCCGCTAAGACCGCTCTCGCTGCCCGCGCTATTAAAGCCAAAGCTTCCGGCTCTGGCACCGGCCACAAAGCTGAGCCTATCGGCAAAGTTCAAGATGGAGATGCCTTTATTTATTACGATTTCCGCGCCGACCGCGCCGTAGAGATTGCGCAAGCCTTTACTGAAGTAGACTTTGATAAGTTTGATCGCAGCAAGACTAATAAGAAGATTTCTCCTAGGAGTAATATCAAGACTCAAACTGTCAATGGCAAACTCTCCGTTAAGGCCGAGAACAATCTTCACTTCGTAAAGGATAACAAAGCTAGCATATCTACCAAAACATGGAATTGGCTACCAAACATCTATTTCGCCGCCCTTACCGAGTATAATGCCGATCAGCATATCCCTAAAAACATCCTCGTCCCGCCGGTCAAGATTCACGACCCGCTCAACACCTTCCTCGGTCAGCACAAAATTTCCCAGCTCGCCATCTCCGAGACCGTTAAGTTTGGCCATATTACCTATTATTTTAATGGCAATAGCTATAAAAAAGCCCCGCGCGAAGGTCAGATCGAAATTCTCTCCGATACTCAGCCTTTCAATACCCGCCCCTGGATGAAATCCGCCGAGATTACCGATGCTGCTTTGCAGGCCATGGGCAAAATCGATTTTATCCGTCTTAATTATCCTGGTGGCGACATGGTGGGGCACTTCGCCGACCTCGAAGCTACCATTGCCGCCATGGAAGCCATCGACATCCAGCTCAAACGTCTCGCCGAAGAAGTCGATCAGCTGGGCGGCATGATGATTATTACCGCCGACCACGGCAACGCTGAAGAACTCATTGATAAAAATGGGACTCCTCGCACCGCGCACACTACTAATCCCGTCCCCTGCATTTTCTACGATAATACCAAGAACGTCAAACTTTACAAAACCGCCAATCTCAAAGATGCCGGGCTCACCAATATTGCTGCTACCATTGCCCTGCTCTTTGGCCTGCCAGATTATCCCGCCACTTGGCGCCGCCCCTTGATTAAGCTGAAATAATCCTAGATAATAGCACTGCACGAATCTACTCACGAATTTACATAATACCCTTTAGATTCGCGCCTCCGAAGGGTTTTATATTGTAATCTCATGTTAAGGCAGCACGATATCTATCTTTTACGGCACTTTTATGAGATAATGGGAATATGAAGATTTTACAGTTGAATACTTGGATGGGCAAGATCGAGGGTAAGCTGCAGCGGTTTTTGGAGCAAAATCCTTACGATGTGATTTGCATGCAAGAGGTGATGGCTTCGCCAAATCGGGAGCTACAAGTGGCGCGAATGTGTTTTGATAAGTCCCGCATTATCAAGGCGAGCGATATGCCGTATAGTTATTTTTCGCCAAACTTTGGGATGGATTATACTGGCGGGACGTTGCAGGTGGGAAATTTGATTTTAAGCCGAATACCTATCGTAAAAGAGTACAGTACTTTTATTCATGGCGAATATATTGCGCAGACGATGCTAGGCGAATCTCCGGCAAATAACTTGAACTTGCAGATTGTGCAGCTGGATAACGGCTTGACCGTGGCGAATCATCATGGATATTGGCAGTCGCAGCCGCTGGGCAATGCTGACTCAGTGCGAGCTTTCGAGAAAGTGGCAAAAGAGCTAAAGGCAGTAGAGGGGCCACTCGTGGTTTGTGGGGATTTTAATATTATTCACGAGTCACCGGCGATGCGCCCGCTAGACTTTTTGCGCGATTTGACGGACGAATTTAAGATCAAAACGACACTTTCGGGCTTAAAAATTGCAAAAGACATACCGTGCGACCATATCCTAGTGAATGAGCAAGTGGAAGTATTGAGTTTTGGCGTGCGAGAAGATTTAGTATCTGACCATTTTGCCTTACAGGCTGAGGTTGCCATCCGTGAAAGCTAAATTAAAAGATCCAAAGTTACTAGTGGCGGCCGTGGTGGCGGTGTTTTTGCTAATTATGAGTTTAGGACTGTTGTTCGGGATTACGCAGAACGTGGCGCAGAAGGTAGCGGAGGGACAGATAGAACTAAAGCCAGATTTGACGATAGGGGTAGGCGAGACGGCGAAAGCTTCAGATTTTGTAGTAGAAGGCGGCGAAATTCCGGCGAAAGATTTAAAGATCAACACCGATGAGACGGGCGAAGTACTAGTAGAATATGAATATTTTGACGAGGATGGAAAGAGATATAGGTCTAACTATACCGTGCAAGTAGTGGATAAGACAGCGCCGGAGATTTACGGAAGTAATTATTATACGCTGGCGCGCGGGTGGGAAGGTGATTTAACGGACTTGATGCTAAGCGGTGATGATTATGATGATCGGCCGCAGCGCGAAATTGTTGGTGCATATGATTTGAGCAAAAACGGCACATATAATCTGGAATATATCATTACGGACGCGAGCGGAAATCAGGCGGCTAAGCCTTTTACACTAGAGGTTATCGACCCAAAGAAAGACAGTACGCCAGTGGCGCCTGGGCCAAAGCTGCCAATTAGCGAAGTGATTACTAAATATAAAACCGAGCAGACGCAGATTGGCATTGATGTATCGCAGTGGCAAGGGGAGATTGATTGGCAGAGAGTAAAAGCATCTGGCGTAGAGTTTGCTTTTGTACGCGTGGGGTATCAGGACGGGTATAATGGCGATTATGTGTTGGATCCGTATTATGAGGCAAATATGCGCGGAGCAGAGGCCGCGGGGATACCGACGGGAGTTTATTTTTATTCTTATGCTAATAGCTCAGAGCAGGCACGGCAGCAGGTGGCTTGGATAGCAGGGCATTTACGCGAGTTTAGGGCGGAGCTCGGCGTAGCATACGACTGGGAAAATTGGAGAGAATTTAATGCCGCCGAGATGAGCTTTCGCAAGGTAAATCAAGTAGCGCAAGAGTTTATTACGGCGTCAAAGAAATTAGGGCATCGAGGATGGCTATATAGTAGCAAAAATTACCTAGAAAAAATCTGGCAAGCGGAGAAATATGCGAACGTCTGGCTGGCGCAATATTATGATAGAGTAACTTACGAAGGAGATTATCAGCTCTGGCAAATGTCCAGCGCAGGGCGCGTGCCGGGTATCAATGGTGACGTAGATTTAGATATATTGCATTTAGCAGAGTAACAGTAATTTGCAAAGATGCTAGTTAGCTAATCTTTCGTTTAATTGTAATCTTAATTTTGTCATCTTCTTTTGTGTACATATTTACAATGTTAACATCTTTTAAGTTAGCGGAAAAGACTTCTAGAGAAGTATTCCATTGTGTGGCAATACGGCTACCTGGTATGTTAAATTTTTTGAACACCGGATCCGTTAGCTTAGATACAACTATCTTCAGTTCATCTTTATTCAAGTTAGACCATGCACACATAGCTATAATAATATAGTCTGGAGCATACTCTCTAGCAGCATCAATTTGCTCCCACGTAAAACTCAGGCGACCTTTTTCGATAATCTCTTGTACCGCCTCCCACAGCTGTTCATCATTTTTCTGAACTGACAGCTCATTAATTCTTTGTACCAGCTCCTCCTTAAAACGCACAGATACATGACTTGCCGAGAGAATCGTGGCGAGATCACGCGATGATGGTATATTTTTATCTAAATACCGCTTTAATTGTTCGGTAGAAAGTAATCTTAAGTTTCCATAGGTAATCTCTATGCGTCCATATTCCAGCAAGCGAATTATAAAATCTGAGTTGCTTGGTAAATTGGGAATACGTTGTAATGCAATATCGTTGTCGCAAAATAACGCAGCTAATTCTATACCTAGTCCTAACCGTATAGGAGTTTTTAAATCTAAAGAGTTAAGCAGCTTTGCGTTTTTAAGCTTATGCACTCCACTGGGCGGTATATTAACTGGAGACTGGAGCATAACAAGGGCAAACATTATACCTTGATATGTTGGATTGTTTTTATATCTAGAAAGAATATGATCCAATAAATCTTCGTAGTGTCCCAAGGCAATTTTAGCTAGAAGCCAGAACGGCGGATAGCTTTGTTGCAACTCTAATAATTGAGATGAATTTGTGATTATGGAGGGATTGATTTTAGCATATTTTGAATCAAATTGCAGATAATGCTCATGAAATGCATCAAAGAAGTCTAGAAGTGTATTAAGATACTTGTCTGGTACGTCTATAATAGACGCGACTTGCTCATCTAAATGGCGAGTCGCTAAATAGGTAAAAATGGAATAATTGTAAAGAGCGTCATTTCTTAGCTCAATCTTATCTAAATCTTCTATAATTAATTCCACTTCTTCTTCCGTCCAGATCGTATCATAATTCGTTACCCCAGCTCTTAAATTGTTTAGTTTGAAATTGCGCACTGCTGGAGTTTCGTGACAGCCTTTAAAAGGCGTTAAGTATGATCGATATGATTCGTCAATGAAGCCGACTTTTATCAGTTCGCGTAATAATTTTGGTACTTTCTGCGACTCGTAGATTGTTTCATCTGCCCATTCAAAAATATCTCGCCGTAAAAGCTGCCGCCGTTCAGTTTCGTAATCATCTGCTCTGGTTCTTATTTTCTTGATATTTGGAATACATTCCAAGAAATCGCTAATAGAAATGTTTTGAGACCCCATACTTCCAGACAACGCTATGGAGGCTTCAGGCGAGATAGACTCTTCTCGTATTAATAAATCCATAACTGAGCTTATACCCTCAGCATTATTAGCGAATTGTAACCCATCGTATCCTAGGCTGGTCACGTCATAATCATTGTTCTTCCTAGTGAGATATCTGTTGATTTGTTCATATGTTGCACTTATTAATGTTTGCAGGCTGTACTTTTCCTTTACAGATTTAAGAGCTTCCCTTTGTTTGTTATGGCATTCCGTAAACAACCGGTCTAATATTCCGTTTCCATGCAGGAGGTTAGAGTATTCTTCTGGTAGAGCTTCACGTATTAACGCCATAGCTATTAGTTCTTGGTCTCCGAGCTGAATTGTTGAACTTGCGAAATACTGCTTCATAACCATAGCCGTATTACAAATAGCAGTAACCGAACGTGCGTCCGTAGCATATCTGGATATCACCTTGCTAATACCTCGCACATGCTGGATAGGATATCCACACTGCCCCAACGCATCTTGAACAAAGTCTACGCCATTATTAGGCGAGAAGAATGGGATAATCGGTACAATAGCATCAAAGAGTTTTGTACGATCCGCCAATGGCGTAATTAAAGCATCTTTGAGGGCATAAATAAAAACGATTTTATGATTGAGCCTTGCATTAAGGTCGGCACATAGCTGCCGTAGTGCATAATATACTTCTTTATTATCGCATCGATCTATATCCTCAAAAATTACAATCTGGTATTTGCCCTTTTTAAAAATATATACGATTTGCTCAAACACATCATCGAAACTATTCATGTCTTTATCTAAAGTGATGCCAATTCCTTTAACGTGTATATCTCGTATTGTTAGGCCATACAGTAACTTACACAGATAGTTGATTGCATGATGTAAAGGTAGAATAACTATAACTATAAACAGAAGTCTACTTACTATTAATATTATATCTTTATGGATCCCTAGCCATTCAGACAGCCTAAAAAGTATTATGCTATTTTGAATAGGTATAATTAATGCTATAATAATAGCCAGGATGGCAGCTGATAGTATTTTGCATACAGTCGACAATCTATTATCAATTCTTCCATATGGAAGCTTGGAGACCTTAGCTGGATTGATTTGGTTAAAAAGTTGTTTAAGAATTTCTAATTTCAGGTTAATTGAAGAACTAGGTTGATGCTTTGGCGTTTTGTTCTCTTGCTGGATAGTATCAGTGTTCTTTAATGCTCCATCCTCTTGTTGAGTAGTATTGTTGCTCTGGATGGGCGTCTCGCCATTAGACGCTACTGGGCTTGTATTTGGTGGTGAAGCTTGATTATCTGTTTGATTTTTGTTTTCTTTAATTGTCAAAAAAGATATAGTTTTAACCGTATAATTATGTTTAATTTCATTCTTTAGCTGAGCTAACACGCTGCTTTTACCGACGCCGTAATCGCCAGTGATTGCGATATTATGCACGCCTTCTTGCTTAATCAATAATTCCAGCTCCGTCACATACGGAGCATTTTCTGACTCAAAAACCAAAGGAGTAAGTGCTTTGATGCCTTTCGGCATTTTATTAACCATAGTATTTTAATTATTGCATATAAACCTATTATAGTCAATGATATATTCCATCGTTCAACTCTTAACATTTGAATGGACAAGCATATAAAATTTATGATATGATATGTGAAAAATAAGGTTACTAGAAAGTAACTCAGTAATAATAAACGCCGGAGAATCTACGACCCTATCACGTATTCTACAGAGTAAAAATGCTCGAGAAAGAGAGCGCCATTGTATAAGTAAATGTTACTAGTCAGTTTTTTAAATCTCTCGGGACTCAGCTTAAGGAGTGTCGATGCTGCATGATTCCAGCAGGGTAAGGCTGGAAGAAAAGTATTCGGTTTTCACTTATTGGGTGAATTGCGCGGCTATCTTCTGGTTTTTAGGATCCTTTGATAATAGTAAAAACTCTAAACCATGGTTTAGAGTTTTGGCAATATAAAAAGTTTGAGTCGAGAACTTAAATTCAACGGAACTAATAAAAATCAGCCCTAAGCAGAGCCACTTCCCCATGGTGCCCGGAATGGGACTTGAACCCATATGGATTTCTCCATTCGATTTTAAGTCGAACGCGTATACCAATTCCGCCATCCGGGCAACTATCCCTAATTATATCACATTTTTTGCGAGATAGAGCGTTTTTGCTAAATGGTATGCCCGACACGATTCGAACGTGCGACCTTTGGTTCCGGAAACCAACGCTC
>CAYUCN010000017.1:0-22147 GCA_964443395.1 uncultured Candidatus Saccharibacteria bacterium | reverse complement strand
GACGACCTTCTGGACCACAATCAGACGCTCTAACCATCTGAGCTAATCCCACCAAGGTAGATCTATATTCATTATATCATCTATGAGATAAAATGGGAAGAGGTTTTGTGGCCGCTCATTATTTAATGCAGAAAAGCCGCCGACAGAAGCCGGCGGCAGGATATTAGCCGAAGAAGAGAGGTAAATTTCCCTG
The DNA here is from genome assembly GCA_964443395.1 of uncultured Candidatus Saccharibacteria bacterium. Classification (GTDB taxonomy): domain Bacteria; phylum Patescibacteriota; class Saccharimonadia; order Saccharimonadales; family Saccharimonadaceae; genus Nanosyncoccus. Next base: position 21,954 of record CAYUCN010000017.1, on the reverse strand, counting down.
CTGATTCCTTGGCGTGTGTCAAGTTTGCCATTCCCGAAAGACATGGTGAGCGTAGTCGGTAAAGAGCTGGCGGACGGCCGCCAACAACTCCAAATATTTGGCGTAGTGAGCTTCGCGGTAGTGCTGCTCAATCTGCTGCATGGACTGCTGCAGGCCGATATCCTCCAGCCTTATCATGGCGATAGACTGGGCGATAGCTAGTAAGACCATATCTTCGTAGCGACCTTGCGGCAGAGTATCAGGTGAATCGGTAATGCAGGCAGCAAGGAAGCGGCCGTTGGTAGTATTAAGCACTAAGGTGTTAAATCTGGACTCGGGATACTGAGTATCAATTTGGCGAACAAGGCCGCAGAGGCGGGAATCTGGCGTTGTGAACAGATCGGACTCGAGGACGTTATCGATGCAACATTCAGCTACCGTATCACTGGTGACGAGCGTGTTAAGACTGTCAGGATGTAACTTCGCGACGAGCATCTGGGCAGAGCTATCTTTGGCTAGGCTGAGGTGGCCGCCAGAGAGGTTGGCGCGGAAGATACACCGAGCTTCCTCGCCGCACTTTTGACCGTCAAGGATGATAGTGCCTTGCATGGGCGTGTGCGGGAAGCTGTTCAGTGTCATAAGGGTAACTTCCAGGATAACATCTAATTCTTCTTGGAAAAGCGCTTGGCCAGCGCCAAAGCGGGCTTGGATATCGCGGAGGGCGGCGGTAGGGCGGAAAAGCTGCTGCAAGGGATTGGCAGGACAACTCGGGTTAGATCTGCGTAGAGGGAAATAGCCTTCCATAGGGTTTGCTCCTTTCTGAATGACGAAATTGGCTGTTAATGTGCGGTTATGCTGGCGTGTTGCTAAGTATTGGGCTTTAGCCTGTTTAGATATAGTACTGAGTAACAAAAATCCAGGCGATAGCATCGCGAGCGATGCTTATGCATTTATAGTAGCATACTTTGACTTATTTGTCAATTATTATTCCATGTACTGGAAGAAACAGAGGTAAATAAACGCACCGACGGCGGCGCCAAGTACAACCGTAAGGATTAATAGAATCACTAATGGAGCACGAGAACGGCGGCTAGCGGGGATGATAACGGTAGGCTTCGTAGGGAGAGGCTTTTTTGACTCTTTTTTGGCGTAAATGTTTTTGCTGCTAACTGGATCGCTAGAAGGTTTTTCGTAGAGGGTGCCGGCTTCACCTTTGCGATTTTTGATGGGAGCGTCGGAGAGGGGGCGTTTCTCGACGCTGACGGATTTAAGGAAGAAGGGTGATTGACCGCCGAGAGCGTATTTATTATTATCAGGAGCGGCTTTGCCGCTGCCTTGGGCGACTTTTTGTTCGTTGATGGTGCTATTGGTAACGCTGTCGCCTTGAGGGTGATAATCTTCGACGACGCCGAGACCATCGAGGGACTTACCACCGGTAGGTTCTTCGTCCATGAGGCCGTAAATCTCGACAGGCGGCTTAGAGGCGGGCTCGGCAGAGGTGAAATCAGCGGTATCGTAGCCGGTGTAGCTATTAGGCTGAGGGGCGGCAGTAGTTGTATAGCCTTTGGGCGCGGCGCGGAAGCGCTTCTTAAGGGAGTCGGAGGGGAGGTTGGCGGCGGAAGCCGGCTCGGCAGAGGTAGCGGGATCTGACATAGCAGGACTCTGAGTAGCGGGGCGACGCGGGCGGACGGGACGCATAATATCTTGCATCATACCACGAGAGGTGCGGCGTTTAGGCTGAGCGGGCGAGGCGGATGGCGTGAGGGGCTGGCCGGTAGCCTGACGGGCGGCGCGCTGCATGACATTAACATCTTCGGAGACTCGAGTAGATGCAGAGCGCTTCTTACCCATGAGCTTCTCTAGACCGGTCGGAGCTTTAGTGCCATTGAGGCTAGTGCCGCTACGGGCATAGGGCTGGCTAGGCCGGGCAGAGGCCACAGCGGGCGACTTTTTAGGGCCGAGCTTGAGTGAGGTTTTAACAACTGGGGCGGCAGTAGGTGTAGGCCGAGCGACAGTACGGCGCGGAGCAGCGGGGGTGGTCTTGCGAGCTAGGGGATCCATGGCGGCGCTGGTATCGCTCGGAACGACGGGCTTTTCTACCCTAGCACTGCGAAGAATGCCGGAGGCAGAGGGCTTGACCGCTAGGCGCTGGCGGGAGTTACTCCCGTGCATACTGGCGGCGGATTTATGGTCACTATGGGAATGATTAGCATTAATAATATCTTTAGCAGAGGCAGCCAAATAGCTACTGAGGCGATTGTCGCCACCTTGGGCATACATAGCATTGATGGCGTCTTTGGCGGAGCGCACAGGCGTTACGGGAGTATCCGGGGCTTGGCCAAGATTGGCTTGCGCTGCCATTTGCTCGCCGCTGAATTGTCCTGCGTTTTTGTCCATTATTACGATTTTACCCTCTTTGCTGTTTCTATTATATCACTGAATTGATCGGCAATAAGGCTGGCACTGCCCACGAGGAGGCCGTTAATACCTGGCACGGTGAGATAGGCGCCGGCGTTAGAAGGACTCACACTACCGCCGTAGAGAACAGGAATGGACTCAGTAGTCTCAGCGCCGAGAGCATCACTTAAGGTCTGGCGGATGAACTGAGCGACTTCGGCGACATCATCAGGGCTAGCGAGGCGGGCATCGGTAGTGGTGCTAATGGCCCAGACTGGCTCATAGGCAATGAGAACCTTGTTAAGATCCTCACGGGAGACTTCGGAAAGGCCACCGAGGAGCTGATCACGCAAGACGTCGCGGGTCTCGCCGAAGGTCTTTTCCGTGGCGGTTTCGCCGATGCAGAGGATAGGAGAGATTTGGTTGCGAATGGCGGCGGCGACGGTAGCGCGGATACGCTTATCGGTCTCACCAAAGAGCTGGCGACGCTCGGAATGGCCAATAATACAATAATCGACAAGACCGCGCAGCTGCGTGCAGGAGACTTCGCCGGTGTAGGCGCCAAAATCGTGGGGATTGGCGTTCTGGGCGGCGAGGCGGATCTTTTTGCGGTCAACTTGGAGAGAAAGCGGCTGCAATGCCACAAAAGACGGCGCCACTACTACCTCGATATCGCGCATAGCACGCGTGCGCTGTAAAAGTTTATGAAGATACACGGAAGATTCACCGACGGAAAAATTCATCTTCCAATTACCCACGATATATGATTTCATACACTAATTATAGCATAATTGGCTTGCGTTGTAAGTCCTATTTTAATATAAAAGTTATGTTTTTCGAAATTTTGAGGTTTTTATAAATCCTTTGCTAGGAAATTTTGGGTGACTGCGAGCAACGCGAAAGTCTCTAGCACTTTCACTAACGTTCGCCGGTGGAGCTCTCCTCATTATGTTTCTAGCTTATATTTGTTCTTTATGCTATTCACATAAATCGGATGTCGCAGCTACGCTGCTCTCTGCCTGCGTCGCTCAAGAAAGAAAGTAAAACTTTCTTTCTATTCGCTATCCTCGGCATTTCGCTCCAGCCGGGAAACGCTCACTTATAGTGAAAGTACTAGGGACTTATTTATGTATATGACTTATGGCGAGATTTCGTATTATTTAGTGGAAGCAGTAATAGTGATGGTGGTGCTGTAGGTGCCAGCGGGGAGAGATGGGGCGGTTTTGACACCGATGTCGTGAGTGTGGACGGTATCACCGTTCGTGTTAGTGGAAGTTGTGTTGAGAAAGTTGGCTGGAGTATTAGTGATGGGAGAATATAAAGTATTAGTATCAGAACCGCTGGTGCGGATACCCCAAGTGTTGTTGGCGAGAGAGGAGTTAGTGGCAGGGACAGGCTTAATGACGTTGATGGTATCGCTACCGTTTTGGAGATTGGGTTGGTCGCTACTTAGTTTAATATCATATTCGGTATTGGCAATGATGGTGGCAGAGATAGTGCCGGTAGCGATACCATCAGCGCCGACAGTTTTATCCATACCGGACGCGGCATCGATAGTGAGGATAGGTGGGATGGTGACGGCGATGTTAGCATTTTGCTTAGGCCAATCACTAGCGACACAGCGGACGGAGAGGCCGTAGTAGCGAGCGTTGCTGACGGACGGGTAAACGTTACTACTATTGAAGTACAAGTAGTAGGCGTTGGTAGCACTGAAGGCCGCAGATGACCAATAGAGGCCGTCGGAGCCAGCATTGTACAGAGAGCTATTAGTGACGTCCCCGCCATACACGAAGTTATATGGAGCACCTCGCATAGTAGTACTTCCTGCACTACCGCTAAGGCCATTTAGTAATTTCTTATAAGACTTATTTGTAGTAGTGCTACCGCTTATGGGCAATTGCCATCCTTTAGGGCAAATGCTAGATGTAGCATTTTGATTTGCTGGTACTATAGTAGTATTAGCTACATTTCCAGCATTACCGATATTATTACTATTAGGAATAATATCAACATATGCTCCTTGTAGACATGTTCCGGCCGTAGCAGCACACCAAGAATAATATGCACCATACTTATTTGTATCAGGATTAGCTGGATTTCTCACTTGCTGGTTAGTATAAGTAGAAGTACCGTTTTTATCCTTGGCCTGCACATTGCTAAATCCGCTCGTAGTAGCGGCTGGCAAAGTATAAGTTTTACTTGCGTCGGTGAAGACGCTAGGGTCTAAATCGCTATCATTGATAGTTAACGTAGTGCTGCCGGGAAGGGCGAGATTCTGAGTCATCCAACAGTTACCATCTTTAAGTTTAGCTACAGTATAGGTACTGCCATCTCGGCTATCCGTCAGTGGATATTGATGATTCCCTGCGGTGTCAGCTTCGGGAGTATTGCTGCAAATTGTTGGAGTGATTTCTTGCATAGTACTGATGTCGGCGAGAGTGCGGGTGTCGGTGGCGGCGTGGGTGTATTCGGGAGTGAAGGTGAGATAAGTGAGGCTGCTGATAGAGAGAAGTGGAATGATAAGTGTCACTATTCCCAGAGTAAGTTTATGTTTAGTATTAGTTATTTTGAGCATTAATTTCCTCCTGTATTATTAGTTTAGAGTGATGCGTGTTTGAAAGTATCAAAAAAGATGGCATAAGTTATGCAATATATACTTTAGCTAATATTAGTTATGCAGGACTGTTTGAGATAACTTTTAATATTAGCTATTAATAACTTACGGCCATCTTTATATTTGATGTGATCTTAGATACAAAAATGGCACCACGAGCGGGTGTATAGTAGAAACGGTAGGATAACCGAAGTCAACCTGCACGAATTCTGGCCCTCTACGTGATGCCATGTTTACATTCGTACTCAATAGGACGCTTAAAGCGACTTATTTTACCGTTCTACTATACAGTTTTATTTTATAGCATTTTTGTGACTTTGCATAGATAGAAAGCGTGGGAACTTTGATTTGGTAGCGTAAAGTTATGGTCCTTGAACAGAGAAATCGTGAAAATCTCTACAATTAAGGAACATTCCCCGCCTTAGATGAGTTCGACCTCTGTTACGGGCGGGCTTGACTTGACTTTTTGGGCAAAGTGTGCTATGATGGAGATATGGGGTCTTTCTGGCGACGCCAGGAGGCCTTGGTATCTTAGTAATTAATGGTTTAGAAGCGAGATTCCCTGTCCTATAGATGGCTAGGAGACCATAAATTTAGCAAATTGACTAGTTGCGCGGAGTGGAGATTTGTGGTTTGCTAGCTGTCCATAGGATGGTCGCCAATATATGAGGAAAGCCTCATTATTAAATGGAGAAAACTCCAGTATTGGTGTTCTAGCGGTCATGACGCTAGAGGAAGGAGCTTATCATGAACGAGTATACCTATCAGAACCAGAAGCAGGAGCCGATGGACGAGGACCGCACCATGCGGGCGGATGAGCTGTATCGGAGACTCGAAAAAGAGTTCGATCCAAACCAGCCGCTGACGGTGGGTGATCTGACGACGGTAGGCCGGAAGTTTGCGCAGAAAGTGCTGACCTACGCGGAGCGGCCGCAGAGGCTGATTCAGAGCGAAGTGACGGACTGCGGCGCAACCTATATCTGGTCGATTAGCGATAAGCTATATCAGCCGGCGTTTGGGTTTATTGCGCGAGATCAGACTCCGCTCTACTTTGACGAGCGTGGCCGACTCTATGGACTGACACATACTTTTGCGGCGAAGGGCTTCCTGAAGGGAGAGATGGAATTTCTCGGGAATGAAATTCGCTTACTGGCAGGCAAGTACTGGCCGAAGAACGATGTGTTTGAGCCGACCCCGGCACTGGACGCCACTCATGTGATGGTGGAAGTGAGCTGGGGCGGACCGCAGAGCACGTTGCGCGGAGTACCGCGGCTGCAGGATTTGGACGGAAATTGGATGAACGATGCCAGCCCGACGCCTGCAACCTGCGCGATTAACGTACGCGACAGGAAGCTGAACGACTTAGTGATTGCGCGATTCTGCAAGTGCACCTCTAAGAATGGCGGCCAGGGGTATGATTTCTATATCCTGCCCTTGGATCAGCCAGTAGTAGATGTGCGCAAGGCGCTGATCCGGCCACAGAAGGAACACTTCCTGCGGCAGGCGAATGAAGCTCAGACGTTGCAGCAGAAACTGCAAATGATAGGCCATCTACAGGATGTGGCGGCAGAAGTGACCGAAGCCGCAGAAGACTGCACGAGGCAGGTGGAGCGGACTAATGCCCGCTGCCTGTCGAATGAGGTTTGTAATGAACCGTGTACGTCGGCACCGCATTTCCAGATTAGCATTTCAAAGATGAACGGGGTAGACCCGTTGAATTTGGGGAGCTATGACCTGGACAAGAGCCTGGAGGAGCTGAACGTGGTAAACTCCGCGGTACTGACAATGCAGATCATGGACGAGCTGGAGTGTACGATGGCAAAGATCCAGGCTACAGTGATGGCGTGGCAGATATTTGCGCCGCGGTATAACTTGCTGCGTGCGCAGATTGAGGGATACTGCGGATACCTGGAAGTGCGGCCGGATCACGCTTACGTGCAGCTGCCGAGCCAGGATAGCTCCATGGAGAAGCTGGAGCGGAATTTCTACTACAGCAACGTGCAGTTTGCAGAATGCGTAAAGCTGCTGGAAACTTACACCGCTAAGGAAGCCGCTAGCTATCATGAGATTGAGAAGCTCTTGGAGGAGATGTGGCCGGAAAAGTAAGCGTTTACGATGGCTAACCGCGTGCCCTAGCTAAACCATTAATACCTATAGCCCCTGGCGAGTGCCGGGGGCTTTTGCTAGGATTAATAATTTTTTCTAAGATTGACGGTATGAGACTGCTGCTGGGCTAGGGCGATAATGCTTCCGTTAGGCCTGAGGGCTAGATAGCGCCGAGGACGCCGAGGATGCCACGGAGGGCGTAAAGAGTGTCTTCGTGAGAGCGGACGGTGATAGTATCAAAGCCCATCTGAACGACGGGGTAATCATTACCGCCTTCTTGAGTCATGTCGCCGAAGTAGAGGACTGCATCTTTCGCAACTTTGAGCTCCTCGAGGAGGTGGGTCATGCCGAACTCTTTGTTCATGCCGGGAGCGGCGACATTAATAGAAGTAGTACCGCCAACTTCGTAGAGGAAGTCTGGCAACTCTTTTTGACAGAGAGCGACGATGGCTTGGCGCTTTTTCATGTCGGGATCCCAGGCATATTTAACCTCAGTAGCGGCTTTCTGGCCAAGAGCGGAGAAGGTAACTTGGGAGAGACGATTCTCGATGATTTCGTCGCCAGGCTGGAGCTTATCCTCTTCCCAATAGCCAAGCTCGCGGGCGGCACGCTCGAGTTCTGCGGTGATTTTTGCAACGTCTTCTTCTTTGAGGGGATAGTTGTAGATTTGGACCCAATCATGCTTTTCTAGACTATAAGTGTAATACTGAGTGCCCTGGGCGGCAAAGAGGTGGAGGTGGGTAAGCTGATCATCAGTAACGCCAGCGGTTTTGAGCGGGTTGACAATCTGGACGAGAAATTGCTCAAACTTTTGGCCGGAAATTGGGCAAATCTCGAAATAATCTAAGCATTTAACGAGGACCTCGGCAATTTCGGGCGGGATAGGGGTCTTGGCGATATTGAGGGTTTGATCAATGTCAAAACTTAAGACTTTTTTCTTGATGGTAGGGGTTTGATGCATATTTTCTCCAAATTATTGGTTTTATTGTAACAAAGGTTGACGAAAAGTGCAAATTGCTATTGACTTTTCTGCCCCTTTAGTGGACTTCGAGTAGAATTTGATGTCTTTTGAGCGGATTTTGGAGGTTTTTGGTAAAAATTGGGAAATTTAAGGTATAATATAGGAATATGAAGCTATCAGAAGAATTATTATGGCGCGGTTTTTATGCCGAAACTACTATTAAAGACCCGGCGGAGCTGGACACACGGGCGAGTAAGAAGTTCTATTGGGGAGCAGACCCTTCGGCGGATTCCCTGACGATTGGGAATTTGGCAGCTTTGATGATGTGCGCGTGTTTTGTGCGACACGGGTATAAACCATATCTTTTGGTAGGTGGGGCGACGGGGCAGATTGGCGACCCTAAGGAGAACGGCGAGCGCGACCTAAAAACCTTAGATGAGGTAGAACATAATAAGGCTTGCATTAAACGACAAGTAGAGCACGTCATCGATACTAAAGAGGCGGTGATGGTGGATAATTACGATTGGTTTAGGAATATTAATTATCTGAGTTTTTTGCGAGAAGTGGGGAAAGCGTTCTCAATGACACAGCTATTGGACAGGCAATTTGTACAGAATAGAATTGGTGAAGGAGGAAGCGGGATATCTTATGCGGAATTTTCTTATACTTTAATACAAGGGTATGACTTCTTACATTTATATAGAAAATATGGGGTGGATTTGCAGCTATGTGGGGCGGATCAGTTTGGAAACTGTTCGAGCGGAATACATCTAATAAAAAGGTTGGAGGGGGCGACAGCGGATGCTTGGAGTACGCCGCTGGTGATTGACCCAGTAACAGGGCGAAAATTTGGTAAATCAGAAGGAAATGCAATCTGGCTAGACAGTAAGAAAACGTCGGTGTTTGATTTTTATCAGTTCTGGCTAAATCAAGCGGATACGGCGGTAGAATATCTGATCAAGATATATACGACTTTTGATAAAGCGGACATTGATGCAGTATTAGCAGAACAATCGGAGCATCCAGAACGTCGGTCGGCGCAAAAACTATTAGCGTGGGGGGCAACGAAAGTAGTGCATGGCAAGGAGAACGCTGATGCAGTGGCGAATTTGACGGAAAGATTGTTTAGTGGGGATCTAGCTGAACTAGCCGAGGATGAGATTATTGAATTTAGTGAGTTTTTGGCGACGAGCGGTAAGGGTAAAAAACTGTTTGATATTTTAGTAGAGACAGGGCTGACGACAAGTAAGAGCGAGGCGAAAAAGCTAGCGCAAGCTGGGGCGATTACAGTAAACGGGCAAAAGGTGGGCGAGGACGTAGCAATTAATCAGGTGGCGCTGGTGAAACGGGGGAAGAATAAGTTTGCGGTGGTGAAGTAGCTTGTTGCAAAAGTTGGAGTTTATTGTTATAATGTAGACTGCACTATCTCAAATATTTTTGGAGGAGTGAGTTCTTTTGTTGCTTTACGTGATTGTTTTGGACTTTGGCTATGGGGTGGACTCAGCGTGGCGAACCAGCATCGACGATTTGGCGGATTGCACAGAGAAGTTTTGTGCAAAATGTGATCCGGAGAGGACAGTGGTGCTGGCACAGTCGGCAACTTATGCGTGTTTGCGGCAGCGAAGCAAGATGAAACCGGGGCAGGTGCAAGAGATTAAGGTGGGACAATCTACCACCAATGGCACGGCAGGAGGAGGCTCTTACCACGTCTTGAAAGAAGCGCGGCGGATGATCATTGATGACATGCTGAAGAAGACCGGCATGACGCCGAGCTTCCCCTACACAGTGCTGGTAGTGGCGCACAAAGCGCACTTGCCACGGGTAAAGAAGCAGGGGATGCTGAGGAATATTCGGCTGAACTTGGTGCCAATTGAGAATCTGCCGAGTGCGTTCTATGACACGGCGGCACAATGGTGGTGTCGGAATCAGTTGCTCTGGTGCCTGCGCGAGGCGATAGGTTACGTTCCCTTGAAGATCATGGGGCAGTTGTGACGGATTACGAATCACAAAAAATAGCGTATCCCCACTCTGATGAGTGGGGATTTTTCTATTATGCAAGGCCGTGATCTAACCGATGGATGTTAACTTTTTAGGACTTAGAAGCCTAAATTGCTGGTAGGGAGATGAGGCTTGAGTTTGGCTTAAAATTTGGGTCTTTGAGTCTTTTGCCTCTGTACCTTAGCGTGAACCTAACAAAAATGTTATTTTGTATCTCGCCTAAGTATGGTATAATAGGAATATGGTAAAAACTGCGAATGATTCGAATAAGCGTCCATCTAAGCGTGCTAGCTATGGGGCGTATTCAAGTTTGGTTAACCAAAAAAAGAAGCTTGGTAAGCAAGCAAAAGCCAGCGAGCCAAGATTAGCGCCGCTTCCGAAAGAGCAGCCGGCGAGATTTTTTGCGCACTTCCGCTGGGAGAGGATTAAGGCCTATTGGTTCTCGAAGGCAGGCTTGAAGCGAATCGGGAAGATTTTTGCAGCATGTTGTCTGATTGGGATTATTCTAGTGGGAGTGCTGTTTGTTTATTATAAGAACCAGCTGAAAGAGATTGAGCTGAACGACTTGACAATTTCTGAGACAGTGAATACATATTTGGATCGTAACGGAGTAGTACTTTGGGAAGATAAAGGGACGTCTGACTATCGGTTAGTTGTAGATGAAGACCAGATTTCGCCATATGTGCGCCAGGCGACAGTAGCAATTGAGGACCGACACTTCTATACGCACCCGGGGGTGGACATTATGGGGCTGATGAGGGCGGCGATTTCGACGCTAACTGGGCGGGGCGTGCAGGGCGGTTCTACCTTGACACAGCAGCTAATTAAGCAGGTGTATTTTGCTAATGAGGCGGCTTCAGCGAACCGCGGAGGTATCTCCCGCAAAATCAAGGAATTAATTCTCTCGATTGAGCTGGAGAAAATGTATAGCAAGGAGCAGATTATTACAATGTATCTAAATCAGTCTCCTTACGGGGGGCGACGGAACGGTATTGAGAGCGCGGCGCAGACTTATTTTGGTAAGAGCGCGAAAGATTTGACGTTGGCGGAGTCGGCCTTGCTGGCGGCGATTCCGAACAATCCAGGAGTATTGAATCCTTACAATACCTATGGAAATGAAGCTTTGATTGCGCGGCAGCAGAAGACTTTGGATGTGATGGCGGAAATGGGCTATATTACGAAAGAAGAGGCTGAAGAAGCGAAAGCTGTGCCAATTCTAGACCAAATTTTACCAGAGAGCCATCAGTATACAGATATTAAGGCACCACATTTTGTAATGGAGGTGAAGGCACAGCTAGAGGCAAAATACGGTATCCAGACGATGCGGGCGGGCGGATATACAATTAAGACAGCGTTAGACTATCGAGCACAGGAGATGGCGGAAGCAGCCGTGGCGGAAGGGGATAAATTGAGAGGCTCGAATAATAGTGATAATATTGCGCTGGCTTCGGTAGATGTAGAAACCGGACAAGTGCTGGCGATGGTGGGTTCGATAGATTGGAATACGCCGATATACGGCGAAGTAAATGCGACGACTTCCCTGTTAGAGCCAGGGTCGACGATTAAGCCGATTTTGGACTATTCTACGCTATTGTCGCAGAAGGATCCGATTGTGTATTCACCAGGGACAATACTGAGAGATGAGAATATTGATGATATTTATTGTGCCGGTAATGTAGGTCCATGTACGATGACGAACGCGACGGGGAGATTCCATGGAGATATTACGATTCGGCAATCACTATCCAATTCGCTAAATATCGGAGCCGTGAAGGCACTAAAAATTGTAGGGATCGAGAATGCCTTAGAGATAGCACATGGGCTGGGCGATGTATCTTATTGTGCGAATGGAAATGGCGGATTATCAATAGCGATTGGTAGTGGCTGCGAAGTGAAGATGATTGAGCATGCGAATGCTTATGCTTCGATAGCACGGGGTGGCGTGTATAAAGATTTGGTGTACGTATTGGAGGTGAAAGACCCCTCGGGCAAGGTAGTGGAAAGCTGGCACGATTCGGCGGGGACGAGAGTGATTGATGAACAAGTGGCGTATATGCTTTCTGACATTTTGAGCGATGCGAAGGCGCGGTCGGAGATTAACTTTGGACAGATGTCATATTCGTACGGATTTATCGTGCCGGACGTATGGACGGCAAGTAAAACTGGTACGACGACGACTAGCAATAGCGCAGTGACAAAGGACTCATGGATGGCAAGTTTCTCGACAGCGATAGCAACGGTGGTATGGAACGGTAATCATGATGGTTCTGGCTTGACCAGTAATACTAACCAAGTAGTACGGCGGGTAGTGAATAATTACATGGAAGATGTGCATAAGAATCTGTACGAACAGGAAGGTAAATGGAAGCGCGGAGACCAGCCAGTGAAACCGGCGGGACTACAAACTTTGACGGTAGCGGGACGCACCGACCTTTACCCGAGCTGGTACAGCGAAGAGAAGTCGGGTGTAGCTAAAGAGAAAGTGAACTTTAGTATTTCTTCGAAGAAACGCGCAGCTGCCTGTACACCTAAGAGCGATACGATAGAGCTAGAGGTAAGTGTAGTATACGATCAACTGCGGGATAGAAAGACCTACGTAGCTCCTGAAGGTTATAACTATGAAGAAGAGGATACTTGTACTGGTGGAGGCACCGTAACTGGCGACCTATACACAATGCAGAAAGGCCCTGGCAATACAATAGTGATAACTTTTGCGTCGGACGCGGATGAAGAGTTGGATAGCTATCGCTTAATTGTGGATGGCGTGACTGAGCGAAGTGGTAGAGTGGATTCGAGCTTAGTGATTTATGGGATTACCTATGGATTGATTGGGACGGAGGATCTAGTGGTATTAGAGCTGAAAGATAAACAGGGTAATACTGTGAATGCGAGATATCCGATTTACCATAATGACACAACTAGCAGTAGTGATTAGTAGAGCATAATAAAGTAAAAAGGATGCTTTTGATAATTCCCCGGGAAATCGGGGAATTATTAGCAGAAGAATGTAGTTTCACGGTAGAGCAAATTAATAGATGAGTAAGCTATGAGCTTGATATTACTACTTAGCTTTGCGGCCTATAGCAGGGCGTTTGATGAAGCCATGACGACCAGAAGCATTAGGTTTGTGCTCGCCTTTACTGCGAGCGAGACGAGCAAACATCATGGAGCCAGACGGAGTTTGGTTAAGACGGATAAACTCAATCTCGCATTCCCGACCGATTTTGTCACTAGCATTATCAATGACGACCATAGTGCCGTCATTAAGATAGGCGATGCCTTGATGAGGATTGCTACCCTTATCTACGACACGGACTCGGGCTTTTTCTCCGGGTAGATACTGTACGCGCAGAGCGAGAGCGAGTTCATTAAGATTAAGTACATCAATATGCTCGGTGGCGGCGACTTTCTGGAGATTGTAATCGTTAGTAAGGACGAGGCCGTGATTAGCCTTGGCGAGCTCGAGGAGGCGATTGTCGACAGGAGTATAATCTAGCGCATCGTCGATAATCTGAGTATTAAAGAAGACAACGCGCTCTAGCTCGCGAACTGTGTCTAGACCAGCGCGAGCGCGGGCACGTTTTTCTGAATCTTTGCCATCAGCTAAAAGCTGAAGTTCGTGAGTGACGCTGCGCGGAATGACAATATCGTAACCGATAAAACCGGTCTTGGCAACAGTGAGAAGGCGCGAGTCCATAAGAGCAGAAGTATCGGCGTAGACTTTGCGTCGCTGACTATTATTAATAAGTGGCTTTTGGCGAGCTTTAGCGAAGAGGACAGTAGTTTCTGCAAAGATAGCAAGGATAATAATTAAAGTGAATAATTCCATATTTATTTATTATAACATGTTTTGATGATTTTGAGAAGAAGGAAACTTTGATTTAGACCTTGTCGCCTATACGACTATCGCTACACGCGAAGGGCCTTGGAATCTTGACCATGCTTATAGGCGTAGATGCGATTATTGGCGATGAGCTTTTGGTATTTCTCTACTAGCTCATCTTGTTTCTCGAGGCGGGCAACATCCATAGCGAGATGATAGCGAGAAGCTTCATTAAGGCTAAGCATCTCAAAAGGAGTGGTAGTACTACCGTGCTCCATGTAGCCATGCACACGTACACGGCTGCGGTCGGTGTAATGATTGAGAATGCTGCGTAGTGTCTCTGGGTAGCCATGGAAGTTGGCAATGATGGGGCGATTTTTGGTAAAGATTTGGTTAAATTCTTCTTGTTTGAGCTTACGCTCGGTAGTACCAATGGCGCCGTACGAGAGAGCGGCGATATTGACGAAGCGGTACTTACGGGAAGGCAAGTCGGCCTGCAAAAGCCGGATAGCAGCAATAGCTTCACACGAAACAATGTCGCCCACGCCAACGAAGATGTAATCTGGATCCTCATCGGAAGCAAATTGACAAATGCTGGCGCCACCGTTATGATACTGGCTGTCGGCTTGATGCGAATCTAACCAGCGCGGCTGATCGGTTTTGTTAAATGTTGTAAGATTTACAACATTCTCACTACGCATCATATAGATAAAGGCAGCTTCGGCGGCAACGTCGTCGATCGGGAAAAGACAGTTAACTTTGTTGCTAGGGTTGCTGAGCAGAAGAGAAATCAAGGCAGGTGACTGGTGAGTGAAGCCATTATGATCTTGACGCCAACAGGTGCTAGTAGAGAGAAGATTGGCGGCGGGGATAGGCTTGCGCCAGGAGACTTGGTCGGACTGCTGGAGGAATTTGATGTGCTGCATGAGCTGAGCAGCGATAATTGTAAAGAAGGCTTCGTAGCTAGTCATGGCGGCAGGCTCGCCGTTCATGAGATGGCCAGCCATGCAGGCGAAAAGGGCGTTCTCGGAAAGCATTTCGATAATATGGCCATTAGCACTCTCAGGGAGATCCCAATCCTCGCGAGGAAGTTCCCAAGCGCGGCTAGTGACCTCGTAAGTGGCATCGAGCTTATTGCTAGTAGTCTCGTCGGGAGAGAAGAGATAGAAATTAGGATGACGAAGTATATAGCTAGCCATAGCAGCGCCAATGCGCTTGGCGGGGGAGAATTTATCTTTGCCAGGGTGCTCTACGACATCAATCATAGTGTAAATCCTTTCTCCGAGTTAAATAATTCAGCAAAATCGTAATTATGCAACCATTCTTTAAGCAAGCTAAGTTCGGTAGGGTCGGTCTTGACGTCGGGCAATGGGATCTGGTGGGCAAGGTAGTTACCAGCAACTTTTTTGCCATGGACTTCTTTGGGTCCGGTGGCGCCTTTTTCGGTTTCTAGAATTAGGAAAGGATGACTGACCTGTTCAGCTTCGCGAAGTTTGCCTTGGAAAGTCTCTGGAGTATCGCCGCTAATCCAAAGCGGAGTATAGCCAAAACCACGGATTAGCTCTTTAAGTTCACGTTCTGACTTACGACCATACAACGTAGGGCCTGATATTTTATATCCATTAAGATGCAGAATGGGGATGACTTTACCATTGTAAGTGTGGTCGCCGACAAGCTTGACGAGATTAAGCGAGGCGAGGGCAGTAGCGGTTTCTAATTCCCCATCGCCAAGCATAACGGCGATAGTTTTCTCTGGATGACCTAGAGCATAACCATAGGCTGCGCCTAAAGCGTAGCCGAGTTCGCCTCCTTCGCAAATAACGCCAAGGGTAAGCGGACTGGCATGAGACGGAAAACCGCCTGGCCAGGAGAAATCGCGACAAATATAAGCTAGACCGGCTTCGTCTGGGGTGGCTTTAGGATCGACTTTGGCGAGATCGCCATCGATAAAGAGATTAGCCTGCAAAGCTGGGAAACCATGGCCAGGGCCGAGGATAAAGTGAAAGTTCTCTTGTTCACGCTGACTGCGCTCAGGGATATAGCCTGTATCAACTTGGGCGGCGGCACTTTTGTTGAGACTATCAAGGACCTCACGGAATTGACTAGACTTCTGAGCAGGCTGCTCTTTGGCAGCAGGCGGACAGAAATAAGCTTTGAGATTGGCGTAGGCAACATTGATACCATGACAAGTACCCCAATGACCCAAGAGGCGCGGCTTAATATGCTCAGGAGTTAAAGGTTGATCACAAAGAAAGTTATCTTGCAGGAAGAGCTGCGCAACCACGAGATAATCACAAGCGCGGATACGCCGGCTGATATATTTGTTTAACTGATTACCTTCACCGTTCATGTTTTCATTGTATCACAGTTTTATGAAACTAGATACAACTTTGCTAAATTACGGGAAGATATCTGTAACGCCAAAAGCTAAGCGGCGGGAGTAATTTTCTTAACTTTGACCATAGCGGCGCGGACCACGTTACCATCGTATAAATAACCTGGACGTAAGGTCTCAGCAATGACTTCGGTATCTCCACCTTCGTCCTCTACGGAGACGGCTTCGTGATAATCAGGATTAAACTCTGTTCCCTCTTTAGAATCAATCTTGGCCAAGCCGAGGCTCTGTAAAGTTTTTTCGAGAGTTTTGGCTAGGGGCTGAAGTTGTTCTGGGTAAGCGCTGATAGCGCGATCGTAATCGTCGATCAGCGGAAGAAACTTCTCCACTGTGGCGTATTTAGCGGCCGACATAGCCTGAAGACGTTGCGTTTCTACCTGTTTGCGGTAGTTCTCAAAATCAGCACGGGTACGCTGAAGATCATTGGTAAGTTCACTGATTTGCTCCTCGGCGGTAGGCTCGAGCACTTCTTCCGTCATAGCGGTGAGTTCGGTAATTTCTTGTTCTTCGTTCTTTTTTTTCATAAAACTCCTTATCTTATAGCCAATGTTTCTTCTAGGATATCGCCAGCATGCCGGACGAGCGACATAACGCGCCCGTAATTTTGACGAGTGGGGCCCAGTACGCCGATGTAACTTTTGTCAGAATAGGGCGAGCGAAACCGACTGATAATAAGCGAGACTTGAGAAGTCTTGCCAATAGGATTCTCTTGCCCGATGAAGATATTAAGGGGCTGCCCAGGGGCGGCTTCTCGTAGCCAAGGTTCGAGATTGTCTAGCAACTTAGCCACGGCGCGAACGCGCTCATTATCCATAAACTCAGGCTGAGTAAAGAGGCGAGAAATCCCGGACATATAGAGCTGATCGCCGATAGTAGCAAGACCAAGGTTACCAGTCAGCTCTACAAGAGAATCGACAGCACCACGGATGGCAAAGTCTGCACGAGTCTGAGAATTAACTCGGACTTCTAAAACCCGATTCTCGCGGTCTGAGGAGCTGGCGTCCCTGCTAACCGTGCTATTAGCAGCAGGCATTTGATCCTTGGCAATCTCTGGACGCTCGGAGAGAGCATTGACATAATACCGATAACCAGCATCAGTGGGCACTCTACCGGCAGAAGTGTGCGGCTGCGCAATATAGCCAAGCGCCTCTAGTTGCGCCATTTCTGAACGCACTGTAGCCGAAGAGACCTGGAAAAGTTTAGCCAAAATCACACTGCCGACTGGGGCGGCCATTTCGGCATATTCTTCAATAATTGCGAACAGAATTTCTTCTTGGCGTTTGGTTAGGTTCATATTATATATTGTATCAAATTAGCACTCTTTTGGCAATAGTGCTAAGGAGTCTCTTAGCTATCACTAGTTTTAGTGAATGATTCTAGCACGTAGTTACCCTCGGTGGTTTCGGTGAAAGTCCATTTGAATGTATCGACTTTATCATAATAATGCCAAAGATTATCTCGAGTAAGTGGCTCGCTTACATCTATAATCTCGCCTTCTACGGTGCGATTGCGACATTCCCCACTGTTCCAAGCGGCGGCATATTCTTCTGTAGACAGATAGCCGCAGCTGGCGGACTGAGGCATGGCGACGGCTTCGTAAATATAGATTTTATTACCATCTTTCTCAGCCAAGTAGGCATTTTGAATATATGGCTCTTCAGAGATTGGGCTAACTCCCATATTGACTAAGCCATCAATTGACTTAATGTAAGTAAAGGCTTGCTTGCCAAGCACGTAAGAAGCTTGATCCTCAAGATGAGCTTCTTCGCCGAAGATTTTGCGCATGGTGGCTTGCAGGGCTTCTCCGCTAATACAAGCTTCGGAAGCATGATTAGTATTACTGGTAACTCCATCAGGGATGGTGTTATCTATAATGTATTCCGCCGGAACGGTGCAGCTTTGCTGGGAAGTGTTTTGCATGGCAATGGCGAGCTTTTGGGAGTCAGTAATACCATGGGCTGAGGCACCGTTGCTACCATAAAAACTCTCGGAGACGGATTCGTCGGGATTAAGAAAAGGTTGGTCGGGCATGATTTGACTAACATAGCTATATAAAGTCTGTACTAAATCGTCGCCAAGGTTAAGATTGGCGTTAGAATGAACGGGAGAGTCAGGATCCTCTGGAGTAGGTTGAGATGGTTGCGAAAGGAGCCACCAAACTAGAACGCCAGCTGCGGCTAATAAAATGGCAAGGCAGGCAATAATTAAGCCAGCTTTGTGCTTTTTCTGGGGTGGAGGGGCGACATTAGTAGTGCTAACCTTTTGAGCTAATGGCACTGGATTAATAATGGCATAATCATCCAAAAACTGATTGCGATTAGCCTGGCGCTGACCCTCGCGCACAGTATCATTAATATTATCTTGCAAACTAGCGGTGCGGCTAGCTACAGCAGACAGCTCGTCTGTGAGGTCTGGTGCGGGCGGAGCGGAGCCTTCTGTCTTAGGGATTTGCGAGTTTTCTTGTGAGGGGTCGTCCATGATACCATTATAACATAAGGTTTATGAAATGTGAGATTATGTAAATATGGAAGATGGACGAATATAATTCCATGCTTATGGAACAATCCGTACATGATGAACTTAGTGTATTAAGCAGCTGCACTAAGATTTTGTGTCATCCAGCAATTACCATCAGCTAGTTTACTAATCGTATACTTATTACCATCTCTACTATCCGTAAGAGTCTTAGTAGGTACAGTAGTAGCACTAGCGGCTGGTGTAGTTTGACTATCGCACGCTGATGGGTTCATGTCTTGCATATACACTAGCTGATCCCAAGTTTTTACTGTCTCCTGCGCTCCCGCGGCGGGGGAAATGCGTAGGAGCGATTTTTAGAAACTTCGCTGACTGCGTTTTCTCAATTACTGAGTAAATTGTGCTTATTCTACATCTGGTTCACACCAGCCGCCACTAACCTTCGTCTGACAAACATTTGCTGCACATCGTACGGAATACCCTACAGTACGACCGCCTATACTGTTAGTATTCAGGGCAGTATTCGTAAAAGATAGTGCTCTTGCAGTTCCTGCTTCAGCGTTATAGACATTAGATGTCCAATAATATCCGCCCGTGCCTACGTTGCTTGGAATATTGGATATTTGCCCCGCCATTACATAATAATATGGTGACGCCGTAATGTCGGCAACGGTTAGCTTGCCCATTAATGCGCCAAAAGATCCTTGAAAAGTTCCATTCTTTGTGGGTAAAAACCAACCCTTAGGACAGACGCTATCTTCAGCATCTTTCCCATCAGTAGTAGACACACCTGATCCGTTAACAGCTGCAAACCAGTTATAATAATTTCCTATTGCATCATGACCATCATTATTAGTCGTTTCATGATCACAGCTATTATCATAGCAATATTTTTCTCCTGGATCATAATACTGAGCGGTATTACCGGTTATACTGGCGCTTGCCATTTTAGTTCCACCGCCATCATAATCTAAATTTTGTGTCATCCAGCAGTTATAGTACCCATCAGAGGTTCTGACTACCCAATATAATTTATTATCTCTTGTATCTAATAGTCTTCCTGTCGTACCGACGCTTGCACCACTACATATGCTCGACGTCATCTCCTGCATGGTCGTAATCCCATTAAACGGAATCGTCGCTACCTCCTGCGGCTTAATAGCAAAAGACACTAAGACATTAGCTTGGTAATGTCCAGCAGTAGCACCATCAGCAAACTTAGCCCCAAAGGCTAGTTTGCCGGATATATTAGCAGCATTGTTAGTGGGGTTGGTGCTGGACTTAATGACTTTGTCACTAGTACTCATAGCTTGATAGGTCATGGCAGTATCAGCCGTAGTAGTACTATCACTCCAGCCCCAACCCCACGTATTATCCGGTATATTACTACCTACAGTATTAGTACTTAAGTCTTTAATAACTGTAGCACTAGTAGTAGAGTTCTTTAGGCTAGTGCTTCCAGTATCATACTTAATGGTTAGACTATAGCTTTCTATATTGGAAGCACTAGCCGTGACTGTATGTGATCTAAATACTGGTTTGTCTGTACCAGCTGTTACTGCTGCATTTACGTCTCCACTAATACTCAGACTAATATTATCACCATTAGCTAATGTACTTATACCTTCTTCTTCATTACTATCCGCATAGGCTTTGTTACTACTACCTATACTACCTAGACTATCATTCCTACCATTACTAATATCAATACCAAACCCAGCAGGATTAAGTAAACTGCATCCTAACAAAAGGAGGCTAAAAGTGTTTAGCAAACCTACTGTATTATATATACATCCTTTCTTATGTATACTATTACTACATTCCTTTATTCTACTCTTTTTCTTTTTGCTAAGCATTTTAGCCCTCCTTTTGTAATAAATATATTTATTCCCTGTGGTGCTTAGTTCTTTTAGATTTAAGACATCAAAAAGATGGGCTTCTTATATATAACTTCCCTGCTCCTTGGAATACTAGAAGCGAATTAGCTAAGTTATATATAATTAAGCTATATTTCAACTATAGCTTTATGGGCCTGCCTATTATGCTTTCATAACAAAAACAGCACCGCAAGTGGGTGTTGAGACCTTCCAGTCGGCAAGCTATTAGCTCATCGAACAGGATCTTACGGTGCTGTTTTTATCGACGAGCTAATGCGGCTTATTCTAAATAAAAGTCGCTTGCCTTTATAAAACTGGAAAATCTCAACAACACTATTATAGCACGACTAGCAAGCTTTTGCCTAGTTCTAACTCACATCCTGTTGCGGTTTATACGCTAATGGATTTCAAATTGCCATAGAAGCGAAATTAATGCAAAAGTATTCCTCTTGCAGACATGGATAACATTATTGAAATTATGCAATGCGGGCAAATAATGGCCATATCCTTACTTCACCGCGCTACGAATACAGCGTACAAATCCGCCTATCCACCCTCCATTAGGTGCTGCAAAGTTAAGGCTATTGGATGATATAACAAAACTGTAATATGTGTTACCAGAAAAGACGGTTGGTGTCCAATAATATGCACTGCCACTTGCGCTTGGCTTATAGCTAGGACCATCGATATATCCTCCATTACCAACGAAGTAATAAGGAGTTACGACAGCTTCTTCGCGGCTTAAACCATCCAGCAAGTTAGCGTACTGACCGGAGGTGTTGCCGGTCGGCAGCGCCCATCCAGTGGGGCACACGTCATTACGCGCTGCCGCATTATTATAATAGTTGCCGCTTAAATAATGCGCATTATAAGTACCGGAGACTTCATCTAGCACTAAGGAATAGTCTGCGTCACGCGATACCGTGTATTCAGTTACATCTACTACCTCGCCATTATTGAAGATGATCTTTCCAGGATTATATACTCTAGCAGCCATGACAGCGCCACTAGTCCATCCACTCAATTCTGTCATTACTGTCCCTCCGCCGTTATAGGCAAGGTTCTGTGTCATCCAACAATTACTATCACGTAGCTTTGTTACCCAATATTCGTTTCCATCTCTCGAATCTTTTAAAAGCGACGTTTCGTCATAATTTGCGTTTTTGCAAATAGATGCGTCTAATTCTTGCAAGGTGGTAATACCGTTGAATGATACTACCGCCTTCGGCTCCACAGCTAATGATAATAATACGCTAGTAGTATAATGTCCTGAGGGTATATTGTCACTGAAGTTAGCAGCAAAGGATAACTTATTACTAGTATCAATAG
>CAYUCN010000016.1:0-23950 GCA_964443395.1 uncultured Candidatus Saccharibacteria bacterium | reverse complement strand
TACGCTAGTAGTATAATGTCCTGATGGTATATTGTCACTGAAGTTAGCAGCGAAGGATAATTTATTGGATGTGTCTATGGTATTGTTAGTAGGTGTACCAGAATCTAATAAGCCAGTAGCTAGAGTAGTACCTACTTTACCATATGCTGGTAGGGTGTAGTAGGTCATAGAGCTTTCTGTAGCATTAGCATCTCCCCAGGCATAGCCCCATGTGTTGGTAGGCATATTGCTACCTACTACACCGCCCGCTCCCGGAATGGTAGTATCACCACCATCAAGCTTTAGTTCACTAGTACCATTACTACTAGCAGAGATTTGTAAGGTATATGATTCTACATTAGCAGCTTTGATCTTAATATTATGGCTTTTATAATTCACTCCGCTTTCTGCTAGTATCACATCCTCGATATTACCATCATCCACGATCAAAGCTGCTGATGTGTCATCACTACTAGTTGTAAGGTCGGCGGCGGAAGCATCACCATCGCTACTTACTATACCTTTACTACCTATAGGACTAATACATAATACAGTTAACAAAAGTAGGGCAAATGCACAACTTATCGGAATACTATGATATAACTTATGGTATTTAAGTTTATTATATCTTTGGTGCATTTAGCCCTCCTTTTGTAATAAATATATTTATTTCCCGTGGTGCTTAGTTCTTTTGGATTTAAAACATCAAAAAGACAGGCTTTTAATATATAACTTCTCCTGCTCCTTTGGAATACGGAAGGATGAAAGTTAAGTTATATACTTATTTAGCTATATACTATATATAACTATCAGGCCTGTTTTATTGAATTATCTTAAATAACAAAACAGCACCGCTTAACGGTGTCAAAGAATGCTAACAGGACAATCATTGGATTATCAAGCAACAATCAGTCGTAAGCGATGCTGTTTTCTCCTGACAATCCAGTGCCGCACCTATAAAAAGTGACTTGCCCTTTTTGACGTTAGATTCTTTGACACCTTCATTATATCAGACTTTTGCCGCTTTGCCTAGACCTTTTATGGTTACATTTTGGGCTTCAAAATCTCCTCAAACCAAGGTAATTTGACTTTTTACCCATCTTATAGTATATATAAGGTTAGATTCTATTAGGGAGGGGAATAATAGAATATCGTACTTTAACTCCCCAGAAAAAGGAGGAATTTCCATGAAGTCTCATCGTTCCCGCAATGCTCAAGCTATCCTGTTTGTGGTTATCTTCGCACTCGCCTTTAGTCTCCTTGGCTATGGATTCGGCAAAAACTCTGCAGCGCAGTCCATCCAGCGACGCAACGCCGAGTTGCAGCATCAAGTAGAAACCTTAGAAAACGCCAATGCCGGCTTAGATGCCGACGGTGTCCGCATTGACCGTATGTCCGGGTTCTATGCCAGCAGAGATCCCTACAATCCATCTATTACTACCGACGCCGAATTCCGTCAGTATTGCCAAGAGAATTACCCCAATAACGTCTATTCGTCCAACGAGTGGACTACCGAGGAAATAATTCAATCTTATTACGATACGCCGGCTATTTGGTCACGCTGTCTGCTAAACGATCTTTTCAGCGACTTCTACTTCACCTGGACTCCAGACTACCAACACTGTTTTATCTTAGATCCTGACGTTTATATCTCGGACGAAGATGAAACTCGCCCGCCGCTAACCTCTGGCTGGCTTTGTGTGGACGGGGTCCGAGTGAAAGCCCTAGACCAAGCCACTTACTCTATGGACCCGTACGACCTCATCCGGGATTATCAATCTGGTGAATGGGATGGTAGCCTACGCCGATCTGCCGATCTTAGTACTACGGTGCGTATAGATCAGTGGGATGGCGGATATCTAGATTACACTTATAGTGCTTGGATGTATGATCGGACTACTGACCCTCTTCAACTGGCCTATACCGGGTTCGCCGAGCGGCCTTGGTGGCAAGAGCCGGAAGCTCCTGCAGAGGCGGTTGCTGCTATTACGGCCCGAGGCAAAGATATTGCTTTAAGCAGTTCTACGCATAAATACGGCTGGTGCGAGTGCAAGCTCTATGTGGATCTACCGATTGGCTATGATACTAGCGTATTTCGCTCGTTTGTTTGCGTAGATGGGGCAGGCACTTTTTGTGCCTCCGCTACAGAGATTAAGCTTTTTTACCGTGGCGAGCAGCTCGACTCTTGGCCTATTGGCCTTCAGTTGGAGACTAGTAATCTGTTAGCTCCGCTCGCTCAAGATCTCCATACGTCTACCCACGGCGAAGGCACTAGCGTTACCTACACTAACGAATATCGCGATAACCTAGCTTACGTTTACGATGGCGCGCAACTTATTGCTCTGCGCGCCAACGGCGAAACGGCTACCGTTTTGGAGCAAGTTGGCTACGCTGAGCATGATGCAATCAGCTTTTGGGGTGTCGATGATCAATCTCGCCTCATGCATTGGTCACTATCGGCACATTTCCCCACTAATAGATATCCGGTTACTATCGCTACAGATGTCCTCGAAGCCAATTTTACTGATCTCATTCTCTTCCGCAAGACGGATGGCTGTTATGCTGTGACTACTAGCTATACAGATATCTATCTGTCAAATGGCGGTAGCGTCCAATATCTCGGCACTGAAGACTTTGGCTATTACATCCGCCTTTACAAATCTCTCGATGACGTTAAGAGGGCTTATTGACGTCAGATTTCTGGGTTTGCCCCGGCCACACGGTCGGGGCATTTTCTATTGTATTCTTGCCAATTTTAGGGTATAATACCTAGTTAGATGGAAGATAATTATATCAAAATCCGTGGCGCCCGGCAGCATAATCTTAAGGGGCTAGACGTCGATATTCCTCGTGATAAGCTCGTGGTTATTACGGGGCTATCTGGCAGCGGTAAATCTAGCTTAGCCTTTGATACTATTTATGCCGAAGGTCAGCGCCGCTATGTCGAGAGCTTATCTAGCTATGCTCGTATGTTCTTGGGCGTGATGGATAAGCCGGATGTTGATAGTATCACTGGTCTTAGCCCAGCTATCTCTATTGACCAAAAATCCACTAGTCGCAACCCCCGCTCTACTGTCGCTACGGTTACAGAGGTGTATGACTATTTGCGTTTGCTCTTCGCCCGTGTTGGCATCCCACATTGCCCGATTTGTCACCGCGAGGTACATCGTCGCAGTGTAGAGGATATAATTAATGAAGTGATGAAGCTACCTCTAGGCAGCAAAATTATGCTGCTTGCCCCGATTGTCAGCCAAAAGAAGGGTAGTTTCATGCATGTAGCCGACCAATACCAAGCGAAAGGCTTTTCTAGAGTACGCATCGATGGTATTATCTACGCTCTAGACGAATTCCCCGAGCTCAATAAAAACGACCGCCACGATATCGAGATTGTCGTCGACCGCTTCATTTTGTCTCCCGATCTACTTACGCGCATTTCTGGCTCGGTTGAGCAGGCTCTAGAACTTGGCCAGGGGATTATCAAACTTCTCTTGATTCGCGATAATTCTACCGCCGTCGGCGAGAACAAAACTGGCGATGACCCCGAGATTCTGACTTATTCCCAGCGCTACGCCTGCGAGCTGCATCCTGATGAACTTATCCCCGAGCTAGAGCCGCGCCTCTTCTCCTTTAACGCTCCGCAGGGGGCTTGCCCTACCTGTACCGGCCTGGGTACGCGGCTAGAAATCGACCCTAGCTTAGTCTTAAATCCTAACTTAACCATTGCCGAAGGCGGTATCCGCCCATTTAACCGCGTCACGCAAGAATCTTGGTGGCTCAAACGCTTAGAGGCTGTCGGCGCTCGCCACGGTTTCTCTTGTCATGTGCCGATTAGTGAGCTTAGCGAAGAGGATATCCAAAAAATCCTTTACGGTACTGGTAAAGAAAAATACGAAGTTAAAGTAGGTGGGCACGGCAAATGGGGCAATGGTGCTACTTATCAATCCACTTACGAGGGCGTTATCCCTACACTCGAACGCCGTCATAAGGAAACTGATTCGGATTTCGTCCGTAAAGATATTGAACGGTTTATGCGCGTGCATGAATGTCAGACCTGCCATGGTGCGCGCTTACAGCCGGCTGTCTTAGCTGTCACGGTTCACGGTCTTAATATTAATGACATGTGTAATCTTGATGTTGATGCCACCCTTGAGGTTTTGCGCAAAGATTTAGAATTTAGCGAATCAGAAAAAGTTATCGCCGAGCCTATTCTTAAAGAAATCCGTGAACGAGTTCAGTTTATGCAGGATGTAGGTCTAGGCTACCTAGAGTTAGGTCGCGCTGCCAACACGCTCTCCGGCGGTGAAGCTCAGCGCATTCGCCTAGCTACTCAGATTGGCTCTGGCTTGCAAGGCGTTTTGTATGTTTTAGATGAGCCTAGTATCGGTTTGCATCAGCGTGATAACGATAAGCTCATTGCTACCCTTAAGCATTTACGCGACCTTAAGAATACTGTTATCGTTGTTGAACATGACGAAGACACCATGCGTGAAGCGGATTTTATCGTCGACATTGGCCCTGGCGCCGGTAAAAACGGCGGCCGCCTCATCGCCGCTGGTACACCTGCTGAAGTCGCTCAAGACCCTGATTCTATCACTGGTCGCTATCTCTCTGGTCGCGAGACTATTCCCGTGCCTAAGAAGCGTCGTAAGCCCAAAAAAGATCAAGAACTCGTCGTCGTCGGTGCCCGCGAGAATAACCTTAAGAATATTGACGTGCATTTCCCGCTTGGCGTAATGACGGTCGTCTCTGGCGTTTCTGGTAGCGGTAAGTCAACTTTAGTCAATGAGATCTTGGCGAATGAATTGCTGGCGCGGCTGCATCGCGCCCAGACTGTAGCTGGTCTCCATGAACGCATCGATGGTATTGAGTATCTGGATAAGGCGATTGTGATTGATCAATCGCCTATCGGCCGCACTCCGCGCAGCAACGTTGCTACTTATACCGGTGTGTTTAACCAAATCCGCGAACTTTTCGCTAAGCAACCCGAAGCCGAACTTCGCGGCTATAAGGCTGGGCGGTTTAGTTTCAATATTAAAGGCGGTCGCTGTGAGACTTGCCAGGGTGATGGCGTTAATAAAATAGAGATGCATTTCCTCCCGGATGTTTATGTAACTTGCCCAGCTTGCCATGGTCGCCGTTACAATCACGAGGCCTTAGAGATTAAATATAAGGGTAAAGACATTTCGCAGGTCCTCGATATGACTATTGACGAAGCCGTAGAATTCTTTGCTAATATCCCAGCTATCGCGCCTAAGCTCAAGACTATCCAAGAAGTTGGCCTCGGCTACATTAAGCTTGGTCAGCCCGCCACTACCTTCTCTGGTGGTGAAGCCCAGCGCATTAAGCTCGCTACGGAGCTGGCTCGCCGCAGCACTGGCAAGACCCTCTATATCTTAGACGAGCCTACTACCGGTCTGCACACCGACGACGTCAAGCGACTTCTCACCATTCTCGGTAAGCTCGTCGATGGTGGTAACTCTATGATTATCATTGAACACAATCTCCATGTTATCAAATCCGCCGACTGGATTATTGATATGGGCCCTGAAGGCGGACAGAACGGCGGTCGCGTCATGGCCGAAGGCACACCTGAGCAACTCGCCAAAGATGAAAAGACTCCTACTGGCAAATATCTCAAAATGATGCTCAACGAATAGCACAGAAAGTAAACCTATTAACTGCAGATAGTTCTTGCGTATTAAGTATCACAGCCCATCTGGCATAAGACAAAAATAATTACTCTGATGTTATGAACATTTACTTTTTGGTGAGCTAGTGCAAGGATGGAGAAAAACGGAACGAGCCGCATCAAAAATATGGCGAGCGAGCATCGCGTCTCCAGACACAGTATTAGCCGCCAAAAACAAGGCGACTAATAGCAAATCAATCTAGCGTACTTCTACTTTTACGCGCGGTACATTCTTGCCAGAGAAATGGCTTTTCTTCGTCTTCACGAAGTTCACTACACCGTCTTTGGCTGCATGAATCGTAAAGTTGCGGCTCATATAAGTGCCTTCGCCCGCAATCTTCGTAGCGCCAGTTTGGCGTACTAAAACCTCGCCATTGCGCACTTTTTGGCCACCAAACCTCTTTACGCCAAGCCGTTGCCCAGCATTATTATGTATATTCTTAGCGGTACCGCCAGCTTTGACATGTGACATATGCTATTTTTTCCTTAAAACTATTATTTCCCGGGCTACTACCTGACCATTACGGCGATAGAGTAAATCTTTCTGCCCAACATTCTTAAATCTTACTACATTATAGCGCAGACTGTCAATTTCGTCAAGGAGTTTTAGACCCTCGTAATGACCATCCGGCCTTAGCCATGCTGGCACCGCTATTACCACCGGAGTGTCGGGCTGTATCTGTCCAGACAAGTTCTTCAAAAACCCTAGAATTATCGCCTTACAGTCCTGTTTCGCCTGTTTCAGCTTAATTTCCGCTGGCGGTTGCGACATCGGTGGGCCTAGATAAGTCTCGCACGCAACTAGATCTGGCATCTTTTCCCA
Source organism: uncultured Candidatus Saccharibacteria bacterium (assembly GCA_964443395.1). Lineage (GTDB taxonomy): Bacteria > Patescibacteriota > Saccharimonadia > Saccharimonadales > Saccharimonadaceae > Nanosyncoccus. The sequence continues at coordinate 17,459 of CAYUCN010000016.1, read as the reverse complement.
CTGATAGCTCTGTGCATCGCCCTGCTCTAATATCGGCTCCGCGGCCATTTTAATTCCAAAATTCTCCTCCGCCCAGGCTAAATTTTTCTGTGTATATTCTATCATCCTTTCGCTTATATCTGTACCGTATAGACTGTAACCCATCCGCATCCCCTCCTGCAGCACTACCCCTGTCCCGCAGAACGGATCTAGCAGCAAGCTTCCAGCCGGACGATTTCCGCACAAGTTGATCAAAATTTGTGCTAGTTTTGGCGGCAGCATTCCTACTTTAGCATCACGTGCGGGACGAGCTTGGTCACGCTCGGCATAAGCATCGATATTCTGCACGGCCACTACACGATAATAAGTTTTACTATTTTTTAGCAACTCAATATGCGTAGAGGTAAATAACTTATTGTGGTAACTAGTAGCACTAGATAGCACCGCCGTTTTGTTCGGGATTACGCGCACGTTCCTGCCGGTTTTAGCGATAATCCGCTTCCATTTTAATGCTTCTCTCTGTGCTAGATAAGAATTCGCGCCTTTTGAGAAGTCCGATGCCCCTAGCACAATTTTACCAGTCTCCGGCAACTGTTTCCAGAAATCCACTAATGATATTGTGATTGGCTCAGCAATTTTCAATGTACCGCCCAAACGATTGATCAACATCTTTGGGTCCACCTCGGTCTCAAACTCTGCCAAACCTGGCGCTACTCTCCGTACATTACTACATAGGCTTTCTAGTTCTGCGATAGAAATTAAAGGTTGACGCCCTAAAACGGCCACAAAAGTCTTCATACTATAATTATATCATACAACAGCTTACATTTATGAAACAAGCCTATATACAGCAAATTTATGTGATATAATATTGTCATGGCAAAAGAAAAAAAGAAATTCAAATTATCATTCCGTACGGTTCTGACAATTGTAACCTTAGCATTATTAATTTATGTAGTTTACTCCAACTGGAATGACATTCTCGAAGCAATCAATCATCTCGGCGAAACCAATATCCTGGTGCTTCTACTGCTTATTCCAGAGCAACTCTTTATGTATTTTTGCTGCGGCCAGATGTTTTTTTCCTATATGTCCGCCAAAAAGGAAATTAAAAACGTCTCCGCCTGGACACTGATGCGCGTCTCACTAGAATTAAACTTTGTTAACCATGCTGTGCCGGCTGGCGGGCTGGGTGGCCTCGGCTACATTACTTGGCGGCTGAAGCCCTTTGGCGCATCTGCCGGACAGTCTAGCTTTATGTATTCTCTACGCTATATTATTACCATCTGTGCCAATCAGTTACAGACTATTATTGCCATCTTAGCCTTGTTAATCTTCAGCACTGTTCCTACTAGCGGCATGTGGGTAATTTGGGTGACCGCACTCCTGAGTATCGGCATTATCGCCGGGATTGCTATTGTCGTCGTTATTGCCAGTGGCAAAAAACGCATCGAGTGGCTCTCTAAAACTGCAACCAATATCTGCAATACTATCATTAATAAGATTACTTTTGGTCGCCATCCCGAGGTGCTCAAGCGCGCAGTCGCCGATAAGTATCTCTATGATATTCACGACAATCTCATCACGGCACGTCAGAACAAAAGGATCCTCATTCGCCCGATTATCTGGGGAATTATCTACAGCTTTCTAGAGATTGCTACGTATTGGATCGTTGCAGCCAGCTTGGGTCATCCAGAGATCCTCCCTCAAATCATGATCGGCGAAGCTATCGGCTCCGTCATGGGTGCAATCGTCCCCTATGGTCTCTACGAATTAGGCATGGCTGGTATTATGGTTAGCCTCGGCGTACCGATCTCCCTCGCGACTACCGTAGTCCTCATGACGCGCGTGATTGTCTTGGCTAGTACGATTATTAGTGGTTATGGTTTCTATCAGCATTCAATTTCGCGCATCGGGCGCCAAGAGAAAGCGCAGATTGAACATGACTCCTGAAGTTACTTTTACTGTCTCGCAATTTATCGACGTTTGTAATCAGAATCTTGACTATTGCTTCAATGATGTTGTGGTCGAAGGCGAAGTTGCTAGCTTTAAGGTTAATCAAAACAAATGGGTTTTCTTTGATCTTAAAGAAGCCGACAGCTCCATTAGCTGTTTTATGGTTATTAGTCAGCTCAAGGCCGCCCTCATTGACGGTATGAAGGTCCGCGTCAAAGCCACGCCTAGACTTACGCGGTGGGGTAAGTTTTCTCTTACCGTCAAACAAGTTATGCCGGTAGGCGAAGGTAGTATTAAGAAAAGTTATGAGTTGTTAAAGCAAAAGCTCGCCGCTGAGGGCCTATTTGACCCAGCCCGCAAGCGCCCTATTCCTCCTGGCCTAAGTAGAATTGGCGTTATTTCTTCTACTGGCGCCGCTGGTTATATCGATTTCCTTAAAATTATTAGCAACCGTTGGGGCGGCATGCAGATCCAGACTATCAATACGCAAGTCCAAGGCATGGCTGCGCCAGAGCAAATTATCCGCGCTCTTGAGTATTTTAACCAACAATCGGCCGTTGAGCTGATTGTAATTGTCCGCGGTGGCGGTAGTGCTGATGACCTCGCGGCCCTTAATGATGAAGGTTTAGCCCGCGCCATTGCCGCCAGCAAAATCCCCGTGATGACCGGTATTGGCCACGAAGTCGACGAAAGTTTAGCCGACCTCGCTGCGGATGTTCGCGCTTCTACGCCATCCAATGCAGCCGAGCGTCTCACCCCTGATCGCCAAGAAGCTGCCCATAGAATCGATCTCAGCCTCAGCGATTTACGACGAAGAATTGTCGAGAAGCTCACTCAGGAAGAACAATCTCTCGCCGAAGTTATGGCTGACCTTAAGGCTCAACTAGTCTCGCGCATTGACCAAAATCTCCAAAAAGTTAGTGACTTAGAGAAGCTTCTCGCCGGTTTTAATCCCGCCGATGTGCTTAAACGCGGCTATGCTATTATCCGTGGCGCTCCAGCGGTCGGCGCAACTATTGAAATTACCACATATCATCAACTAATCACCGCGGAGGTAAAACATGTCCAAGCCAACTCAGAAAACTAAAACGTCTATCAGCCAAAAGATGAAAAATCTCGATGAGCAAATCGAATGGTTCTATGGCGAAGACTTTGATGTCGATGCCGCCGTTCAGAAATATCAAGCCGCCTCGCAGCTCGCTCAGGAGATTAAGCAAGATCTCTCCGAACTAAAAAACGAAATCACGGTCATTGCAGACTTTACAAAAAGCTAGAGTTTGCGGTATAATGTAAGTATGCAAAATAATCCTACGCCTAATGGTAGCATGATTGAGCCAGTGGCTCAGCAGCCTTTTGCTCCCTCTGCCCCCGGTATGACCCCTATGAACACCGGAGCGCAGCTTACGTCTGATGGTAGTCAAGCTACTCCTCCAGAAGTTAAGAAGAAACGCAGTAATACTCTTATCGAGACCATTCTGCTAGTTATTGTTAGTATTATCGCGGTTGTTTTTGTTTGGCTGTATGTGCAGAAATACATCCAGTGGGACACTGTTTCTAAGGATGTAGATGGCCAGATTAATCGCGCCGTCGCTATCGCCGAAGCCGAGAAAGAAGAAGAGCTAGAAGCTATCTTTGCTGAACGAGAAAAATCACCCTACACCGAGTTTACTGGCCCAGATGATTATGGTCGCCTCAGCTTTATGTATCCTAAAACCTGGAGTGTCTATATTGCTAAAGACGCTGTCAAGGGTGGAGACTTTGAAGCTTACCTTAATCCTGTGGCAGTTCAGCCAGTTAGCAATACTACCATCAATGCTCTTAGAGTACGCATTCGCGATACATCTTTTGACACTGTCGCACGCAGTTATGAGAACTCCGTCAAGAATGGCAAGCTTACTATGAAGACCGACACCGTGGGTGGAGTCCTCGCTAATATTTACACTGGGGAAATTACCAATAGTCTCCGTGGTGCCGTTATGATTCTTAAACTCCGCGACAAAACTGTCATGTTGCAGACCGACGCTGAGCAGTTTATGGAAGAATTTTATAAAATTCTTGAATCAGTTAAGCTAGTAGAATAGGGCACAGTAATTGTAAAAATCACAATTACATTCTCTCGCTCTGCCGCGTTTCGCGTGCTATAATAACACTATGGAGAGTGAGGTAAATAATTTAGCTGTTGTTGCGCACGAGCTCAAGTCGCCCTGGAGCCTTATGCGTCAGCTCACTTTTGCGCTCAGCCTCACCAAAGACCCATCTCAGCAGGCTAATATCTGTACTAAAATGCGTAATGTCTCCGAACGCGCCCTCCTGCAAGTCAACGATCTCACTAAAATCGCTCGCCTAGAAGATGGACTTTATGACATGCAACCAGTTAGCGTGCGTGGAGTTTGCGAACAGGTTTCGCGTGACATTACTCCGCTTTTTGGTTACGCTCACAAAGATCTCCGGATCCGCTATCGTAATCGTCAAAAACTCGCTATTGCTAATACGGAATTACTATACAGCCTCATTTATAATTTTTGTACCAATGCCATGCATTATTCGGATGAGCATACTACGAGCCTCCTTACTGTTAGTGATAACGCAGACAAGATCAAAATCGACGTTCGTGACTATGGACCCGCCTTGCCTACAAAAATCTGGCACGACGTCAAAGCTGGCCGGCTCGATCGCCCTACTAGTATTGCCATGCGCCCAGGTAGTTCTGGCCTGGGATTATATATCTCATCGCGCTTCGCTGAGCATATGCATGCTAAACTTGGCTCAGTCCGCCATCATGACGGTGTCAGCTTCTACGTGGAGCTACCCGTCTCGCATCAAGCCACGCTTTTTGGGTAGTCTATGCAAATTCTCATTGTAGAAGACGATAAAATTATGGCTGATTGTGCCAGTGCTATGATCAGCCATATTTTAGCTGATTATGATATTGCCGCTGAGTTTACTTTAGTTACTAACGCTTATGAGGCCATGGCGCAGTTTAATGAAAGCTTACCAAATCTGATTATTCTTGACATTTTGCTTAGCGGTCCGGATGGATTTACTCTATTGAATGAGCTCATCTCTTATCGCGACACATCTAATATTCCTATTATTATTCTCACCTCTCTAGATCTTCAGTATAGTCAACTTAAACACTATGGTGTAATAGATATTCTCCACAAAGACACTATGACTCCTACAGAGCTCAAAGCTAGCTTACAAAAAGCTCTTAATCATCTTGAGGCTCATTATGCCCAATGATATTCGTACCAAAGCTATTGTTCTGCGCCGTACCAATTATGGCGAAAGCGACCGCATTCTTAACATTCTCACTCCCGAGGGTAAGCTCTCCGCTTTGGCTAAAGGTGTTCGCAAAGAAAAATCTCGTCTCGCTGGCGGCATCGAACTTTTCTCGGTAGCGGACATCGTCGTCCACCAAGGCCGTAGCAATCTCGGCGTTCTCACCAGTGCCAAGATGCTCACTTTTTATAGCAATATCATCGCCGACCTTTCGCGTCTCACTTTCGCCTCGGAGTGCCTTAAAAAAACCGAACGTGCCGCCGAACAAACCGACAACCCTGATTATTTTGACATCCTCAATCAAACTTTAGCTGGAATTAACTATAAGTATCCCTTACCGCTTGTGACGATTTGGTTTCAGCTCAATCTTGCGCAGGCTATGGGTGAAGAAATTAATTTGCTCACTAGCACGGATGGTCAGCCGCTCTGCTCTAGCCAAACTTATTTTTGGGATAGCATCGAACAAGGCCTGCGTCCGCATCCAAAAGGTAATATTGGGGCTACCGAGATTAAACTCGCTCGGCTTATCCTCTCTAGCAAGCTTAGTCTTGTCGCACACATTAAGGATATGGAAACCGCCCTCATGGCTTTAAATGCGATTGGCAACACATACAATAATATGTAGTCAGTTGCTAACAGATAACAAATGTGGTATAGTAGAAACATGAACCGAATCCCCTTAGCTGAACGTATGCGTCCACAAAAGCTTGAAGAAGTTGTCGGGCAAGACGACATTATTGGTGAGGGCAAAATTCTTACAGAAATTGTCAAAAAAGGCGAACCGGTTAATCTCATCTTCTGGGGCCCTCCCGGCACCGGCAAGACTACGCTCGCGCGTATTTTAGCTAAAGAATATCAGGCCGATTTCGTTGAACTTTCAGCCGTCACTGCCAAGAAAAAAGACATTGAAGATGTCGTAGAGCGTGCCAGAATAAACTGGAATCTCAAAACCCGCACCGTCCTCTTTGTGGACGAAATCCACCGTTTTAACAAGGCTCAGCAGGATGCCTTTTTACCACACGTAGAATCTGGGCTAATTATTCTCATTGGTGCCACTACCGAGAATCCTAGTTTCGAAGTGATTTCTCCATTGATCTCGCGGTCACGCGTGGTAATTGTTTCTGCCCTTAAAAAAACGGACATTGTGACCGTTCTCAAACGCGCCATAGCAGCAGAAAATGCAATTGATCGTGTTGACGAAGATGCTATAGAATATATTGCCGAGCTGAGTGGCGGCGATGCCCGCTCAGCCCTGGGCGATTTAGAGCTCTCTCTCAGTCTCGCTAAGCAGGTAGACAAAGCCGTAGTCAAGACTGCCGCCGGGCAAAAGCTCCCTATTTACGACAAAAGTGGAGATTATCATTACGACAATATCTCGGCCTTTATTAAATCTATGCGCGGCTGTGATGTCGACGCTACGCTCTACTATCTCGCTCGCATGATCGCTAGCGGGGAAGACCCTAAATTTATTGCGCGAAGAATGGTTATTTTTGCCTCTGAAGATATTGGTTTAGCTGGCAATGGCGCACTTAATCTAGCCGTCAGCTGTTTCCAGGCTATTGAGCGTGTCGGTATGCCCGAAGGGGAAATCATCCTTAGTCACGTAGCCGTAGTTTTAGCTAAAGCCCGCAAAAGTCGTGAAACTTACGACGCTTGGGCTCGCGCTAAGCGTGTCGCTGCCATTAGCATGAACTGTCCTGTACCTATCCACCTGCGCAACGCTCCAACTAAACTAATGAAAGACCTTGGCTTTGGTGAAGGCCAAAAGTGGGAGGCTGGCTTTCATCACGAAAAAAGTTATCTGCCTGAAGAAGTCCAGGGCCAACAGATCTTCGGTCTACCTAGCAACTATAATCATAATACTAAAAGCAATTAATCATAAAACTCAAAAAGAGCAGAGATTGCTATTGACCGATATAGTTTTAACTGTTATAATGGGGCTATATTTCAATAATATTATTACTCTTCTGCTTGTGGCAGGAGAGTAACTTTTATCTCGTACTCAGTATGATCTTTTAACTTCTTACGTCGTACTGTAAAAGAGTTTATCTCCATACAACTCCTACTTACAATTATTAACAATACTATTGGCGGTTAATATGTTCCTAGACCTTTAGCTTTGGTTGCTAGCAATTCTGCTCTATCTCCAGTGTATCAGATATAAGCAGGCAAGTAAAGATAAAGCGGCGTACAATCTCAGCGCAAGCGAACTTCAGCAAACTTTTAGGGCTAGGCAACTTCACAAAAAATTGCTATAATAAAAATGTCATAGAGAAACATAGAAAACGGCTTCAAAAAATAGAAGCCGCGGTTATAACGAACGTAGAGATGGCATCATAATGTGGTTGAGTTTGTTATACCGGATCCGTCCGTTCTATGCATTCTCTATGACGCCCATTGTGGTGCCATTTTTGTATCTAAGATCACATCAAATATAAAGATGGCCGTAAGTTATTAATAGCTAATATTAAAAGTTATCTCAAACAGTCCTGCATAACTAATATTAGCTAAAGTATATATTGCATAACTTATGCCATCTTTTTTGATACTTTCAAACACGCATCACTCTAAACTAATAATACAGGAGGAAATTAATGCTCAAAAGACATAATATTAAACGTCAATTCACTTTAGGAATAACCGCGCTTATCATCCCGCTTCTCTCCATCGGCAGTCTCACTTACCTCACCTTCACTCCCGAATCCGTCCACGCCGCCGAAGATACCAAAACTATCGATGACATTACTTATATGCAAGAAATGTCACCGCACGTCTGCGCATCTATGCAAGAATCTACTGCCACGGTAGACAATGGCAAAATTCTTATCGACTATCGCGACAAAAAGTCGTACAAAGTAGATAAGCTCAAAGACGGTAACTGCTGGATGACGCAGAACTTAAGATTAGTTGGTCCTAAGATATTAACATCAGTCGATTCCAATATTGCCTCTGACTATCAACTGCCAGCTTCTATGCCCATCAGTAGTGATGACAATCCTAAACACTTTACTAGTAGTGATCAAAACTCATCGCTACTTCATTATGCTGGAAATATCACTAACGGAGCTTACTATAACTTTTATACCGCAACTGCCGGTACTGGGGATGCAAGTGCTACTACTGACGGAGTTAATGCATCTAGTAGTATTTGCTCTAAAGGTTGGCAATTACCTACTAGCACAGATAAGTCATATGCTAAATTATTAGATGGATTAACTGCCGGAAGCACAATTACCGTATCGCCCTATTATTTTGTCTATGGCGGGGATGTCAATAATAGCTCTCTAAACTATGCTGGCGTCTACGGAGGCTATTGGTCATCCACACCCCTCAGCTCGACTAACGCATACGGCTTATACTTCAATAATACTAACATCTACCCATCCATCGGCAACATTCGCTACATCGGCTACTCCGTCCGCTGTGTCGCTAGTGATACTTTTTACAATTGGCAAGCCCCAGAAGAAGATAACGCTAATATAAATGTCACTATCCCCACAATATTAACCGTAGAAGCCGCAAGCAACATAGATAGTAATGTAACTCCTAATAACATTACTAATGGTACTATTACTGCTACAGTAAGTAGTAATACAGAATATAATATATTCTTAAGTGCCGAAGAACCTAACCTTATTAATAGTAAAGATCCTACAGGACCTAATATCCCAGCTAATATTAATGTATCTCCAAATACTAATGCTTGGGCTATAAAGAATGATAGTACAGGTAATACTTATAAAGCCATCAAAACCACTACCGATACTTTCTACAATACCAAAACCACCGACGCCTTAGGTAATGACATCTATACCTATGGTCTCGGCATTTCCATAGCTCCATCACTACCGGCCGGGACTTATAGTACCACGGTTACCATCACTGCTTTCACGAAATAATCATAGACGAACCACGAACATAGTCTTTACTGGAACATCCGGAGACTACGAATCTACAAATCTCTAGCACTTCCACTATAAGTGAGCGTTTCCCGGCTGGAGCGGGTCCGATTTATGTGAATAACGTAAAGAACAAATATAATCTAGAAACATAATGAGGAGAGCTCCACCGGTGAACGTTAGTGAAAGTGCTAGAGACTTATGCCATTGCGCGGTTCCGGAAAAGAGCTATATAGCGGTTTATCTAAATGTAGCAGTAGATGGCGTGAGATGAAAATCGTATGAGTGGACACTGAAACTTGTGATATAATAGAGAATATAAACAAGGAGTTATTATGGCAGATTTTAACAAAATCCTCACCCCTGGTGATTATGAGAATGGCGAAATTAACGTCGTAGTAGAAATCCCTACTGGCTCTAATCATAAGATTGAGTGGGATCGCAAAAATGCTTGCTTCATGCTAGATCGTATTGAGCCAATGGCTTTCGCTAAGCCCTGCAACTACGGCTTTATCCCCCAGACTTTAGACGAAGATGGTGATGAGCTAGACGTCTTACTTATTACCGATCAGCCTCTTACTACTGGTATTTATACCAAGGCTCGTATTCTCGGTGTCATGAAGTTTATCGATAGCGACGAAGTTGATGATAAGATTATTGCCGTCGTAGAGGATGATCGCAATAATGGTGACGCTTATCAAACTCTGGAAGATTTGCCGCAACAGCTCATCAAACAAATAGAATTCCATTTTAATCATTACAAAGACCTCAAGAAGCCTGGCAGCACCGAAGTCAAAGAATTCGCCGATGCCAATGAAGCTAAAAAAGTCATTGCCGCAGCGATTAAACGCTGGAATGACCAATAAATACTTTACCCCAGACATTCGCCTGGGGTAAATATTAATTCAAAATTAGAAAAATACCTAATCCTATTGCTAAAGATAGAACCTATAGAGAAGGTAAAAGGTTTTAAGGTATAATTTAGTTAATTAGGGTATAATCCAAGGTATGAGAATATTATATGTAGAAGATGAGGAGCGTTTGGCTTCAGCGGTAGTTTATCTACTAAAAAAGGAGCACATTTCTGTCGACTGGACTGCGGATGGCGAAGAAGGATTGGCGGCAGCACTGCGTGACGGTTACGATTGTTTAGTTCTAGATATTATGTTACCAGGTATATCTGGTATCGAGATTCTTAAGGCCGTACGCGCCAAGGGGCTTAATGTACCGATTATTATGCTTTCTGCCCTCACCGAGGTAGAAGATAAGGTCAAAGGCCTAGAAGCTGGTGCTGATGATTACCTTGCCAAGCCCTTTAAGACCGCAGAATTAATTGCTCGTATTAAGGCTATTACTAGGCGCCCGCCTTTGCAGACTAGCGAAATCATCGAATTCGCCGATTTAGAGTATGACCTCAAGAACCGTACGCTCAATGGCTTAATTTTGACCGGCAAAGAAGCTGACCTTTTTGAACCGCTCATTCGTAACCCTGGCAAAATCCAACACAAAGAGCAGCTTTTGGCTCGCGCCTGGGGTAACGAAGCAGGTTCATCGGATAATTATGTTGAAGTCTATATGAGTTACCTTCGCAAAAAGCTCGAACAGCTCCATTCCAAAGCCTCTATCAAGACTGTACGTAATCTGGGATACAAACTCGTGGAGAATTAGCTACTTAATGTTTAAACATCTCCGCAACAAGCTAATAGTTGTGAATCTTGCTGTAACTTCCGCAGTGCTGATTTTGGCGCTTTCCGCTATTTATGTCGTCGCTCAAGAGGCTGCCCATCGTAGGAAGATTGTTGCTTCGGATTTTGCCCCCGGCTACACGCAAGTAGTCATTCAGACTCTAAGCGAACAGATCCAAGCCGAACGCAGCGAAGCTCTAAATTCACTCTTTATTTCTCTCTGTATCGTGGGCGTCACCATGGAAGCTGCCGTAGCAATCCTATCTTACGCCTTAGCGGAGGCTGCCATCCGCCCTATTAAAGACGCCTATGAGGCGCAAAAAGTTTTTGTTGCTAATGCCAGCCATGAGATGAAAACTCCCATCGCCGCCATTCTAGCCAACCTCGAAGTAGCAGATATCCATGGTAACCCTTGGATTGACAACGTCACTCATGAAGTCCAGGCTCTCGCTACGCTCAACCAAGATTTACTTGCTACCGCTAGGGCGGAGAATGCTATGTCCACTGCTTGTGCGCCAGAAACCGTCATCCTGAAGCAGTATGTTGAAGAGCTAATCTTGCCATTTGAGCCGCGCTTAAAAACTAAGGGCGTCAATCTAACCTTCAAAACTAAACTTAAAGACGGTAAAGCTAAACTCGCTAAAAACGATTTTGCTCAAATCATTGGAATCCTGATGGATAATGCCTTAAAATACTGTGACAAGGATATTATTGTCAAGCTTACGAGTAAAAGCATCTCTATCTCTAACGACGGCGCCAAAATCCAGAAAGCTGAATTATCTAAAATCTTTGACCGATTCTATCAAACCAACAAAAGCTCCGATGGAGTAGGGCTAGGCCTTGCGATTGCCAAAACTCTTGCCGAACGTCACAATTGGGAACTAACCGCTACATCTAACAAAGAGGAAACTAAGTTTACCCTAGAATGGTAATCTCTTAGCCTATTCTTCCATAAAAGCGCCGGATTGGCGCGACCATAGATGGTGATATGCACCATCTGGTTTTTGTAGTAAATCATGGTGCTTACCCTGTTCTTTAATCTTCCCGTTTTCTAATACTACAATCCGGTCGAGACTGGCCACAGTCGAGAGTCTATGCGCAATCACAATGCTAGTCCGGCCTGCCATCAGCGTATTTAGTGCATCTTGGATCAAAGCCTCAGACTCTGAATCTAATGCCGATGTTGCTTCATCTAACACCAAGATTGGCGCATCCTTTAGAATAGCGCGAGCAATCGCAATCCGCTGCCGCTGTCCTCCAGACAGTTTAATGCCGCGTTCGCCTACTAGCGTATCATATCCATCTGGTAGCTCCATGATAAAATCATGCGCATTCGCGAGCTTTGCTGCTCGCTGGATTTCATCTGGCGTTGCGTCAGGTTTACCGTAAGCAATATTCTCAGCAATGCTTCGATGAAAGAGAGAGGTCTCTTGCGGCACATAGGCGATCACTTCACGTAGTGATTGTTGCGTAATATCCCGAATGTTTTGCCCTGATACTAAAACTTCGCCATTCTGCACGTCTGCAAAACGCAATAACAATTTAGTCAAAGTAGTTTTACCAGAACCAGAGATACCCACTAGCCCGATTCTTTCCCCTGGATGCACGGTTAAGCTAAAGTTCTCAAAAATTGGCGCCTTCGCATCAGCGTGTTTAAATGTAATATCATGAAATTCCACTGACGCTTTATCAAACTCAAGCGGCTGTGCATTTGGCGCATCCACTACATCGTCCACCGTATCAAGAATCAAAGTCATTTCATGCGCATCACCAAACACGCGGTTAAAGTTCTTAAAAATCGAATTAATACTCCATAGCTCGCTCAGAATACCGTTTGCGTAATCTACAATTAAGATTAGAGTGGCTACAGAAATCCCTAGCCAAGCATTACCAAAAATCAAGAATCCTAATAGTAGTGCTGTAATCCCAATCTGCACACAAGCAAACATTAGATCACGATGTATCACTGCGCGCATTGTGTTAATCGAAGAATCCTCGACCTTCTGAGAAAACCTGCGATAGCGTCCTCGCTCGTGCTGCTCTCTAGCATAAGATTTTACCGAAATAATATTAGAAATTGAATCTGCCAGTTGGCCAGTCTGCTTAGTCTGTGCTGCCGCCTCCTCATCGAATAAATGTGCAATTTTGCCCATTGTGAGCTTAGAGATGATGGTATATATTACTACTAAACCGACAATCCCCAGTGCAAACCACGACGCTTGTTGCCACAGCACGATTACTACAAAGATAATATAGCATAGCATGGGCCAAGCATCCCAAATCAAGACATCCATCATCCGCTCATAAGCACCAATGAATTTATTTGTCTGTGACACCAGTGATCCAGAGAACCGGTCGCTATGGAACTGCATTGATTGTGCGGAAATTGTATCAAAACACAAGTTAGCCAAATTGTACATTGACAGTACTTCCATCTTCCAAGTCCAGAAAAGCCTCAGTTCTTCTAAAAACAGTTTACTTACTAAATATACTGCTAAATAAGCTAAAGCATACGGTACTACTTCTTGCAACAACTGTTCCAGCGGCAGTCCTAAGGAGACCTTTTCAATAATCGTCGCAAAAATAATCGCACTCAAAATCGCCCGCACAAACACTACGATTGGCGTAGAGATAAAAGCTCCCAGTGCATACCATTTATATCTTACTACTTCTTGCCAAAAATAATGCAACGTTCGGCGCACGGTGCTAGTTTTCTTAGATTCTTGCTTCCTTTTAGACATACCCCATCATTATAACATAAGACATCAGTTTCACCAAAAAATAGAACGTTGTAAAAAATACAACGTTCTACCTTCTCGTCTCTCGACTACAAATCCGCAATCCTCACCCGCTCTTGCTCTGTCGTATCGCGGTCACGTACTGTCACGGTATCATCTTTCAGCGTGTCAAAATCAATCACCACGCACTTCGGCGTACCGATTTCATCCTGCTTCTTATAGCGTTTACCGATATTCCCCGAATCGTCCCAGGTCACAAAAGTATACTTCTGTTTCAATTGATCATAGACCTCACGTGCTTTCTCTACTAACTCTGGTTTATTTTTAAGCAGTGGGCTTACGCAGAACTTATACGGCGCCATATTGTCTGATAATCTTAGCACAATCCTATCTCCGTCATCTACATAAGCTGCCGCCAAAATCGCCAAGAACAACCGTTCTACGCCAATCGACGGCTCAATCACATGCGGAATAAAGGTCTCACCTGTCACCTTGTCTCGGTACTCCATCGACTTGCCAGATGCACGCTGGATATTACTGAGGTCGAAGTCTGTTCGGTAAGCTAATCCCATTAGTTCTTCTTCACCATTCGGATAGTCAAACATAATGTCAATCGTGCGCTTAGAATAATGTGCGCGGTCGCTCGGCGGCACTTCGTAATCATGAATTTTGTCACCCGGCAAACCAATCACTTCTTCTAAGAAAGCATGCTGCAGTCCGCGCATTTCCTCAAATGTCTTTTCCCAATCTTTCGGATGGATAAAATACTCAATCTCCATCTGAGAACATTCACGGTCCCTCAAGATAAAATCTCGTGGCGAAATCTCATTACGGAAAGCTTTACCTTGCTGTGCAATTCCAAACGGTAGGCTCGGATAAATTGTATCAACAACATTTCTAAAGTTCGTAAAAATACCTTGCGCTGTCTCTGGCCGCAAATAAGCAATGCTAGAATCATCTTCTACGGGACCTACATGAGTCTGGAACATCATGTTAAACTTTTTAATCTCGCCCCAATTCTGCTTACCGCAAGTTGGGCATTTTGGATTCGCTTGCAAAAATTCTTCTGTCGTAATACTTTCGGTCGCACCTTTTACTAACTTATCCGCACGAAACCGCCCATGGCATTCTTTGCACTCAATTAGTGGGTCGGCAAAAGTTGCCACATGTCCCGAAGCCTCCCAGGTTCGCGGGTTCATGATAATCGCTGCATCTACACCGTACATATCATCACGTTGATCCACCCAAAAGCTCCACCAAGCCTGCATCATATTTCGCTTTAACATTACGCCCAGCGGCCCGAAGTCCCATGTACCAGCCATTCCGCCATACACATCTGATCCCGGAAAAATAAAACCGCGACGCTTACATAAACTAACAATATCTTCTAACTTTCCCATAATATATATCATTATAGCATGGTTTTACTTTATTTAGCTAAAAACACGACTTTATTTAGCAAAACTACTTTTTACTAAAACGTCTGTGCTATAATAGCGTTAAATAAATTTATAAGTAAAACAACGATTTTATGAAACGCAGAAAGGCAAAAAGACAGATGAGTATGTTTTATAGATCTTTGACTGGCCATACCGCAGGAAAGTTCCAAAAGCGCAAAAAGAAATATAAAGAAGGCAAACCATGCGCCGTTTGCGGCAGGTTACTTAAGCCAGAATATATGATGGTTGCTCACCTTACTCCGGCACGCGAACTCACCGACGAAGAAGCCCTCTTCGACGAAACCAATTGGGAAGTGCGTTGTCTCGACTGCGAGCATAAGTTTAACCGTCGCGAGCAAATGCAAAAGAATGCTGAAGTTGTCGCTAGTCAAGAACGCATCGAGCGCGAATGCCGAGCCGAAGAACTCCGTGAGCAACGTCGCCTCGCCATCCAGCATCGCAAAATGCGCAAACAACTCAAACGTTCTAAGGATGTCTTAGCACATACCCGCTTAGGTCAATTCGTCCTGCGTTCAAAGAAGCGCGAAGAGCGTCAAGCTGAACTCGCCACTAAAGACAAGGATCAGATTCTCGCCGAAATGCCCATTGGTGATGCCATCCGCCTCACTAATTTCGTGAACCGCCTAGAAGACGATGCTCCGCACAGCGAACCTGACCAACAACAATGTAATCATTAGACTAAATGATTATTGCATACATAAACTTTCAAATAACTCAAGCAACAACATATTTGCATAACAATCTGGCTGAAGGAAAAATGCTTGCAATTTTTTCCCACCTCTAGTATAATGTATAGGCAATAGATTGGAGAAGTATGAAAAATTCTAAAATTACCCGCAAAATTACTCAGGGTATGTATGTTTTAACCACTGTGGGTGGCGGCTGCGTCGTGGATGCCGTTGCTAGGATCGGCGCTCAGGGCGAGCAACCACTCATTGCGATATCAGTCGCAAAAAACAACCACAGCCATAAACTCCTAGCCGAGAATCAAAAATTCGCTCTTTCGGTCCTAGGAATGGACGTGAATCCAGAAATTATCCAGACTTTCGGCTTCAACTCGTCTCGTGATATGGATAAGTTTGCCAAAGTCAAAACTCACGAAGTTGAGGGCGTAAGGATTTTAGATAATACTATCGGCTACATGGTGATGGAGAAAATCGACGCTATTGAGAATGAGACGCATACCGTATATATCGGCAAAATGATCGAAGGCGATTTATTCCAGCCAGAAGCCGAGCCTATGACTTACGCTTATTATCAAGAACATAAAGATGATCTTACCAAAGTTTCTACCGAGCAAGGCAAAACCGCTTGGGTTTGCACAGCTTGCGGCTATATCTATTACGGCGACGAAGTCCCCGACGATTTTCGCTGCCCGCTTTGCGGCTTAGGCAAAGCTTATTTCAAGAAAAAGACCAATTAGTATCATCGATCTGCTATGACATAGACAATGCGCTAATTGTTTATGTCATAGCTAACTCCTTATCTATATATTTTTAGGGCAAAAAGAATCGCCACTTGCATAAGTTGGTGATCTTTTTTTTGATGTATAAAATATGCAGAACTTTATTGGCATAAAAATAGTACCCTACTGTAATCAGTAGAGTACCTATTCGTAGTTTTGCATTTAAAACCACCATGCATTAAATTTTTGTTTTCTGAATTCCGGCGACCCTCAACGTCAGACCTCGTCCGAATTCTAATTCTATTTTATCACGTCTATGCTTAGCGTCAATATTGATTTTTTATTAAAACGTGCAATAATGCTATTGCGTTTTCCACAAACTCACCCCTGTCTTTCCATAAAAACCGAACGCCAACGCCTTGACAAAATTATAAATGATTTTACGATAAAAAGAAGTTTATAACTTTGCATCCTACTTATATTTTGCTTGTTGTTTTTTATGTTTATCTAAAAAGTCCAAATCGCGAAAATCAGGCTAGGCAAAATCAAAATCGCGTGAGATAATGTAACTGGATACTATTCGCACAAGCGAATAAAAAATAATGCAGAAGTTGTAAGTGGTGCCATCATGGCCCTCGTTACAGTAACTTCTGCGCGAGGAGTATCCCCATGATGGTACCATTTTTGGTATTAGGGAACTTAAACTCGCGCAAGATAAGACGACTAGATAACGATGGTCGGATGCGCTATTTTTGTTGCTCTAGAAACTAAATATGGTGCCCTCGGAATAAATATATTTATTACAAAAGGAGGGCAAGTATGCGCCAAGTAAGGAAATATCAAAAGGATAAAGGAAGAATACTAAATAGTAATAGGTTACTATATCATAGTCTACCTATTGGCTGCATACTTGCCTTACTTTTGTTAGGATGTAGTTTACTTAATCCTGCTGGGTTTAGTAATGGTATTAGTAATAGTATGAACGATAGTCTAGGTAGTATAGGTGGTAGTAATAAAGCCTATGCTGCAGAGTTAACATCTAGTACTAATGATAC
>CAYUCN010000015.1:0-24169 GCA_964443395.1 uncultured Candidatus Saccharibacteria bacterium | reverse complement strand
CTATATTATAGCCGTCTACGACAGTATTACCTTTCCCGGCTGTAGCAGTATACCACTAATAACGATAACCGCCCCCTATTTTATAAAGATTAAAATTGCCAAAACCAAATGTTATATCAATTGTATCATACATAACCACTACCGCGCAAGACCTTTTTATGAGAAAAATTGCCACACTTGCCATTATGCGTCGTTCGTGCTACAATAAGGGCTATGACTGAAGAAGAAATAAGGGCAGTTGTTGCCAACTTCGTAAATCGTTTGCGCAAAAAAGGGTTTAAGCAAAGTGGGTGCTTTATATTGCTGGAAGAACGAGCTGGTGTATATAATCTTCGCCTTGCCAAAGAAAAAGGCGGTTTATTCGCTATTTCCTACCCTGACGACCTCTCCGAGAAGTCCGCGACCGCCACCTGTGAATTGTCTGGCATATTATATTATGCTCTCAAAAATCGGCAACGAAACCTCAAAGCGGCGCACGCTACCCCTAAGGAAGTGCGTGTTCAGAACGGACGCAAAGCCAGTCTGGAGCGCTGGGGATCTGCCAACAAAAACAAAAAATAGACTAGACGAAAGCGTTTTAGCTTGTTATAATAGCAGTATCGAACTAGAACAAAGCCCCTGAAAGGCGATTTGGAGGTGAAGCTCCATTTCTACCTTGACGGGGCTTTCTCGTTGAAAAAACACAGATAGCGACGCTCCCCGCACGACGCTTGGTGTGAGAAGTTTAGCATAATTCGGACGCTCATAACCTTTGAAGCGGAGGGTTTTTGACGCGCATAATTTGGAGGTAATAGATGGCAAGCCCACTCAATGTCAATGGCATTGGGACTTCTGAAAAGAAGTCATCATTGTCAATGATAGATAAAGATACCATTTTGGCAGAACTACGCGAAAGAACCCGCAAGCCTGTTGTTCGGACAGAACAATACATCGACGCGAAAGCTGATAAATTAGTAGCGAAGTTTGACGCCCCTGAAAGTCGCGCATTTTACTGCGACTGCGCCCGATACCTATCGGAGGACTTTATCGAGTGTGCTATCGAAAACGCATTTCGCCCACGACCGAGAAACCCAATTCGAAACAAGGCCGCCTACTTTGGGAAGATATGCGTGAATGAATTGGTGAAATTAGGTATATATCGCCGATAATCTAATCTGTTATCTCCACATAAATACTAATTTTAGACGGAGATAAATTATGAACAATTTTAAGCGCAAACAAGACGACGCTATCGCTGTAATGACACAATTTGCCTCATGGGGCTTGCCACAGACAGTAGTAGTCGCCGAAGATCCAAAAATCGATATGGAAGAAGCCTTTAAGCGACGCATTGATAATGATGTCATAGCAGCAGGCGCCTCGCCAAAGACAGTGCGCCACTGCGAATATATTTCAAGGCTCGCTACCAATTATTTCGGCAAAGACAAAGAAATGACTACGCTCGATATTGACGATATTCTGAACTACCACGAACATCTATCAACATGGCTTCGCCCTGACACAGTGCGCAAGGCTCTAACCGACCTGAAGTGCGTTCTGCGCTGGTGTGCTATGCGAGGCTATCGGGTGCTACATCCAGACTTCATTAAACTACCAAAACACGAAAAACGCTCAATGAAGTTCCTGACCGAAGAAGAAGTTTTTGAGTTTATAAATGTCGTGCGCCAGCCGAGGCTAAATCTGACCGAACAAGGGCGCCTACGTAATGTCGCAATCTGCGAGGTACTTTACTCTAGTGGTGTGCGCGTCGGTGAGCTAGTAGCGTTAAATCGCAAAGACATCAAAAAGCGTCAATTCGCCGTTGTTGGCAAGAGCAAGCTGGCTCGCCCATGCTTCGTATCACCTCGCGCCGAAAACGCTCTGAATGAGTATCTAGCTACTCGTAAAGACAAGAACCCTGCCCTATTCCTATCGACCGAAGAGGAAAAACGATTGAGCGACCAGAGCGTGCGCAACATCTTTAAGCGAGCGTGTATGATGTCCGACTTTGAGGGCGTTCATCCGCACACTTTTCGCCACTCGTTCGCGACAACTCTAATCAACAAAGGTGTCGATATTAGCTTCGTCGGTAAGTTCCTCGGACACGAAAGCCTTGATGTTACGAAACTCTACTTACACTTCACAAATCAGGGTTTAAAGAAGATACACGAAGCCGTCATGGGTTGCTAGAAACGGCATAAAATGGAGGTAAAAGACGAAGATGGCGTTGATCCAGACGCCATCTTTTGTGTGTAGCACTCCTCCGCGCCCTCACTCGCCACACGTTCCGCGGGGCTTCGTCGGTCGCGTCGTCGCTGGAAAACTATGCCTATTCCTGAAACTTCTTCTTTTTGAGTGGTTTGAGCATATACTTGTATATCATTTTGTCATCGCCAAGAATATGTCGCTCCGACCGCGAAAGGCCGTGTCGGTTCATCTTGAGTTCGGTAAGTGCTGCGGTGCAGACAAAATCCGCGGCTTGAAGCATTTTGTAATCTTCCTGTTTGGCAACTTTGATATCTGGGTTATTAAATAATGCTGTAAATACCGCCATAATAATCTTCGCCACGCCGTCCTGCCCGTTGTCGTAATAGACCTTCACCTTATCAAATTGTATGAAATACTGATAATGCTGTCGTATGAAATTAGTAATCTGTTGTGCCAGTTTAGTAGTAAGCTCCATGCTGGTTTCAATATGCTTCTTCTCTACAATGAAGTTCTGGTAGCTAAACTTCGCTTTCTCAATAAACGCTTTTGTGCGGCGATAGATTTGTAATCTTTCCGCTACAGAGAGTTTACTATACTCATATTCGCGACGAATCAGCGGGCCCATATGAACAAAATTGCGTCGTAGGGCGGTTTCGTCAAGAGCTCGGTCAAAACTCTGAAATAGAGCAGACATATCATCCATCTGGTTATGAAATACTAGGCTAATAATATAATAAGGGCATTTTGGATCATACGCACCAAAATCACCGCTCTCATCAATGAAGATACTTAATGCTTTAGGTGATTGTGTCATATTCTGCCAAGTCCTCTATAGATTAGTTATGTAAGCACCAAAGCGGCGGGGGCTAGCCCCGCCAATCGGTTGGACCAAGAGCTTTCGCCCAGCCCAGTAATTGCATTATAGCACACTCACTTGATGATGTAAAGAGTTTTGTAAAGCTAGACTTATATGAAATCATTTTTACATACTTTCAAACGACATTTTTGCTATTTTTTTACTATTTACGGCGATGCATATTATCGCCATTGCTAAAATAAACGCAATAATAATAAAAGTGTTAAAATTAATAGCATACCAAATCTCCTCAGATATAGCTGGTAAGTTAAAGCCTAGTGCTGCTTGTATCCCCAAAAACTCTTGATTCAAAAAGCTAAACGCCAAAACAACCGCACTCGCCAAACCAAACGCCAACACTGCCGCTCCAATCATCAGCTCTAAGAAGTAACATAAGTAAATCATTCGCGCCTGCCCTGTCGTCGCACCTAGACTATAATATAGTGCGATATTTTGTTTATCTTGGTCAATTAGCCGAATACTTGTAAATATCACAACGACCGCCGCAATTATTCCTAAGACTATGGAAATGGTATTAATTACCATTCGTATCATATTTATAATATACTGGGTTTCCGGCGATACTCCTAATACGGTGTTAACTGAATAAGTTCGGTTCGGAAAATCTACATTCATAAACTTTCCCTTACCTTGCCGAAAATACTCATAAGCTTCTACACTACTATCAAAAAATGCTACAACCGTATCACTATCATCTATTGGCATAGCAACATCACTAACTATCTCTTCGCCTCTCAACCACTGTTTAGATTTGCCATTATCTACTATGATGGGCTGTCCATTTGGTGTGGTGATAAGTTCTAGTATTGGGTTCAGTAGATTATTATTGGTACGCTCTAGCTGTTTAAAAGATAAGTTGCCAACATGAAAGTTTCCTGAACTTAATCCGGCTACATAGTACTTTGCACCTCGTGTATCGGTAAAAGTTTTGCCAATTAGACTATTACGAAATTCTTCGTAATCTTTCTGTTTTTTGATGGCGCTAGTAGATTCTGTTGGAAAACTTTTGCCTAGTAATTGTTCGCCCAGAAAAGTTGACACTAGTATTGGCGCCGCGTCGGTCGGAACTTTTGCTAAATCGACTTCAATCGCATTTTTCACAATATCTTCGGGTAGTACAATACCGCCAAACGCACCAAACTTTTCTGCTTCGCCTAATATTTTTCCGCCGTATGCTTTAATATCAGCAATCATTTCTTGCCGTGTAGCCTGAGGTTGTTCTTCATCTATCACCATTCCCGCTGCACTATTGGTCGCCTCAATAATCACCTTGCCATCCGTTGACCTATTGGCTAGTTCCATATAGCAATTTACCACTCCTTGAAACCATAAGTTAATCGTAAGTACTAGCCCGAAGATTATCCCCATTACTGCCATAATCAGCAAATTGCGTTTAAGGTATATCCGAATATTTTTAGTACTAATATGTAAAACATCTTTTAGTTTCATGCTAATCTCCTTTAAGTTTTTGCGCGATCTTTTTATTTGAGAATTGATCTAAGCAAAGCAAAAACGATATTGGCGCCGCTATGAACATGCAAAGCATCGCCTCCAAACACTGCCAATTTATCCCAACTAATATTGGTAAAAACCTTGGCGCTTGAGGATATAATGCAGTCAACTGCTCTAGCAAATAATTCCAAGCCACCGCCGTGCCCACCCCTGCTAGCACTAGCGCCAAAATCACTGCAAACACCGCTGCCTTCGCACATAATTCCAATAAATACATAAAATAAATCGACAATATCTGCCCCCTCGAAGCGCCAATCGAACGATATAGCACAAAAGTCTTTGTACTGCTCGCGATTAAATGCGCCATCGTAAAAGCCAAAATGAAAGCTGACACTGCCATCAACACAACACTCGCCGGCCGAATAAAATCCTTATTCTTATCCCGAAAATATCGGTACACACTAACTTGATTGCTAAAAAGTTCGACAATCTGATAATTATCAGCATTATAATGTAGTTCTTTTGCATCCGCTTTACTATAATATTCATACGCATTTTTGAGATTAGTAAACTTCGCAATTATCACCGACTCCGGTATTTCTTCGCCAATTTCCGCCTTTTGCTCGCTAGTGAGGGAAATAATTTCTCCGCAAAATTTCTGCACCCGCTCAGATACTAAATTAGTTTTGGTTCCTTCATAACTACTTACCAGATATACTTCACCATTCGTCGCGTCGCCCGCATATCTTAGAACTACATTCTCCAGCCCTTGCACTACAAAAAGTATCGCCAACAACGCCCCAAACAGCACACCGATCGTAATAACTGTTGCTCGGCTACGTGTCCGATAAGACGTGTATTCGCGGTGTGATAGCCTAAACAGCTCTTTGAATGTCATTTTCTACTCTCTGACTATCTTGCGTTGCTATTGTATTTGTTAACTCACTCGTCACCGTGCCACCTCGCACTGTTACGACCTGTGTTGCAAACTCCATCACATCACGACTATGACTAGCTATAATAATCGTGATACCCATCTGCTGACGAATATAATTCAGGATCTCTAACACTGTTTTTGCATTCGCTTCATCCAAGTTGCTAGTCGGCTCATCTGCTAGAATAATCTTTGGGCTGAGCAGTAGCGCTCGTGCAATGCAAGCCCGCTCTGCTTGCCCACCCGATACCTCCTTTGGCAAAAAATTTAAGTTTTCAGTAATCCCTAGCATCTCAGCTAGCTGCTCAGCGCGTTGTTTTCTTTCCGCTTCGGGCATACCTGCAAATACTCCCGGCAAAGTAATGTTCTCGAGTAGTGTAAACTGCGGCTGCAGATATGATCCCTGAAATATAATACCAATTTCGTGGCGATAAAAATTTGTGCGCTCCTCTCGCGAAAGTTGACGCACGTCTTTGTTGTCCACGATAATTTCTCCGCTGGTCGGAGCTTCCAGTCCACCAATGATATTTAACAAGGTAGATTTTCCCGCCCCACTCTCACCACGCAAAACCGTAAAAAAACCGGCAGGAATATTCAAGTTTATGTCTTGAAAAATAACCTTTTCGCCGTATTGCTTCTTGATATTTCTAAGTTGTACTATATCCATGCATATGCCTTGTTTATTTTTGGGGTTAGGGCGCTCACTAAGGAGCACCCTATTTTTTGGAGAGTTGACTGGTGTGTGCTAGGTTAAAACCGCTCAAGTATTGCTCAGTCTATATTCAGTTGTTACGAATCAATGGCTACTGCATCAGTAAGCCCATGCCTCCACTCTTGTGTAACCAGTTGCCTGCGGCGCCGACGCATTTTCGAGTATGATACGGTATTCACCCGACTGGTTCGTTGACCATGTCAAGAGGCTCGGCTGACCATTGACATACCCGCCATTTCTCGGATCATACTTGCGCTCGGAAGTTTGGTTGCAGGTATAACGATTCCCAACGTTTTGCCATATGCCCATGAAACCTTTACGCTGAAGCACAACCTCATACGTTCCATTCGACGGCGATGTCGCCACGCAATAGAACTTAATGCCGCTCGTGTTGATGTTGGAGCCAGGGCTCATCTGACCCAAATCAATCACTTTCCTGCCAGTACTCTGTAACCACGTAAAATCGTTAATATTCTTTGCGAAAGCTGTCGTCGTCATTACAGTGCACAACATCAACACAGCCATTATGGCTGTAAACAGTTTCTTCCTGTAGCTGTCATAAGAAAATCCTCCTTACTATAAGGCGCACGACACCAATCGTTCTCTCCTAAAGATCGTGCATTACTGCACATTTTTCATTATATTCTATATCATTTACTTAAGTCAAGACCTAATTACATCGACACTCCTAACGTCTTCCACCCTCATCGCCGCCCAAATCTGCCCTCTCGCGCCGAGCACTACTCTATCGCAGCCCTCTGGCACATCTT
Organism: uncultured Candidatus Saccharibacteria bacterium; assembly: GCA_964443395.1. Classification (GTDB taxonomy): domain Bacteria; phylum Patescibacteriota; class Saccharimonadia; order Saccharimonadales; family Saccharimonadaceae; genus Nanosyncoccus. Next base: position 17,237 of record CAYUCN010000015.1, on the reverse strand, counting down.
GGACGATATAGTATTGGTCGTCATATTGTCGCAGTTTTCTCCCGTCATAATCTACCTTACGCAGCGGCACGACCATCTCGCCTTTGTGATAAATTAGCTTCGGTTCATTGCTGACGGCTGGCGTGCTGGCTGGTTTGGGCGCTACGACCGCCGTATTCGTCGTCTGTGGGGCTTTTTGTTCCGTAGTGGTATGAGATGCTAACATAGATTTCGGACAAGCATAGCGAGCGCCTACGGCGTCGAGGTTGAGGTAATGTGTGCCAACTTTGAGCGGCGTCCAGTTGGCGTCGTTCACGATGTTATTCTTGGCGTCTTTGACGACACCAGTATGTCCATAAGCGCCGGTATTGTAGGAGAAGATAGCACCATTGATTTTTGAGCATTCTACCCAACCGAGTTTCTGAATCAGATAATCTACCATCGCATTACCATTGACTGGTCCATAATCTGGGTGCGGAACATAGTTCATGATAATACCCGTCGCCAGATACCACGAGTATTTGGAACATTGCCAGCCCTTACCATTGTCATTATGTCCGTCGGGGAGAATACGCTTGAGCGAGTTCGTATCAGAACCCTGTCCTGATACTTCTTCAAATATCGTTGCCAGCGTTTCCAACTCTAGCTCGTCGGGTTTGGCGTCGGTTTCAGTCTGTTGGTCGGTCTGGAGGTGATTTGGTGTAATAGCGTCCGCTACTACCCTAAAGCTCTCGATAGTATCATTGAGAATACCAGCGTAATCGACCTCCCCTAGTTCCACGACAATATCTTCGCTATGCCGAGTGTCTATGAAGTTCTTATAGTTATTATAAGCTTTACTGGCGTAGCCCATGCCACCTTTAAGCAGAAGTGCGATTAGTCCAGCCGTCGATACATCATCTGCCAAACCGCTCACATCGCCACCCATTCGCCAAATCAGCCAAGCGATTAGATTAACGCCTATGACGAACGCCACCATGCTACCACCAAAGGTAAGAAGTTTAATAATATCTTCCCAGAAGATTTTCCAGCTCCATTGTCTAGTTTTGCTATACGCAACATTCAATATGCCACTGCCGAGCCAAGCAAGATAGAGAACGCCGAGCGTCGCCCAACACCAGCCAAGAGTTATTAGTTGTCCGAGTAATTGTTCCATTATATTCTCCTTTATTTAGTTATTGCTAATTCTGGGTTCTTAATGTAAAGTTTGAGGTCGTTGTGGGTAGTATAGAGTTCGCTAACATCAACATCATGCTCTATCGCCCATCTTGCGAACGGCTTACTAGCATAGGAGTTGCCGTTTAGCTCCAAGAAATAACGCTTTGCGATTATCATGATTTCTCTGGTATTATCTGGATCTATCCGAATAGCCATCAATAAATCGTTCCGCTCGCTAATCACACTATCTTCGTGATGTATCTTCTCCAGCCGTTCTAGGCGTGCCAGTATTTCTTTATTACCCTCGGCGCCGCGGGCGTTAGTTCTTGCCGTCAATAACGCGAATACGCCTGTTATCAGCGCGCATAATGCTACCTCACTCATTCTTCCTTACCTCCTTTACGACTGGTTTGCCGTCTGTAATCGTATCTACAGCAAGACGCGCCTTACACTTCGTGTTCGGACAAATCATTTTCTCAATCTTGACTTCGCTGGCATCCATGAGGAAACGCTTACACTTTGGACAAATAATCTTCTGTGGCGTTGGGCTACCGCCCTCCGCATTCGCTTCGCTGGCACTCCTCCGCGCCCGCTCACTTCGTTTCGCCTTGGGCGTCGCCTCGGAATTGTCCGCGCAAGCGCGTCCACTTCTCTCGCCTCCTACAAGGTTCACTCGCCGCGCGTCCCGCGGGGCATTCGTGGCTTCGCCACTCTCTGCCTGCGTCGCTCGGTAAGGTTGTTCGCTGGCACTCCTCGCCACCCTGACGCCGTCGGTCGTTCCGACCTTTGGGCGCAAGTGGCTCGTCGCTGGCGCCCACCTTCCGCTCGCTTTCCTCGACATTTCGTCGGTCGCGTCGTCGCTGGCGACCGCCTTACCTTTTCTCTCTACTGAATATGTCAAATAGCAGTAGCAGTTCGGATGAAGCGGCGGATACATTACGCCGTTACTAAACTTCTCTGTAATGCGGGCTTGCTCGCCATTCGTCTTAATACATTCTTCGCAGGGAGCAGGAGATAATGGCGAAATATGCCAAGTTTTATAGCCTTTGAAGTTATATTCTTTCTGCGCCCATTCCCACATTGCTTGCGCGACAAACCCGATGACGAGTTGTTGCTCGGTAAAGCCAAAGCGGACAGCGCGCCAATGCTGACGCTCGGCTAATCGTTCCAGTTCTTCATAAATACCATCAGTATCGTCAGGTTCTTGGTTATAGATAATGAGAGCAGTAGCGTTCAGGAGATTATGCGTCATTGCCTTATAGCTATCTTGGAGGTCGCCTGCTACTATTTCTGCTACTCGTGTTTTAATCTCGGTGCTAGTGTAGCTAACATCTACCCCTAGCTGTTCAGTCAAGACAACTTCTTGCGCAGTTTGATGAGTTTGGCGAAGTCCGTCTAGTTCCGTCTGGATCGACTGAATATCTTTTTGTATTTTCGTATCATTCTCAAAAGCTCGCAGAAGCGAGGCCTCTAGCGCGTCGAGTTGCTTTTCCAGATTATCCTCGGCGTTCGCCTCTATCAGAGCTGACACTTCATCTGCTATGTGTGTGATAATACTACGCGTGATATGGTCATACGCTACGAGCAGGTTCGGCGATACTAAATCTTCTTTCTGCCTCGTGAATGTCGGCGGTTCTTCTGGCTCCTCTATATCGAGGCTTTTCGTTATCGTCATCAGCTCTGACTTATCTGCCGTATCGGTTTTGCTAGCTTTCTGCTCTTTTTGTAGCCCCTTATAGCTCTCTGGTAGTCGTAGTGCTTCCACGCTACTCTCCACAGTGAAGCCTGCGTCTATCATGGTTTTAAGGGCTTCGGCCTGAAGCTTACGAGTATCGGTCAACATCGGCACTTCGTAATGAAAACTCAACGCATACCCCATGCCACCAGTTACGCGGTTCAGTTCGTGGGTGAGCTTACTGTAAATCTTCACGAGCATAGGGTAAATAACGCGCCGAGAAAAGATATAATCAGCGACTTCTGCGCTGGCGTAGTTGCTATTTTGGAGATGTCCGCGGACTTCTTCAGGCACGCCGAACACGCTCTCTAGCTTACGATTAGCTTGGTTATAAACTGGCTCCAGCGTGAGGTCTTTGTTAGTTTGAGCGAACGGCGTCCATTCTATCTTGGCAGGCGCAGGCTTACCCTCTAGCGTCTGGCTTGGCCGCATATTATAGATCGTATTGCCAGCATTACTAGCGCCCCGAAACTTCGCCTCAATAGTATCAACTGCTTCGTTAAACTCCTCGGCACTATCAGCGACGATAGTCAGCATACCAGCAGGACGAGCGTTGTTACGGAATTGAGCGTTATGATATTCGGCAATATAATCATCGGTCGTCGCCCATTTCTTACTAGCGACACTTGGAGAATAGCCGTCAGCGAGATGATATGGATTGACCGCCAGTGACAAGCTAATAACTTCATCCTCGGTAAATACCTTGCCATTAATGCCGTATTCGCTCTTGCCGCCAACAATACGCTCGCTCACGCCCTCCATAAAGGTCAGTCCTGCGATGTTCTGCTCGGTAATGTTTCCGCCTGCTTCCAGCTCGCCGTTCGCGCCCTTGCGCCAAACTAGGAGATGGACTTTCGGATGGACGAGGAGCATGACGGCCAGTGCTTCCATGAAGTCAGTGCTACACATTTCTTTATTTGGATGATTCAAGACTTCGAGGAGATGGGCGTGCTTGACTTCCTTGCCACTGGCGTCGATCGCGATCGGCTCGACTTCGGCAATGGCGTCCGCAATACGGCTAATACTCGGGTAGGTATTATCATAAGAGCCGTTTTTCAGTCCGAAGCCCGACAAGCCCAGCATGGGTAGATGAGGCGTGATACCAGTAATCGCCCCGACATCGGGCATTTCTGGCTGTTCTGGCGCTGGCGTCTTGCCGAGCAAAGATTTAAGTTTATCAAACATGAGATATAATTCCTTTGGTTATCTGGTATTGTGTTGATGATTAGGAACGAGTGTCAAGCTCTCCTCACTCATACGCACCCTGACGCTGTTGCTAGCTGTCTGAAGTTTCGGCGGCTTCCAGCGTAATGCCTTTAGTATAGGCGCGAGGCACACCATATTTCTCTGTCAGGTGGAATGGGAATAGTCGATGTATAGGGCGCGCCGCGACATAATCTTTCGGGGCTTTCGCGATGAACTCGCCACTCGTATTTAACACTGCGATGTTCACGGTAGCGCCTACGGTCGTTCGCGTCGCTACACCCGCCGACGTGTTTTTGTAATAAGAACTTACACTTTCGGGGTAAACAGCCTTGCGAGCTGCTTTGAGCGCACTTTCCCCGCCATTCGCGAATACTTTCTGATAATAACCGCCATAGGAAGTTAGCTCTTGATAATTCCAGCCACGCGTAATACTTGTCGTGCCGACCTTCTCGTCAGAATAAAGGTTTTTGTAGTATCCGACAGGCGCACCAATAGTCGCATACGACAGGCGCGCAATCGTGGTAGAAAGATAACCCCCAGAGTTGCTCCGCAACTGGTCGCGTTCCACAAACGTAACACTATGCTTACGCAAGTCATCATCTATACACGACAAGTAGCCACGGTAGAAGTTTGAGTTGGTGTTCGTATCGCCAGTATGCTGGAGTTCGCGCCATAGCTTATCGTTATTCTCACGGCCGTCTTTAAGGGAGTTAAGCCAAGCCCACATATTAGATTTAATGTAAAAGGGGTTGCCATTGGTATAATCGGTTTCTGCGGTGTCGAACTGTATAGCAGGCAGAGCTAGGGTGCGTTCCAACACGACATTATAAACGCGCGATTTGTACCCTGTGCCAGTAGTTTTGAGGTCGTTCCACGTCGCTCCGATAGTATGGTTGCCCATATTGCCGGTATAAGTTTTGATCGGCACATCAGCCGCGTGGACGGCAATAAAGCGAAGCGGATTGGTGATATACTTGAGCTGACCAGAATACGAGCTAGAATAATAGCCATAGGGGTCTAACATAGCGGAGCTGTCGGCAAACTCTGCTCCGTAGCCGCCGCATTTGGTGGCAATATAGTTGACGATATTGTCCTCGCATTCGCTTTCAGCGTCAAGTAATGCCAAATACTCATCACACTCGCCATTTTCTTCACACTCCGCGCAGCTTTGAAGATGTGCTTGCTGTTGCTCTTGTATATTTTCAAGCACTTTGCGCAGTTCGTATTCGGCATATGACACCGCCTGTCGCGCCCTGATGATGTCGAAACTATTATTTGGGTCATCTAATCGAAGCGGGCGAGTTTTAACATAAGCAAGCACTTGTCGAAAGGTCATTGCGTTAAGTTCGGTAGAAGCCTTGCCAGAAAAATCTATCGGGAAGTTCGCCCAAAGCATATGTCCAGCGGTGGAGAGGTTACCACAACTACGAATAACGTGTGAGATATTATTGTATTGCGACAGAGCTTGCTTGAGCTTGGCGTTGGTAATCTCCGTATTGTCGTAGCGGAGGATTTTGAGGACGCAGTTGGTCCCGCCAATAGGCAGATATGGACGCTTACTGCCGTTAATGCCATAGCTCATTAAGCCATATGTCCCAGCTAAAACCCGAAGCAACTCCCAAAAATGGGCAAAACACGGAGCGCGCGTAGTGCCATCAAAATTATCTGGCGCATTATTACCTAATCCCTCAATAATATCCTCCGCGAAGTCGCTAAAGCCGTAGCACCAGTTATAGCTTCGAGTGAAAGGGTCGTCGGTGTCATTTCCAGTCTTACCTTCGTCAAGGAACGCTCCATAAAATCCCTTGTAGATATTCGTCACGGTCTGAAAGTATGTCGGTAGGTAGCCGATGATGTCGTTAAATAATGCGCCGAGGTTTTGGTTATGATATATAGCCATAAGCAATACTCCTTTCCGTGCTTAATAATTACTGCCAACGATCTGTAGTTGCGCCTTGAGTTCGGTCATAAATGTGCCGAGGTCACTTTGTAGATCAGTGTTGAACTTATTGTAGGTATTTATGGCGGTCATAATCGCCGCTTGGTTAGCGAATAACTTATTGAACAGCTGGGCGATAGTTAAGTCAGGGTCGTTCTCTCCGCGTGTGGTCAAGGTCATTTCCACTACAGTTTGCCCATCCTCGGACAAGGTTGTAACGATAGTGTTATACTGGACGTCTGTCACACTAACTAAGGCTTTAGCTTCGTTCGCCGTCGCCTGCGCACTGGTCGCCGCAGTTGTTGCGCTCTCGGCGGTAGCCTTGGCGGCGCTTGCCGTGGTACTAGCCGTATCAGCAATAGTTTGAGCAGTAGCGGCCACCGCCTTTGCTTCAGTGATCGCCGTCGCCACCGTTACGACGTTGCCCTCACTATCGGTGATATTGAGGCTATTTTGTAGGCTAGACACCGTTCCGTTTAAGGTTTCTAGCGTATTATCAATGGTAGTGTGAGCGCTTTCAAGTTCACTAATTTTACTAGCCTGCGTAGTCTTGGCGGTTTCTAGGGCTTCCAGCCGGTTCTCGTGGGCGGTGTCCTTAGTCTCTAGTGCGGTCAAGCGATTATTGACTGGGGTAAGATCGACCGTTCCGCCACCAGTGTTATCGCCACCACCGCCACCAAGTTCACCGTTGGCAATTTTGGTTTCGATGGCGCCGACCCGACTTGCCACGCTTTGGACGGCGGTGTTGACGCTCGCAACGGCGGCAGTGCGGGCAGTAGTTTCAGTATCAAGGTCAGTGCGGAGTTGTTGAACAGTGGAAGTATTAGTGGTGATTTTATTATTGAGTTCGGTATAATTACTTGCGACAGCAGTCTGAGCGTTTTCAGCAGTAGTTTTCGCGGTCGTGGCTAGGCTTTGAGCGGTGTTGGCAGTCGCAACGGCACTAGTCGCAGTATTACTCGCGCTCTGAGCTTCAGCGTGCGCCGCACCAGCCGACGCTAACGCGCTACTTGCGGTGGCTTTTGCGCCCTCGGCAGTAGTCTTTACGTCATCTACACGCTCGTTAATCTCGCCCTCTAGCTCACTTAGCCTCACCTCTACCGCTTCATTAGTCGGTACCTTGAGTTTATTTTCCTCATCAACATTTATCTTGTCCGAATGCGTCTGTTTGGCAAGCTGCTTCTTTAATCGCCCCCATGACAACAGGCGATTTTCTTGATTCGCAATGATCGGCAGACCATCATTTTCTCCGAGATCTTGTTTATCGCCACTTGGTAATTCCGAGAACTTGATCGCTTCCATGTTTTACTCCTTAATAATGTTTAATATCTCCGCTGGCACTCCTCGCCGCCCTGACGCCGTCGCGCGTCCCGCGCTTTGGGCGCAAGCGGCTCGTCGCGAACCCGAACCTTCCATCTGTTCCGCCTGAATACTTACAGCCTGCCTCGTCTGAATATCGTCAAACATATCGCTCCTTATACTCCTGCCAGCGCAGACATCTCATTAGTCGTTTCTTCCGGTATCTCGGTACCAGCTAGCTCACTAAACTGTTCCACCATGAAAATCCGACCAGTTTCAGTAGTGAGGATGGTAGCGCGCGAGTTCTCTAGGCAAAACTTCGGTCGGTCGTCGGTGTAAATAGCTAGTGAGCAGTTGAAAGTAATATGTTCCACCTCACCAGTGGCGTAGTTTTTGCCGAGGATAGCGCCGTCGAGCGAATAATTACGCCCACACCAGCGAATGGCTGAGCCAATAACATCCTGAATATTTGCCACATCATCAAAATCTTCAGGAAAACAATGAACGGTCAAGTCACTCGCAGTGCGTCGCAGTTGTGAGGTTCGCTTCAAGCCCATCTTGGCTTTGACGATCGCTTTAATCTTGCGTTGTCCGTTGACCGTAGTGCCAACGACTGGGAGAAAATCTATCTCCTCCAAGCCATTCTTAAAATGTCGAAATACGCTATGATGTATGCCCTTATCTGGACTATATACAGAGGTTTTTACCATCGTAGGCATTACTCCCCGCCCGAAAAATAGGCTTTGGCATAAATAATTTCAATAAATCAGCGTTATGCTCTACGAACTGGCGCATAGGAGTTGAGGAGGTTTCGTCATATTCTACCTTAAAATCTTCCACGGCTTTTGCGACCACGCCCCGATTTTGGGCAGCCTCCTGTTCATCAGAAATTACACCGACAAGGCGCGCTAGTAATAGCTGAATGATAGGAATGTTCTTTTCTTCCGTCTGCTTAACTATATCTACGCCGAGCAAGGCGTTGAGGCGTGCCGTAGCGACAGCCAGAAACAGCGCAAAATTATTCTCCTCATTCGGCGTCAGTTCGCGTCCGAGAAATACTGCGCACTCTCCAGCCGTCAAACCGATATTAGTATTGATCGTATCGTCCATATTGATTACTTATTTTTGGTATATGGGGCAGAGTATTCACTCTACCCCATAGAAACTTGTCAGACTAGGATTCGCCTCCACTAGTATTACCGGCCGAGGCGTAGCCGGCGATAGATTTCCAGCCCTGCGCAGTGCCTGCTACCGACTTTTCGTGAAGCAGAACATCGCGGTTATATTCGTGGTCAAACGCCGCACGAAGCATATCAGCGCCATTAGCATAAAGAATGTTACCACAATTTACGCCAATGACATCATAACCACAGTTGTTCATGCTTTCCAGCTCCACAACCGTTGCCTTGAGTAAACTTTCGGTATTGGAGCCAACTGGAAACAGGTAGCGTCCATCGTTATCTTTCAAGAGCATAAGGTCGGTCATAGTACCGTCAGGCACGAAAATCGCTTTTTCTCCTGCGCCCTTAATACCGCGAATGACTTTGACAATTTTATCGTAAAGATTGTCAGCCTTATCATTAGCGATGACACTAGCGACAGCTTTAGCGTAGAGAATATCGTCATCAGTACCACTCTTAACAGAGCGGTCGAGATCGGCTTTGAATGAGAATACACCACGCGTGCCATCAAACATTCGTGTATCAGCTCCGCTCGGCTTAGTAGCGACCGCTTCAGTCGCAAATGCCTCCAAAATACGCGTATAAAGTCGCTCCGCTAGCATTTCCGCGCGCATCTGGGTGAGTTCGCCGGTCTGGTCGTCAAGCAGGTCTTGAAGGTCGAGTTCCATCTTGGCGTAGGCGATTTTATGCTTCCAGTCGCGCCGAATTGATTTTGGCGTGATGTAGCCTTTCTTATCACCTTTAGTATGTGCGCCTGCTTTGTCGCTAGTAGAGAACGCATAGGCAGCGCCAGCCAGCACCTTCGTTGAGCGGAACTTCGCCAATACCCCGTCTTTACGTTCAAAGCAATTGAAGAACGCCTGTGCGAGAGTCGTTGGCAAAATCTCCGAACCAGTCAAACCTTTAGTCGCTAGATGGTCTTTCCAACTTGCGACTACCGCTTCGTTGCTCTTACCATAGTTAGCATGAATGTGTTTAGTTAGGTCAGCCATCGCCTCGGGGGTATCGAGGTAGTTTTTCTGTTCTACCGTGATTGCACTCTTTTGGCTCGGCACTTCGAGCACCTGCTTTTTGGCAATTTCTTCTTGGTTAGTTTCTTTACCATCCATGGTTTTCTCCGTTTCTGCTTCGGTAGGCTTCTCTACTTCAGCGTTATTATTCTTGACTTCTTCCGGTGAGTGTTCTAACTCGGCGTTATCATCCTCGTCCGGAGTATTAGTTTCTAGTTCCGTTATGTCGTTAGCGTCCGTTGACTTGGGGTCAGGAGCGTCTTTAGTCTGAGTTGCTTCCGCACCTTTAGTGCCAAGTACTCGGGCATCGTAATTACAGCCTCGCGTAACTAGGCTCACCTCTAACATTTCGCCCTCTGTATAGGTTTTAGTATCGGGGTTATACGCCCCGCCCCGCCCCGCCAACCGATCGAGAAAGCGTTGTCGAGATGTCCTTCCGTGACCAGCTTAAACATCTCTTGCGCCTTTTCTCGTGCCGAAATGCCAACCGTAAAAGTGAGTTCTTTGCTCTCGCCGTCATAGGTAGCGTTTCGCACCGAGCCAAGCACACTATCAATGTCCCAACCGTCGTGATTGGCGAGAAACGGAATATCGAGTTTGATATTTGGAGTTGAGGCAAGTTCCGCCACTCGCACTAACCCACCGCCTTTGAGCGGGAGTTTAAAAGTGCCAATTTCCACGACTTCTTTAGCGCGGTCGGGGTTAGCACTAGACGCCACGAAAGTGATTTGGTGTTCCTTTTCCGTACCACCGCTCATTTTATTCGCGAGGGTAGATTTAGCGGACACCGACAAAAACTTCTTTTCTTGTTCGTCCATAATTTGTCCTAAAGTTAATGTTCATGAAAAGCCACGCACAAAAACAAAGGGTAGTAAACCCTCTGGGGTAAACCCAGCGCATTGTGGTCCGTCACCAAACATTAAGAGTAAAGTATTCCTGAACAAGAACTACGAGTGTAGCCTTTTACTTTACTGCTCCTCAATGTATTGGCGGAGTGTAGGCATTGATACTGCTTACGCTCTAGCCTCTATTCTCACGACCATCAGGAACGCGTGTCAATACTGAAAATGTTATAATTAGATAAAGACAAATTGTAATTTGCTAAAATCTTTTATTCCAATAATCATCTGCTTCTTTTTTGGTAAGTTTCCTAATTTCAGTATTAGGAAATTCTTTATATTCACTCGCTCTAAATAATGCTCTGTTGTTAGTACACTTTTTATCTTTATTCTTCTTTAAATAGTCTAACATTTCTTCCTCATCAGCAAATATTTTATATGATTTTCTGCCGGTCTTACTAATTAGCTCGTAGATACCACAACATTGTTTTGTAGTATAGTCTGCTGTCCGTAGATATAACTTTGCCATCCTGAAAGTTTTAAAGGGAAAGTTCCATCTTCGGAGTTTTCTTTCTGGGTGTTCATCTATACAAATACACCTACCACAAGTGCCACAAATATATTGCTCGTGATTTTCTAAGCAATCAAGATCCCCGACTCGTGGCTTTTTGGTATTATCTTCACTATAGCATTCTAAACATTCCATAATATTTTCTCGCTTTCAAATTACAATTTACCGAGTAGCAATCTGACTATGAACTATGATGAGTTAAGAATTGAAACAACTTTTGAAAATGGTAGTCTAATTCCTGCGAAATATACTGGGTATGGCGAGAACATATCGCCAGAGTTCAAACTGGAAAATCTTTCACCTAATACGAAAAGTCTAGTAATAATTTTGGAAGATTTAAGCCACCCAATCAAAAACTTCACACATTGGGTTGCTTGGAATATAGGCGCGAATTCTATAATTCCGGAAGATGTCGGTAGCAGAGAAGATATTATTCAGGGCATTGCTTATGGGTTTCATAAATACGCTGGCCCAAAGCCACCAGTAGCCAAGAAACATAATTACCAATTTACGATTTACGCGCTAGACACTATTTTAGACTTATCGCCAAATCATACGAAAAAGCGGCTACTACGAGCAATGTCAGGGCATATTTTACAGAAAGGCACGATTGCTGGCTACTTTCAAAAAGCAAGAAGGTTGTAATTTTCTTTTGCTTGCTAGCACTCCTCCGCGCCCTCACTCGCCGCGCGTTCCGCGGGGCTTCGTCGGTCGCGTCGTCGCTATTCGCGCGGAGGGGCTAACGCCCCTCCGCGCACCACACCAGCCTATAAACCAGCGTCCTTTTTGGTATTATCAAGCATTTTCTTGAGGTCTAACCACACCTCATACCAGTCGTCAGGCTTCATATCGTCAGCGATAGCAATGGCTTCTTCTTTGGAATGTCCTTCCTCGTGAATAAGCATTAAACACTTGTAGTCATAAAGCAGAAATGGGTCGGCTGGCAGATACTCTTTAATCTCCGCAGTATTCTCCTCGCCGTAGCGGGGCGCAATGTGCTTCCACTTATCTACGACTTCCGCCTCATAAGACAAGCGCTTAATCAAAAGTTTTATAGTAGGTTTTCTCATTTGCAACCATTATACCATAATCACTTATCGGGCGCTACGGCTACGCCGTCGGGCTATTCGCTCCAAGCCAAGGACGCTCGCTTGGTATCGTGGCTTCGCCACTTTCTGCCTGCGTCGCTCTAAAACTTGCCCGCAAGCGGTCAGTTTTTGCTCGCTTTCCTCGGCATTTCGCTTCTATCCCTAGCGCAGGGTGCAGTTGTCCTGATTGTGTACCGCAAACCTTGTCTGGCTTGTCTAGTGGCTACGGACTTCGGGTTTAGCCCCGCCCTGCCCGCCTTCGCGGTCGCTTCGCCGATCGTCGCCTTGCTCCGTCGGCTCGCTTCAGGAGCGGGGGCGGGGCGCTCGCCTAGCCTACTCGCACCCCTCTTTACCCTCGTCCTCGCCACAGCCTGTGCCTCATCAGCTATACAAGCTACGCTTTGAGTCTAACAACATGTAGAGTATAGTAGTAGTGTAAAGGAGGTTTGAGAATGATAAAGAATGGTCGTCCATACACTAACGAAAACGGCACTGTTGATGGTGAGCTAATCTCGGCATTACCTAAAGAGAAGCAGGATACACTCCTTAATTGGATTTGCCAGAATCTGCTCCCCCGGAAGACCGTCTTACAGGATATATCTAGCTATAGTTTAAAAAGTAAGTTCGAGCGCGACGAAAAGGGCTTTTATCTCACAAATAATATGTTCAAGGATGCCATGATGAAATGTGGTTATGAACCACACGACCCAAATGAGCTGAACTGGCATTACTGCATTAGTAAGAAGTCGCCAGTCTTTCTCAAAGAGAAACAAAAACTACTTGGGCGAGCACGCTAGAGATGTCAATACTACCTAACCCCTGCGTATCGCAGGGGTTTTCTCTCCATATCGCGTATCGCATAGGCAATAGCGTCTAGTGCGTGGTCGTTGCCGTCTTGTGGTTCGTCAATAGTCTTGCCAGTAGATTTCTTTACGCGCCAGCCATAGGTTAGATATTCGCGCTCTAGGTCTTTGTCCTCGGCGAGATAATGAACCTTACGCTCTTGAACGAGGTTGATATTGTAGAGCTTGCCATTTACCTTACCCGAAGCCGATTTATCACAAGGGATAGCGCGTAAGCCTGCCTCTTGGAGGTCTTTAATCATCTCTGGCTTGGCGTTATCGCAGACGAACAGCCCCTCGGCTTCGGCGTTAATCGCTACGGCTCGCTCTACGATTTCTTTGCTAGTGAGAAAACTCTGGTAGAGTTTAGTCTTGAGGTAGATTTCTCGGTCCTCGTCCTCGTGAATTGCCATGATAGTTGTCGGATCGTTATACCCAAAATCGACGCCGTAACGCTTCAATGACATTGAGATACCCTTGTAATTATCATGACAAACCCAGCCACGATACACATTACCCTCTAATGCGCCAATTTCTCCCAGCCCATAAACTCGCCACCAGTTTGAAGTGCCGTCACCTTTATGCTGGAGCAAGTCAGCAAGAATAGAGGGAGGTAAACCCTCATTATCGAGATAAGTCAGCTTCTCGAACTGCCAGTCGGTGCGCTTCTTCATTACCTCGGTATGTACCCAAAACTCATTGATTGGGTTAAAGTCCAGCCAAGCCATTACCTCGGTACGGAGCATTAGTTGGTCGAATGTCGCATAGGGCACGCGATACGCCTCGTTGATAAAGAGATAATCACGACCAGCGCCGAGCGCGTCGTCCGCTTCGCAGGAAAAGAACTCGACAATAGTGCCAGTTACTTTGTTCGTCCAAGTATGCTTAACTTTATTCTGAATGAATAATTGCTCGTAATTATGGCGTTTAAGTAGCTTCTCCCAGTCGCGAATTACGCCCTTTTCCAGATTTGGGTAAGTATCAGATACTACGCTGATAATTTTATCGCGCACAGCAAAAGACAGGTCGCAGAGATGTATCACCATCGCTGTCGTCTTGCCAGCCCGTGCTCCACCCTGAATGATATTTATGCGTGCCGACATCGCCTCTATCTTTTTGAGCGCCGTAGTATCTTGAAACATTACTTTTTCTTCTTGGTAGTTTTCTTGGCTACTTGTGTCGCTTTAGCACGAGGCTCTGTAATAATCTGGCGTGGCGATAGCGGTATCGGCGCCTCATAGTTAGTCTGATCAACTTGTTGCTTTGGCATTCCGCTATCTTGATTAGTAAGCCCATTCAATATACGCCAGCGTTCCTCGGCAGTTAGTTGATTTTGCGGTTCGGCGATGTCTAGTAAAATACGCGCCACGCTTTTCTCGTATTCTCCAGCCTCTTTATCGTCCAGCAAAGCATAGAGTTCGTCCTTATCTAACTTTGCCACCTGTTGAAGTTTGAAGCGTAGGGTATCCTCTTTCTTCCACGCCCCATTGTGGCGAGGGTTGCCACCAGCCTTACCAAATTGTTTATCAGCTGGCGGAGCCACTCCAGAAATCGGGCTAACGCCGTTTTTGTTAGCCTGCTTTGTGGCTATTTTTCTCTTTACGACCTTACGCAGGTTTTTCGCCTGCTTACTGCGTTTTATTGGCATATAGCACCCTCACTTTCTTTAGTGATGACAATATCAGCTCGTGGGTTCTCTCGGTCAATACCGCCATATCGCACGCTCACGCCATAAACATTGGCGTTGCTATCGTCGGTAATCACGCCAGCTCGCACCAAAGCGTCCAGAATAGAGGTTAGTTGATTATCGAGGTCGCGTCGATGGGCGTCAGGCTCATAAATCGTTACGGCAACACTACAAGGGCATAAGTCCTCGGCGGTAAAAGCACCTGCTAATTGCTCCTTGAAGCTCCATATCATGTCGGCTTCGTTGCGTTTGGCGGCGTCATTACTAGTGATATAATTCCTGCCAGTCCGACGGTCTTTACGAATAATCTTGCTATTCTTTTTGCTGATAACTACACCCTTATAGTTAAGCTGTAATTGGCTAATCATCATTATTTCTCCTTAATTTCTTCAATATCAGTTGGTAAGCTCAACCCTCCCGCGTAGCTTTGGCACGAAATACTATATTTCAGAGCAAGCCGTCGTAAGTCCGAAAGGTCGGTAAGGCGCTGTTCCTTAAGCGCACGCGCAAAGGGTTTCCATTTCTCGGCATAATCGCCCATTCCGCGGTCAAACCAGCGATGGAATACTAAACTAGTGCTCCCATAAGTTGCGATAATAGTGTGTTTATCTCGGAATATCAGAGTAAGCTCGCCAATATGACGAATCTGAGGTCTGAATTGAGCTTGTTTTATATCTGGCATTTGCCTCCTTTCAGTAGGTTAGATAACAAAAAACAGAGCCGTAGCTCTGCTCATTTTTCATAGTATTTTAGATCTCTGTCTGCGGGAGGGGATAGATTATAGCGTGCGCGGAGTTCAGTCAAGGTCGCTTCGCTCGCTTGACTTCGCTCCTTGTGCGTCCGCTGGGGTTCTTCTATCTCCCGCAGCAGAGATTTTGTGCGTAAGCGGTTTGGTGGGGGTGGGTCGCCTCGGTTTTGGCTTTTTCGTCCCGCCCTGCCTGTGGGGTTGGCGGTGCGGGGCTTGCGCCCCGCCCCCGCCGAACCGCTCGGCGTTAAATTGCGGCGTGTCGTTCTGCTAATGCGCGATAGTGCTTGATGGCTTGCCTGCTCGTGTAGCCGAGATAGTCGCGCTTGCCCTCACTCCCGAAGATTGTAATTCGGCCAGTGTGTATATTGCGCGTCGCGTAATAAATCGGCTCGTAGATTGGTGCCTCGGTCGGATGTTTTACATATACGCGTTTATCGGCGTCGGTTAGCTCGTCGGGGTTATAGAGATTGTTTTTCATCGTTGTCGTCCTTCCTTGTAGATATAGTTGTGTTCGCCAATGCGTTCGGTTATCTGGTAGCCTGCGAAGCGATCGCCCGCGACTTCGCGGGCTTGCTCCGCCCATTCTTTCGCCCGATATTGCGCCATGAAATACGCAATTTTTGCGGGATGGTTCTTGAAGCCGACGACCGCCCGAAACCTATGCGCAGGAAACTTTTTGTTCTCCTTGATAGCGTCGAGGTTCGTGTTCTCGTTGAACTCCCCGCCGATAATCAGTGCGCACGCCTGACGGAGAGCGCGAGCCTGAACATCGAGCCAAGTTTCGCGTTTATTCGGCGGAAATTCGCCGTTCTTCTTCATGCGTTGCTCCGATGGAGTAGCAAGGCGGGCGCAGATGTCGCAGTCGCGAAGTAGCGAACAGCCCGCGAAACTATATTCTTGCCAATTCGCAGCGCCGTTGAGAAGTTGCTTCGCCGTTGGCGTCCCCTCGATGCCGTTTTCGCGCGCCTTTTCTAGTAGTTCTTCGGCGTATTCTCGCACGCCTCTATCCCATGCGCTAATCATTTTCAGTCCCCTCCAATAGCGCCCGAAACTCGCCGAAACCTAGCCCCTCGCGTTCGATGTCTGCTCCATATAGTCCGCCAAGACCTCGCCAGCCGTCGCTATCAGTGAGCCGATAGAAGCGCAATTTCTGCTCGCCGTTCTTGATAATATAGTTATCACGAATGAGCGCAAAAGCACCAAACAGCTCCTCAATGCTTCGCGCATAAATGTCGCAGCTAGTGCCTGCCCCGATAAACTGGAGCTGGTAAGCGGGCGCCTCATAGATGGTAGCGAGGTCAGTGAATAGATCGGGGATTTCGTGGAGTTTAAGCATTTTCTTCGCCCTCCTCATATTCATTGACGCCTACGCTAATAATAGGCATAATGCGGCCGTCGCCCATATCTGCCATGAAGTCGCCCCGCGGGGTTTTGTAGAGTGTCGGTTTTGCGCATTTTTTGCGCTGGTTTTTGGTATTCTTTACCATGTTTTACTCCTGTTTAATGTAATATCTTTACTCTTTAATTATAGCACGAACGCCGTATAAAAACAATACATTTTCAGGGGTAAAATGGAGATTTTTTGCGTATTTTTTGCGCCTAAACATAAACACTACAAAGCCAACCGCCGAAGCATAGACGGAATGAGCCACAAAAATCACTCCGCGGGCGGAGGCTTCGCCTCGCCCGCTTCGTGAATTGCCACGCGGCAGAGCGGAGGACGGCGGACGCCAAAGGCGCGCCGATCTCCGCTCTAGCTCGCGTGGTCTTAAAATAAGCAATAGTTCAATTTGTAAATGCGCCCAACTAGTCGTTAATGCGGGGCGTTGAAAAACCGCCGACTTTTCGCGTCGGGGTTCGTTTTTTATCGAACTAGAACAAAGCCCCTAACGCTAACATTGGGCTTTAGCCTTAAGCTCTATACAGGGGTCGCGGTTAACTAGTTCCAATTATAA
>CAYUCN010000014.1:0-24562 GCA_964443395.1 uncultured Candidatus Saccharibacteria bacterium | reverse complement strand
GCGTAACACTATTCTTTTTTGTTGTCTGCTATCTGAGATTATGGAACAAGACCGAAAAGCATAAAAAGTATTGACTTTTTTGATAAAGTGTGCTATAATGGAAGGATAAGACTTTGCAAATTAACAAGAAAGGCGGTGCACTTAATGATAAGTGTAACTGAGAGGATCGAGCTAGATCAGTGGAGCGGTTTTCAAATTTGTGGCGGAAGGTTGTCTCCGGGCGATGATCCGGATTTTGACTATCCGGCCCTGAAGCTTGAAAGATGCTGCACGACTGATACTCGCGATGTCGATGCACGGGCTTTCGCAAAGGTAGTGCCTTTGGAGGTGAACGAGGAAGTTGCAGAAAGTGAGGGAGAGTTTAAGACTATTCTTCATGACGTTGTATACGGCAAACATCCGGACTGGAAGTTGGTATCATTCAGAGTTTTTCCGGACGGAGTGTGGCTAAAGTATGCAAGTCGGAACTACAATTTTCATCTGGTCGACATTTCTGGGGTACCATTCCATATGACGATTCTGGTGCCAGTAATCAACGATCCAGCAGCCTTAACGGAGGCGTTTACCATCTCTGTCGGTCAATGTTTTAGCGGTGAGTATGCTGCCACGATTAGGCGTAGTGGTGATAGACATATCCACTACGAACTGTTGACTGATGACACCTTGGGTATTATGGCGCCAAAGCCGCAGAACAAAATCGCGAAGGCGATTGCCAAGATGCTGTTTCCTGATTGGTATAACAAAAAGGTTTCCTGCGTCCACTATAGATACGACGTTTGCAAGAAAACTTATTTGGAGATACATCGGGAACTGCCGATTTTGCCGACCGTCGAATAAGTCTTAGTACTCTAGTCAGCCCCTGCTCGAAAGAGCAGGGGCGTTTGCTATTTTGTATGCAATTTCTATAGTACAAAAGTGAGCCCTATTGCTAAGGCTCACTTTTACAACTTACTAGCATTCAAGTAGCTGATTAAGCCAACTCGACGGTGGCGCCAGCTTCTTCCAAGGTTTTCTTCATGGTTTCGGCGTCGGCTTTAGCGACTTTTTCCTTAACGGTAGCAGGAGCGCCATCGACGATAGCCTTAGCTTCGCCGAGACCGAGACCGGTGATTTCCTTGACAGCCTTGATGACGGCAATCTTCTGACCGCCGGCGTCTTTCAAGACGACATCGAATTCAGACTTGCCTTCATCGGCAGCAGCACCGCCTTCGGCAGGAGCAGCGGCAACGGCAACAGCTGCAGCAGCTGGCTCGATGCCATATTCATCTTTTAATACATTTTTGAGTTCGTTGACCTCGAGGATGGTCATGTTGACCAATTGTTCGGCCAATGCTTTGATATCTGTAGCCATAAAATCCTTCCTTACGGAATGGGGACCTTTCTGGAGAAAGGTCCCCAACTTCCAAAGACCAGAGTGATTTTCTTGCGAAAAGCGCGGTTTCCGCAAGAAAATGATTTATTTAATCTCTGATTAGTTAATAGTTATTAGAAATTAGTTGATTGCTAATTAAGCAGCCTTAGCTTCAAGGCCAGAGATAATTCCTGACAAACCATTGCTGGTTGCAGAAATAGTATCGTTGATTGGCGAGAGAAGCTGCGCCACCACCTGAGCGATAAGCTCGTTTTTGGATGGCATTTTAGCAAGGGTAGTGATAGCGGATTGGTTTAAGTTGTTACCTAGATCATTGAAACCGCCGATTAGCTCGAGCGCGGGGTGGGTTTTGGCGAATTCAGCCAAAACCTTGGCTGGTGCTACTTCGTCGTTACTAGAGATAGCGTACACAAGCTGACCGGTAAGGCCAGTAGTATCGGTATCTTTGTAAACGGCGATTTCTTGCATCGCGACGCGGACGAGACGGTTTTTTACTACCTTGATTTTAACGCCGGCTTCACGGGCGGCTTTGCGAAGCTCTTGGAGCTCGGCCACGGTGAGGCCTTGGTAGCGAGCATAGGTGGTAAGCTTAGCGTCACTGAGAAGGCTAGTTAAATCAGCAACCAAAGTATCTTTTTTCGCTTTTGAAATTGCCATAAAAGTTCCTTGGATTAGATTTGATTTGGTGACATGGGACGGTAGAAGCATACTGGTGATTCTGTCACCGAGTAATGCGATTACCTCAATCTAGAGAAGATGCGTTATTGTAATTAACCCTGCAATAATGGTGCAAATGTCCTAGATTGTAAATGTCGGATAATGCTAGTAAGTTGTTAAACAACGTTACCCACAAGACTCCCAAGAAGTTTCTCGGTAGCATGATTAAGGCGTTCGCCCGCTACTGTCTTAGAATAACTGTTTGTATTGTAGCAAAGATCGTTAAAAATGTCAAGGAAAACCCCGCTCGAGTGAGCGGGGCGAAGCAATCTAGCCGGCGAAGCTTTAGCCGACGGTGGGGATGGTATAGAGCGGCCCCTGGAAGGAGGCAACAAAATATGAAATACAGGGGGCGTTATTCCAGGAGAGATCGACTTCCCATTCTTTTTGCAGATAAGCGACGCCGACTTGCCCGAGCTGCTCAAAAGTTCCGGCGCGGTCGCCGAACTCGTTAGGATAAGATTCAGCTAGTTCGATGAAGGTATCACCATTGGAAGTTTGGTAGGCAACGGCTGGGCCGACAAGGCCAGCGTCAACGATGTCAGTGGCATCATCAATGAGAAGATTGCAAACTGGTTTATGATATAAGGACAAATAGACAACGGAGAGATGGTCAGGGCTAAGGAGGAGGCATTTGGCGGATTCGTGATTGCCACGCTCGCGAGATGGATTACAGTATACCTCTACAAGATTCTCTATCTTAGTGATTTGGCCATCGGGCTGCATTAGTAGAAGAGAATCCTCCCCAACGAGGTAAAGTTGCGGTTGGAGGTCGTCGTCAAGGAAGACGCGTGCATAGCGCTCGTCTAGCTGACCGTCAAAACGCTGCAGCTGAAAAGGCCATTCCTGGACGAGCTGCCGGTCAAGATACTGGCAGATGCGGTCGGGAAAATAAACGAAGGTACCGAGATTTACGTCATCGTAATCGTTTAAGACGTCGATAGTGTAGAGTTCGGCGTCGTCAAGGATGCCGGCGGGGAGGTCGGGATAGAGGCTAGTCATTTGCTGATTGTATGCACGGCGGAGAACGTCCGGATTATCAATCGAGACATCTGCTGTAGTGTCTGTGATGGAGCCGGTATCGGAAGCATTAGATGGAGCTGGCTCGGTGATGAGCGGGTCGTGGCTTGCGGAGGAATCGGTGTTTGTAGCGCTGGGCGGATCGGTGGTAGCCATTGCCTGGAAATGGGCGGCTGTGATGAAATAAGTGCCAGTAATGCAGCAGGCGCAGAGAAGGCAGATGAGTAGAGCGGTAAAGATGCGTTTTTTCATGATGATTCTCCTTCTTAAAAATTAGGGTTGACTGCTAGATTGGCTTCTTAAAGAACGGAATGCTGGATAGGATAAGCATCTACTTATAATTGTATCATGGATTAGCCTATTTGTCAAAGAGAAAGCCCCGCTCGAGTGAGCGGGGCGAAGCGGAGGTAGGATGATGATGCTAGCGCTGGCTGGCGGGGTCGGGTTTGTCGTCGGCGGTGAAGACTGTATGGGTGATGATGCCGGTTCGACGCTTAGGGGAGTAGCGCGCGGAAAAGTCGTCGCGGGTGCAGAGCAGACTCTTGGGATCGTGGTAGTATTTGACTTCGATGATGCTGCCAGTAAGGCGATAATCGAGACCATCGTCGCTCTGAAGGCTAGTGATACGAGCGACGAAGTCCCCGGCGTCCGTCTTGAAGCGGACGTTGTGAAAGTTGTGTTCGTCGAAGGCGTAAGCTCCGGCGACGAACAGCTCTAACCTGCTGGGGCCATCAGTGATACGGATTTCCTCTGTGTGCTGGTACAACATACGTCGTACCTCCTTTCATAATGTGCTATACCTGTAAGGCGGTACAGCCTGTCACATACATGACATACTTTCATTATAGCACACATGATTGTTTTTGTCAATACTTTTTATGGTTTTTGAAGGACTATGCCAAGGTTTATGATGATTTTTGAGGGATTTTGCCAACTGATTGAAGCCATTTGACGGTGTCGTCAATGGTTTCTTGAGGCGGGCGGGAGGTATGGCCGAGCTCGCGGCTGGCTTTAGCATGAGAAAAATTGGAGTTAGATGCTAAAGTGTAGAGAGAATATTTAGTATAGAGGGGTGGCTGCTTTTTGGCTTGGTAGTAGAGTTCGGAGAGCGGGGCGGTAAGTTTGGCGAGCCAGAGTGGTAAGAAAGTAGTGATAGGCTTGCTATGAGCGGCTTGGCTAATCATTTGAAAAAGCTCGGGGATGGAAATATAATGACCAGAGAGAATATAAGTTTCGCCGGCTTGGCCGCGGGTACAGGCCTGGATAATGCCTTGAGCGACATCGCGTACATCAACGAAGTCATATCCACCCTTGACACCGGCTTTAAGGCGGTTGGTGGCGGCGTCGATAATTAGCTGAGTGAGGTGGGTGGTTTTAAAGTCGTAGGGGCCGATAATGCCGGAGGGGTGAATCATGCAGGCGTCGAGACCCTTATTTTGAACGGCATCGAGGACGTATTGGGCGGCGGTAGCTTTGGATTTTGCATATTCGCCTTCGACTAGAGCAGGGTCGAAGTGGGTGATCTCGGACATCTGGGCGTGGTTAGGTAGCTCAGGAATGGCGTGGACACTGTTAATATAGATAAGTTTACCGCCGATTTTGAGAGTTTTGGCGACGATATTGCGGGTGCCGTTGACGTTGACTTGGTAGACTTGCGGATTGGGTTGAGATTTAATGTAAACCACGGCGGCGCAATGGATGACGAAGACTTGGGAATCTGGAGGAATAGTAAAAATCTCCGCAAGGCTGTCTGGATTGGTGACGTCGCCAGCGAAGATTTGACAATTAAGGCCGGTGAGGGCGTTGGCGCGATCGGGTGAGGAGACTAAGGCGCGGATATGTGCTTCTGGGTCGGTTTGAAGTAATTGGCGAATAATGTTGTTCCCTAAAAAGCCATTGGCGCCGGTGACGATGTAAAGTTTTTGCATGATTCCTCCTGTTAGTAACATTATACTACGTTTTGATGATTAAAAAACAAAAGCGCAAAATAGTATGAAATCCGCCCCTTAAAGGGGCGGCTGCGAGGAGATTAAGCTGGGCGTTTCCAGAGTGCTTTGAGGGCGCTGGTAGTAAGGCCGGCAAATAAAGCAGGGGTGCCGCAGCAGATGAGGGCTTTGGCGTTGCCGATGGTGATATGCGGGATGATGCTGGGGGTGGGGTCGCGTAGAGGCGAGCTGGGCGATCTCATAGAGTAGAAACAGAGAACAATCAGGCCCAAACAAACGAGGAAGGCGATAATGCAGAGACAGGTAAGAATACTTTTGCGGTGCATAAACGAAGTCTCCTTTCTAAGATACAAGAAGTTATGTTAGTAGTATATCATATCTAATACAAAAATCTACCCCCAATGAGAGGTAGATTTTTGATGTTTAAGACTAAAGTTAGTTGTAGAGATTCTCAACTTCGATGGATGGACCCATAGAAGTGGTAATGAAAATCGACTTAACGTAGCTGCCTTTGAGAGAAGCGGGACGATGGCTCTTGAGGGATTCAAAGAAAGTCTCGGCGTTCTCTAAGAGGTCGGCAGCGCTAAAGTTGGTTTTGCCGAGGCCGATGTGGATGATGCCCTGCTTGTCGACACGGTATTCTACCTTACCGGCTTTGGACTCTTTGACGGCTTTCTCGAGGTCTACAGTGACGGTGCCGGCTTTAGGGTTTGGCATTAAGCCTTTTGGACCGAGCAAGCGGGCGAATTTACCGAGCTTAGGCATGTATTGCGGGGTAGAGATAAGGACGTCGAAGTCGATCTCGCCCTTCTCGAGGCGCTTCAAGAATTCTTCGTCCTCGGCGATATCGGCGCCAGCGGCGGCAGCTTTTTTCGCGGCATCAAGCGGAGCAAACACGGCAACGCGGACGGTTTTACCATTACCGTGAGGTAAGACTACGGTAGCGCGGATGTTTTGGTCGGCTTGGCGAGGGTCTACACCAAGGCGAACGTGGGCTTCAATGGTGGCGTCAAATTTAGTAGGATTTGTCTTCTCGGCCAACTCAAGGGCTTCTTTAAGGGTGTAGATTTTGCCTTTTTCTACTAGCTTAGCTTTTTCTTGGTATTTTTTGCCACGGCGTTCAATTTTAGGGCGAGTAACTGGACGGGCGCCGCGTGGTTTCTCGCCGGCTTCTTCGAGGGCTTTGTTCTCGGCTTTGCGAGCTTGACGCTCTTCTTCGGCCTTGACTTCTTCGATATGTTTTTTAGACTTTTTGCCAGATTTGGCGTATTGCTCGGTCTCTTCTGCTGCGACGGGAGCTTGATCTAAAGTTTCTTTGACTTCTTCGGTCATAGTTTCCTTTCTGTGGTACGTACGAGGATTGTATAATTATGATTCCCTCTCCCACATTGATTAGTATTACCTTAATTATAGCAAAAATTGGGAGAAAAACAAGGTGTAATAGGGGATTTTTTGTAGAATATGGCATAATATATGGTGTAAGTATTGACAAAAATAGCAAAGTGTGCTACAATGAAAGGATAGAGAGTGCTTGAGCGGTTTTGGCTGCGCAGGCGGCCTCTCTCGCTCTTTGACACTCCCAATCTTATAAGGAGGTACATGAAAATGTATCAGAAGCAGAAGGCGAGTTATTACCTCTATGGCGGCGATGGCGACATGGCTCGGGCGTACGTGCAGGGCTATTTGACGGCCTTGCAGGTGAACAAGCTCCCCGTCCCCGTGATGGACGGATTAAAGCAGCAGCGCGACTGGATTGCCACGATGGTGGCGGCCTACGAGCTGGAGACCAAGCGGCAGAACCGGGCGCGGATGCGCGCGGTGCTGGACACGGTGGGGTTGGACAAGGCGAGCTTTCGCGGCATGATCTTTAACACGGCGAGCGTCGATGATGAAGGCTGCGAGCTGGACGAGAACGGACGGCGTATCTCTGATCAGTATGGTCTGATCTGGGAGGGCGGCACGCACCGTGACTGGCCGTACTACTACTATATCGACATGCGGACCGGCGCGGAAGTGCCGGAAGAGCAGGCCGATAGCCACTGCCGCAAGGTGCGGTATATGGAGATCCGAGACGGTGACGACCTCGTAGCCGAGGTGAGTACCTTGGACGAGGCGCTGGTCGAGGAATGCCTGACTCAGGATATTCTGATTGGCGATCCCGTCAACTTGCGGTACGAGGCGAGCGCGCAGATGCACAATCAGCTGGAGGAGTACTCCGGTGTGATTAAGAAAGCGCTGAGCAAGGCGTCGGCGCGTACGCCGATGTACGATAGCGTTATCAGTCGAGCGCTGCACAGAGTGCCTGAAGGGCTGCGTGGAACCATTGCGCTGAAGCCGGAGGAGCAGCCGCATGAGCAGAAGTAAGCCGTAAGGCGGTAGTTCTGGCAAAGAGAATCTTATGAGATAAAGGAGGACTAAAAGGGCTCACCTTGCGAGGTGGGCCCGATTTTTTGTATATCGAAGACCTTTGAAGATTAGTCTTGCTTGGGGATGTTTTTATTGGTGATGATATGATGAAAGCATTAAGCTTGTTCGATGAAATCCACTAATTCCCCATTCTCAAAGAGATGGGTGCCGTCGATCTGTTCTTGATCACGAACAGGGAGAAAGTTGGTGATTTTGACGACTTTCTTTTGACACTTAGGGCATTGATAGAGCGAGACATAGCAGGCATAGACGCCAGCGGGGATGTCGGATTTTTGGCGGACGGGTATGAGGTTGGTTTCGTAATAATTGGGGTCGTCGTGGTCGACATAGTGACCAACGGTCATTGGCATAGCAAAGAGCTGCTTTTTGAGCAAGTTCATCTGGGTAGTACAGTTAGCACACCAATCATCGAGTGCCCAGGCTTTGATTTTGGTAAAAATGCTCACAATTAAGCTTTCTTGGCTTTAGTAGATTTCTCGGAATTAGCTTTGGCTTCTTCGATGCTTTTAACCATCATATCGGCCTTAGAAATACCAGTGAGGATGCGTTTATCGTCCATGCGGAAGCGTTGATTAGACTGGAAGGTAGGTACGTTGACTTTGATACCGTCTACAATAAGGCAGAATTTGACCATACTACTGCCTTCCATGAAGCCGGAGCCCATTTTGCCATCGTCGGTCCAGGCTTTTTCTACATGAGAAGCAGGTAGAATATAGGCATGGAAAGGGTTCCAAATAAAGATAATACCGAGCATGCCTTTGGCAATGTCGAGAATGACAACTTTGCCTTGGCCGTAGAAAGTGTGATTACGCTGATAGCCGGCGGCAGAAAAGGCTTGTTCGAAGGCTTTAACTTTGGCGCGGAAGATGAGTTTGGCGCCAAAGATCCACCAAGCAAAGGTGATAATAGCTGGTACCATAGTAGTAAGGACGAGGCCGGTGCCGCCATCGCGAAAGAAAGTATAGCCTACAGTAAAGAGGAAAGTGCAGAGAATAGCTGGTGCTAGGAAATAGCCCAGAAGGTATAGCCAGTCAATTTTTTTGATGTTTTCGTCCATTTTTAGCTCCTTTAATGTTATTTTTATTTTAGCATATTGATGATGAAAAACAACCTGCTAATAGGGGTAAATGTTGTAATTTTGACATAATTACATTGGCTTAGAGGTTGTTTTTGTGCTATATGGCCAAAAAAGCAATAAAACTATGGACAAAAATGTAAAAGTGTGCTATAATAGAAAGATAGGGTACCTGAGGTGCTCTACGAAACTTGAGAGAGTGAGGTTAAAAAGATGAAACGATTGCGGAGAGGGGGCGAGCTGAGTGCTGACTGATGAAGAGCAGAAGCTGCCGATTAGTATCATTACGCCGATAACGTGGGAGCAGTTTGAGCAACTTCCGGTTTGGCAGCAGCAGTATGTGTTGAAGCGTTTAGAGCTGATCGTAAGACAGATGTATCCAGAGCGGTTTGCGACGAAAGCGTCAGTGGAGCAGCTGGAACAGGCGGTAATGACGGCGATGCGGAACGCAACGCCAGAGCGGATGGGCGAGAGCCTGCTATTGCAGCTTTAATGGCTGCGATGCTAAGAGGTAATAAACAAAAGATAATTAGGGGGAATATCTCATGAGTACCATGAATACGTTTACTACAATTCAGCCCATTATTAAGCTGCATGAGCCGTGGCTTTCGCAGATGCGGCGGATGCAGGATTTGGAGGTTCGGTATTCCGGTGCAGTCCGTGAGTTGAAGGAGCAGTATGCCGAGGCGCGCGAGCGTCACTTGGAGCACTGCAATCTCTGCACGGACGATGAGCCCTGCGCGGAGGCGCAGGAGATGTTTCGGCGCTACTATGCGAAACTTGCGCAGTTGACCCATCTGCGGATGGCGACGTTGCGCGAGCAGAGCATGATTCTGCGGATTGTACACTGCGCTTCGCGTTATCCGCAGTGCGGGCTGTCGCGCAGGTATACATCGCCGGATGCATGCTGGATGAACTGTGAGTTTTTGCAGGAGATGCAGCGTCCTTACATTGAGAGAATTCTCCAGCTGCGGCGGGAGGATTTGGGTGAGACGCTGCCGACGGACGACGCGGAGTCGACGGCGCACTGGGGCGCGAAGGATGCGCCGCTGATGATTGCGCATATTTAACCTTACTTTTATGGATGGCCACCCTACGGGGTGGCCTTTTCTAGGTTTAGTGAAACCATTGGGATGCGGAAGATCAGTGACGGTTGAAGCAAAACTGATTAAATGTGAAGACGAGAGCTTGAGACTTTAGAAAGGCTTGGGCAGGTGGGCAGGATATACTTACAAAAATAGAGGCCTTGATAGGAGACCTCTATTTTTGTTAATGAAGAATTAATCTTCGACCACTACGCCCATCGAGCGAGCAGTGCCGGCGATAACTTTGACAGCACCTTCCATGTCGATAGCGTTAAGCTGACCCATTTTAACTTTAGCGATTTCTTCGAGGTCGGCGCGGGAGATTTTGCCAACTTTGTCAGTGTTGGGCTTGCTGCTGCCTTTCTCGATTTTGATCTTCTCGCGGATGAGATCGTCGACAGGCTGACCAAGGCAGGTCCAGTCGAAGGTGCGATCGTCGTAGACTTTGATGTGGACAATGACATTTTTGCCCATGAATTCTTTGGTTTTCTCATTGAAGGGATTAATAAAATCCATCATGTTTAAGCCCCATTGACCGAGCGTAGAGCCGACTGGAGGGCCGGCGGTGGCTTTGCCGCCAGGGATGCGGAGCTTAAGATTGCCAATAACTTGTTTTGCCATGATATATTCCTTTTATCTGGGCTAGAAGCTCCCAGAAACGATTAATAATCGTGCGTAACTTCTTTATTATAGCACAAAAAGAAATAAAAACAATATTATTTCTGGTCGGGCGGGATAAAGGTGACGCGCGCTTGTTTGGGGTGAGCGAGGATGTTGGCTTGTTGGGCGGCGTAGCGTTCGCGGGAATATTGATGAGCTTTGCCTTCGAGGGATTGGAGAGCTTGGTAGTATTCTTGACGTTTGCCGTAGATTTTGTGCTTAAAAGTTTCGATATCGGCCTCGTATTCGCGGAGTTTGGCGTCGCCATTGCGATAGTCGATCATAGTAAGAAAATCTTGCTCGGCGCTAGCGAATTCGATGGGCGTAGGGTACTTTTGAAGAAAGGCGGTAATGTGGTCTGGAGTGAGGCTGGCGGGCATCTGGCCGTTGACGGCGGTCATGTAGGAAAGAATACGTTGGTCATGTTTAGTATTAAGTTGAGCTAGGACGTCTCCGGTGCGGGTGAGCTGACCAGTGCGGTCGTGCGCGGGGGTGCTGATTTGCTGGAGAAGATGACTTTCCTGTTCGCGAGTGATCTGATGATTGAGGATTTGATCATAAAATTGTTGGCGTTCGGCGGGGCTGATATCGACTTGTTTCTGAAATAGTGCGTCTTCGCCGCGTAGGAGACTAGCGATGATTTTGTTCTCTTGGCGTTCGCGGTTGGTGATGGCTTGCTCAGCAGCTATGCCAAGTTTTTGGCCGGTAAAGCGGTCTGGTGTTTGCCGCTCTGGGCTAGAAGAAGCTTCGGCGGTAGGAGTAGAGTTTTTGCGTAGGAAGTTAAATAATTTCATATAAGATGAACTATTGCAATTTTTGAACCTGGAGGGCGTCAAGCTCGACAGGGGTTTCGCGACCAAACATAGAGACCATAACTTTTAGCTTACCCTTAGTGTTATCAATCTCGGAGACGGTACCTTCAAAACCTTTGAATGGACCGTCAATGATGGAGATAACTTCGTTGATTTCGTAATTGACGTTGTATTTGGGGTCTTCTACGCCCATGCGTTTCTTGATTTTGGCGATTTCAGCCTCGGAGACGGTGGTAGGCTGAGTGCCATTGCCGATGAAGCCGGTGACACCTGGTGTATTGCGGACAATATACCAGGTTTCATCAGAAAGACACATTTCGATGAGGACGTAGCCCTGGAAGATCTTGCGGTCGACGACTTTGCGCTTGCCGTTTTTGATCTCGATTTGTTTCTCTTTGGGGACGATAGCATCGAAGATTTTGCCTTCGACTTCGCCGCTGTCGACGTGCTCTTTGATGCTGTTGGCTACTTTGTCTTCGTAGCCACTGTAAGTACTGATCGCGTACCAGGCGCGGTCGGTGTTCTCATAACGGTTTACTGCCATATTGTATAAAACTCCTTATTTAAAAATTAGATCAAATATAAATGTAAAGAAAACGTCGAGAAGAGTGAGGAAAATCATAAAGATAGCACAATAGACTAGAACGGCGGCGGTCATTTTCCAGGTGGCTTTGCGGTTGGGCCAGCGGACGAGACGGATTTCGCGCCAAGAATCACGTAGATAACGGCCAAGAGCGACAAAAGGGCGGAACAGAATAAAGTAAGTCTTGAGCGGGCGTTCTTCGTCTTGCTGGTGGGCGAGGCGAGCGGCTTTTTTCTCGGCTCGGGTGAGCTTTTTTGATTTATTAAGTTCGGCGTCGGACTTATCTAGGGGTTTGATGTCGGTCTTGCCAGTATCAGAAACGACTAATTCCGGCTTGATCCCCTCTTTGGCTAGCTCGGAGGATTTAGCGGGAGGCGTCTCACTGGCGGGCTGGTTAGAACGTTCGCGACTGGAGCTGGCGGTGATTTTGGTGATGTGTGGAGCGTTTTTGTCTGCTCCTGGCTGGCCGGACTTGGCCTTTTTGGTCCGATTAGACATGATATTACTTCCTCGTTTCCTTTCTTGTCTGAGACTTTCTGGATAGTTATATCTATTATACCATAACTTTGCAAAAGTTGTGTGCTAGAGAAAATACTCTAGGTTAGTATAATTTAACTATAAAAAAAGTCTGATACCAGACTTGTCAATAGTAATTATAGCATGTCAAGGGGGAGATGTAAACCATTTTTTGCGATGAAGTTGGATGAGTATGATCAAACCTATTCCGCAAATATAATTCCATATTTGTGGAGTAGATTTAATATAGTCATTCTATTATGAAATAAAGTAGATGGTCTGTTATTATGCCATTAAAGTGATAAAATATCTAGTCTAGTGTGGTACGTGGCGACATGATAAAATAGAAGTGCTAACCTTCTGCCTTGGCAGATGAAAAATAATGCTCATGTAATAGCTGGTGCCATCATGGCCCTCGTAATCATTACATGAGCGCGAGGGGTTAGCCCATGATGGTACCATTTTGGTATGATGGGTAACTCGCGCAAATGAATACGGCTACAGATAACGATGGTCGGATGCGCTATTTTTGTTGCTCAAAAATATTACTTAGAATAGTACCCTCTCTGGAAATAAATATATTTATTACAAAAGGAGGGCAAGTATGCGCCAAATAAGGAAATATCAAAAGGATAAAGGAAGAATACTAGATAGTAATAAGTTACTATATCATAGTCTACCCATTGGCTGCATACTTGCCTTACTTTTGCTTGGTAGCATATGTATTAATCCATTAGGCTTTGGAAGCAATGGAAGTGATGATAAGGTTTATGCTGCAGATCCTTCTCCGGAACCGCAGCCAGACGGTAGTACTAATAATATTAGTCTAAGTATTGATGGTAATAGTAGTAATGATAGTTATAGTAAGAGCCTAAATGCAGTAACTAATCAAACTAACTATATAGCATATAATGTAGTAGCGACAGCCAGTAATATAGAAAGCTATAGCCTAAGTATTAAATATACGGATGGTAGTACTAGTCTCAAGAATAGTACGGCTGGCGCTACTACCATTAACCCAGTTGCTAGTACTGGCGTACAAGGTAAGAGTATGACTAGTAATACTTGGGGCTGGGGATGGAGTGATAATACTAGTACAGCCAATGGTGATATGACTTATCGTCCTATGCAAACATCTGATTCTGTCATTAAATCCGCTAATGCTAGTTCTGCTAATGTGAATGGTAAGATTGTCTTTGCTGCAAACTTTGGTGAAGGAGCTACAGCCGGTAGCTATAGTACCAATGCTCTTTTGTCCTTTGCTATACAGCCAAAAGCCATTACTACCCTTGCCGATATTACTACTATGCAAGCTATGACTTCAGGCATTTGTGCTAACACTCCTATTGGCAATACTGAGTACACTCTTACTGATACCAGAGACAACAAGACCTATACTGTAGCTAAGCTTAAGGATGGTAATTGTTGGATGACGCAAAACCTCAATCTGAAAGTAGCTGATCTCGCATCATCGCAGCTCGATTCTAGTACTACTGATCTAGCAGACGGGAATACTTATACGTTATATGCCAACAATACTGAGTATTCTAATGAACATGGTACGTTCTATCAAGACCAGGTCGCTACAGTTAACTCTGGAACGATTGGAAGTGACAATGCCTACATCAATGACGCTCCATATAGCATTTGCGCAAAGGGCTGGACTTTACCGACGGGTGGGTCTAATGGTCAGTTTGCTGCGCTGCTTAATGACGTAGCTATTGCGCAAGCATTAACTGTCCCGTACAATTTTGTCCTAGGTGGATATGTTAGCTACCGTACAGAAACTGGCGTTGGAACTCAAACTGGCTACTGGACTAAAACCGGAGCTGCTTCATCTAGCGAAGCCTCTAATACTGTAAGTGACAAACCCATAGCACGTGCTCCATCAACCAGCCCAACTAGAGTTCTCCTCGTAATTATGAATACAACCACAATCGATTCCATTGGTCGAAGAGGAGGTGAGTCCGATTCCTACTCTATTCGCTGCGTTGCGAGATAATCCATACACATAGTCTTTTCTTGAAACATTCAGAAACTACGAAGTTGCAAGTCTCTAGCATTTTCTTCACTGTAAAGAGTTCCAGCTATTCCCGAACACCTCCCCGCCCAACCGAACAATCTAGCCATTGACAATTATAGCAATTCATGGTACAATGTAGATATGTACCTTAAAAATTATGGTTCATGAAAGGAGCTACCTAAATGAGTAGTAAACCATCCCGCGCCTCTCAGTACGCCAAGCACGCAAATAACTCGCAGAATTCCCAAAAGTCCCAAAGCACAAAACACCCCAAGCACCTCAGCATTAGCCCCGTTGCTCTTAGTGTTATCATTATTGTGATCGCTATTGCCGTCGGTGTTGGCTTGATTTTACGGATCAACTATATGCACAAGCAAAACATGATCGCCCGGCTCCAAGAGATTAGCAATTCCGACCACGGCAGCACTCTGGACGAGGTTATCGCCAATGTCCAAGCCAGCATGCCGCAAGAAGAAATCATCTTCGTCTTTGATGAAGGTGGCCGCAAACTCGTCGAACAGACTAGTCATAGTGATCGCGGTGTTTCGCTTTCTCCGGAAGCTATCAATATTCTGCGTCGGTTCCGCAATTTGACCCATGTGCATAATCACCCCTATACCGATAGTGGCCATTCTGATAATGATTTAGCTATGCCTGTCCGGATCGGTTTGCAAGATTCTATTGTTACGCTGGGCGTAATCGCTCAGAAGCATGTCTTCTATATGCATCGCGACACCA
Organism: uncultured Candidatus Saccharibacteria bacterium; assembly: GCA_964443395.1. Classification (GTDB taxonomy): domain Bacteria; phylum Patescibacteriota; class Saccharimonadia; order Saccharimonadales; family Saccharimonadaceae; genus Nanosyncoccus. The sequence continues at coordinate 9,588 of CAYUCN010000014.1, read as the reverse complement.
AAAGCTGGCCAGATCAGCGCACGGTCATTGACTACTTCCTTACTCTTATGAATACTTACGACTCTGCGATTGATCCGGTTTGGATGCAAGCTATTACCGTTAACGGCCAGATTGAAAGCTATTTTACTAAAGCATGTCTCGATCGATTTGCACAGGATTTCGGCTACACGTTAGAAGTCGTCATGCCCTCCGCCTCATAGGACCATCTACGCCGCCCCGTAAGGGGCGGTTTTGTCATCCCTGCAAAGCAACCGCGTCTCCGTTTTAATTACCGATTTTTGCTCAAACCGATCATTCTGTAGTATAATAAAGAAATGGAAGTTAATCAGGATACTATTTCTCACTTGGCGCATTTATCTAATTTTGCGCTCACAACTGGCGAGAGCGAGCAACTCACCGCAAATATTAAGGAAATCGTCGCATATATTTCTCAGCTAGATGAGCTCGATACCTCAAATATTGAACCAACTTATCAAGTCAATGGCTTAGAAAACATCTGGCGCGCAGATGAGATCCTCCCTCAAGAGGCTGGCAGCGAGCAGCTCTTAAACCTTACCAAAGAAGTCAAAGACCATCAAATAAAAGTACCAAAGGTATTATAAGGAAGATTATGAAGATTGCAAATCAAGAAATTAGTGCCGTATCTTTGGTACAAGAGGCTCTCGACAAAGCGCATCGGTATCAAGATGAATATCATATCTTTAATTCTTTTAATGACGTCGAGGCGCTCCGCAAGGCAGCTCTAATCGATGAGAAGATTAAACATGGCGAAGCTGTTGGTAAGCTCGCTGGCGTACCCTATGCTCTCAAGGATAACTTCCTCAGCCCTGAAGGTGGCACTACTGCCTCGGCACATATTCTCGAAGATTTTGCCAGTCCGGTTACTGCGACTGCTGTCAAGAAGCTAGAAGATGCAGGCGCGATTATGATTGGCCGCACTAACCTAGATGCTTTCGCACATGGCTCTTCTACTGAGAACTCCTATTACGGCCCTACTAAAAACTCTCGGGACACTGAGCGAGTAGCCGGCGGGTCTTCTGGCGGCTCAGCGGTAGCAGTGGCGCTAGGGATTGTCCCGTTTGCTACTGGTACCGACACGGGTGGTTCTATTCGTCAGCCAGCTAGCTTCAACGGCGTCTATGGTCTTAAGCCTACTTACGGCGCAGTCAGCCGCTATGGCGTAGTGGCGATGGCGTCTAGCACGGACTGCGTGGGGTTCTTCGCTAATAGTCCTGAAGATTTGCATTTGTTGATGGAAGTTGCCGCCGGACAAGATCCGTACGACATGACTACTTTACCCGATTTCTATGGTGAGCCCGAAGAATACGATGATCCTATCAAACGCGTCGGTATTATTAAAGATTTCGATAATGACGCCGTTGACCCTCGCATCCGCGCCGCTTTAACTCAAGAAGTTGAAAAGCTCAAACAAGCCGGCCATGAGATTGTGGAGTTAGACATGCCTGCGCTTAAATATGCTCTCGCCGCCTATTATATTATTGTGCCGGCCGAGGTCGCCAGTAATCTTTCTCGGCATGATGGGATTCGTTATGGTTTCCGCAGCGAGCAGTCTAGTACCCTAGAAGAACTATATGAGAACACTCGCAACGAAGGCTTTATGCCAGAGAACAAACGTCGGATTATGATTGGTAATTTCGTCCTGTCTTCAGGCTTCTACGATGCTTATTATCTCAAGGCCGCAAAAGCCCGCACGCTTATTATTAATGAATACGAGAAGGCTTTCGAGCAATGTGATGTAATTTTAACGCCTGTCAGCCCCAACCCTGCCTTTAAGCTAGGCGAAAAAGTGAACGATCCTGTTGCTATGTATCTTGAGGATTTGATGTCAGTATCGCTTAATCTTGCCGGGATTCCGGGCTTAGCCATACCCGTCGGCGAGACTCCAGAAAGCCTCACTCTCGGGCTACAATTAGTTGGCCCGCGCAAGAGCGATCATGCTTTGCTCAACTTTGCCAAGCAAATGCGCGACGGCTACCCTAAGGAGCTGGACGAATCTGCTAACGTCTACGGAGGGAACGATTAATGCCACAAATGGTCTTTTTAGTGATTGCGATTGTTGCCGTAGCGCTCTTAGCGCTCGTAGCGATGGTGCTCAGCGGCAAGCGACGTCACGAATTTGACAAACAAGAATATCAACTCCGCTGGCTCAAGATTGAAAACGGCCTAGACAAAGACGATCCGCGCAGTTATAATTACGCCATTCTTGAGGCGGATAAACTTTTGGATCGCGCTTTTATAGAAATGGGCATCCCTGGCCAAGGCATGGGCGACCGCCTCAAAAAGCTTGGCGACCGCATGCCGGACCTCAACAAAGTCTGGTACGTTCATAAATTACGTAATCAAATCGCCCACGAAAGCGACTTCCAGGTAGAATATAACCAAGCACGCCAAGCTCTCGCAGTTTTTCGGCAGGCATTAAAAAACATAGGAGCAATTTAGTATGGCAGAAAAAATCAAATATATCCCTACTATCGGCATAGAGTGCCACGTTCAGCTTTGTACTAAGACTAAACTTTTCTCAGAAGTAGATAATGACGCTCGCAACAAGGAACCTAATTCCTGCGTCTCTCCGGTGGATTATGGCTTGCCTGGTATGCTGCCTAGATTGAATGGGGCTGCTGTTAGGTATGCTGTCAGGGCTGGCCTGGCACTTAACTCAGAAATCAATCTCGAAAGTCGTTTCGATCGTAAACATTATTTCTATCCTGATTTACCTAAAGGTTATCAAATTACTCAGCTGTTTCACCCGATTATCGGCGAAGGGTATGTTGAACTTCCGAGCGGAGGCAAAATTCGCATTGAACACGCCCATCTTGAAGAAGATGCTGGCAAGCTTAGCCATGAGAATGGTGACAGTCTGATAGATTTGAACCGTGCTGGCACGCCGCTCATCGAAATTGTCTCCATGCCAGACATTCATTCTGCAGTCGAAGCCCGCGAATACACTAAGGAACTTTGGCGTCTAATGACCTACGCTGGTGTCACTTTTGGGGACTTGTACAATGGCAACATGCGTTTTGATGTTAACATCTCTATTGCTCCGGAAGGCAGCAAAGAACTTGGCACTCGCGCCGAAGTTAAAAATCTCAACTCCTTCCGTAGCGTCGAGCACGCTGTAGAATACGAGATTAAACGCCAGTCAAAATTACTAGACAAAGGCGAAAAAGTTATTCAAGAAACTCGCGGCTGGAGCGACGCCACTGGCGAAACTACTAGCCAACGCAGCAAAGAGGAAGCTCAAGATTACCGCTACATGCCTGAGCCGGATATTCCGCCGCTTAAACTGAGTGCGGAAGTGGTTCAAGAAGAGCGAGAAAAGCTGCCCAAAATGCCGGCTTGGTATCGTAGTGAATTTAGTAAAAATCTCGGACAAGATACGCTAGAGGTACTTTTGGATTATCCTCAGCTCATGGCAAAACTTGCTGAGCTAGAGGGCAGTGGTGCCATAAAAAAGATTGCCAATCTTTTCTCATCGGTCTTGCTTGCTGAAGAAAATACTAGTTTACTGAATGATGAATTGCCAACTAGTGAGCAACTCAACACCTTGGTTGACATGAATGGGAAGAATGAACTTTCTAGCACCGGCATGAAAGAAGTCTTCCTCAAATTCTTTGATCCCGAAATGCATTATAAGGATACTCGTACTATTGCTAAAGAACTCGGAGTAGTACAAGAGAATGATCTCAGCGCCCTCGAAGCTATTGTCGACGCAGTCTTAGCTAAGCCGGAAACTCAGCAGGCGCAAGCCGATTTTAGGGCTGGCCAAGAAAAGGTTATTGGTTTCCTTGTTGGGCAAGTGATGAAGGAGTCTAAGGGTAAGGCAAATCCTTCCGCTGTGCAAGGGATTTTGCGAAAGAAACTACAATAGTCGTGGATGAAATTAGTTATATAGGACTCACTGAGGGAATCCGGACTTACGAGGAGGACGAGCGCGTCGACCCTGCGACGGCAGGCGTCGGCGACGCGGCCCGAAGTGAGCGCCTATATGACTAATTTCAAGAATACTGAAGAATTTCGCGATTGGTTTGAGCGGCACGTTTCGCAAGGCGGCAAGCCTTACACTCTCGACGCCGACCAAGCTCGCGCCGTTTTGGATAATCACAAAAATACTTTAGTCACCGCTCGCGCTGGCTCCGGCAAAACTCGGGTCATTGTGGCCAAGATTGCTTACTTAGTTGCCACGCACCAAGCTCAGCTCTCCGAGATCAAAGCTTTCATGTTTAATCGTACCGCCGCTGCCGAAGTTAACGAACGCATTGGCGCCGTTGAAATCGATGGCGTTAGCCTGAAGGATCTTAATCAAGGCAAAGAAATTAAAGTTGCTTCGACTTTTCATAAGTTTGCTCTGGACATCGCCAAACATACTGGCGAGCAGCCGCAACTTATCTCCGAGCCCGAACATGATAATCTAGTAAAAACTTGCGTGCGCAAAGTTCTATCCGAAGAACATCGCGAGATTTCCGTGCAAGAATATACCGAAATCTTACGCCTGGCTAATAGTTTTATCGCCCGCGCCGCGCAGCAATACGTTGGCCAGAGCGGCCTGGCGGATTTGTGTGCCGATGTGCAAGCTTATATTACGCAGCATCAAGCGGATGATAATTTCTCCGCTCGCATTTATCTACACAAAACTTGCCTTGCCGTTTATCAAGAATATCTCCTCGCTCTTAATTTCCCTAAAATCGATTTTAATCTTTTAATGGCTCGCGCCACGCAGATTTTACAAACTCACGCACAAGCCCATGCAAATGCCAGACTTGCAGATTCTCGGCAATCATCCCAGACACTTCATAATAGTTCTAACTCAACTCACAAAACTTCTGCAAATAATTTCTTATTGCGGCAAGTTCAGCATTATAAATATCTCATGGTAGACGAGTATCAGGACTTTTCTTATCTGTTTTTCGGGATTATTCAGGCCATTCGGTGGAATTGCCCAGATGCACATTTATTTGCGGTGGGGGATGATTGGCAAGCGATTAACCGGTTTGCTGGCTCGGACGTGAAGTACTTTATCGACTTCGCGCGGTACTTTCCGGAGGACGTAGTTAATATTCCGCTGAGTACCAATTATCGCAGCGACCGGAAAATCGTGGAGCAAGCCAATAAATATATGCTGACACATTATGATACTAAAGCTAATAAAGCTATTCCATTTAGCAAACAGAAGGGAAAGATCAAAACCATCAATCCCCACAAAACTAAATTCTGCGCGGACGACTTAGCTGAAGACGCTCTCGGTGATGCGCGTTACCAACTAGTTCTCGCGGAAGTTTGTGGTGGCTCACCAGAGCAATATCTAGAAGTAGCGCAGTTACTCAAAACCCTCACCAAAATTATTAAGCATCATCGCAAAGAACAAATTCTACTTTTGCATCGGCATAACTTTACTTCCTTCGCCGGAGTAAGTTTACAAAACTTACTCACGAGTTTGCAAAACATACTCGCGCGCGAAAGAATCTTACTCCCAGACGCGGCCAACGCACAAATTCGCGGCCTGACTATGCATAAGTCCAAAGGTTTAGAATCTGATGTAGTGATTTTACTCGAATTTAATCGTGAGCAAGTTTTATCCAGCCACCCGCACGCCACGATCTTTGAGATTTTTGGGGATACGCTGGCCGCCGAACGCGCCGACCAGCAAAGATTATTATATGTCGCCCTCACCCGCGCCAAGCATAAATTATATTTACTCAGTACAGATAAACGTTCGCCCTTAGCATAACAACAAGCATTAATATTTTTTACGAACATTGACGAAAATATATATTCTGTACAAAATTCCATCAAAAACCATAAAACCTCTATCAAAATCACAAATTTTATGCTAAAATATAGAAAAGCCTGTTTCTCTAAGGTATTTGAGGTGTGATGGATCAAGTCATTTACTAAAAATGCTGGTTGAGTTTGGCCAAGATTAAATAATAAAGGAAAGTACTTTCATGGCAAATGAAGTCAAAGATTTAGCAAATTTGCGCAATATTGGTATTATTGCCCATATCGATGCTGGCAAGACTACCACCTCCGAAGCGATTCTTTATCGTACCGGCCTTAAACACAAAATTGACCTCGTCAAGGGCGGCACTGGTGGTGCTACTACCGACTGGATGGAACAAGAGAAGGAACGTGGTATTACTATTACTTCTGCCGCGGTTACTGTCTATTGGAAAAATCACAAGATTAATATTATCGATACACCAGGGCACATCGATTTTACCGCCGAAGTAGAGCGCTCCTTGCGCGTGCTGGACGGTGCGGTAGTGGTATTCGATGGTAAAATGGGTGTAGAAGCTCAGTCAGAGACGGTTTGGCGCCAAGCCACTAAATACGGCGTGCCTCGCATCTGTTTTGTCAACAAAATTAACCAAATTGGTGGCGACTTTTATAAGTCTCTTGATAGCATCCACAAACGCCTGTCTAAGAACGCTGTTGCGATTCACTTGCCTATCGGCTTTGAGAAAGATATTTGCGGCGTCGTTGACCTTATCGACATGAAAGCTTACACTTACAAAGATTATGCTGATCACGAGCTGACCGTTAGTGATATCCCTGCAGACATGCTTGAGAAAGCCAAGAATGCTCGTAGTTTACTTGTAGAAGAAGCCGTCCAGGCCGACGAAGCTCTTATGGAGAAATTCTTTAACCAAGGCGAAGAAGCTATTTCTATCCCCGAGCTCAAGGCTGCCTTGCGCAAGCGTGTACTTGATGGCGATTTCTTCTTGGTCACTGGTGGCGATGGCCGTGGCGTGATTGTCGAGAAGGTGCTAGATTTGGTGACAGATTATTTGCCCAGCCCACTTGATCGTGATCAGGGCCAAACCGTTGGTATCGATCCTAAGACTGGCGACCAAGTTGTTCGCAAGGCCGATGATAAGGAACCTTTGACCGCGCTCGCCTTTAAGATTGCTACAGATCCATTTGTAGGTAAACTAATCTTCGTCCGCGTTTACTCCGGCGTCATGAAATCCGGCGATACTGTCCTCAATGCTACTACTGGCGACAAAGAGCGCATCGGCCGCTTAGTACGGATGTTTGCCGATAAACGCGAAGAAATTTCTGAAATTGCCGCTGGCGATATTGCGGCAGTAGTCGGCATGAAGGATGTCACTACCGGCACTACCATCTGCGATCCTGCTCATCCAATTCACCTTGAAGATATTAAATTCCCAGATCCTCCAGTATCTATCGCCATCGAGCCTAAGACTAAGTCCGATCAAGAGAAGATGGGTCTTGGCTTGCAAAAACTCGTTGAGGAAGACCCAACTCTCCGTGTCCACACAGACGAGGAAACCGGCCAGACAATTATCTCTGGTATGGGCGAGCTTCATCTTGAGATCGCTATCGATCGCCTTAACAAGGAGCATGGTGTAGAGGCTAATACGGGTGCTCCACAAGTTGCCTATCGCGAGACCATCCGTGGCACTGCCGAAGCCCAAGGTAAGCACGTGAAGCAGTCTGGTGGCCGCGGTCAGTATGGTGATGTCTGGGTGAAGTTTGAGCCAAATGAGACTGGTAAAGGCTTTGAGTTCATTGATCAGATTAAAGGCGGTGTGGTTCCTCAGGAATATCGTAAGCCAGTTCAGCAGGGTATTGAGGAAACCCTTAACGGCGGCGTTATCGCTGGATACCCTGTAGTTGACGTTAAGGCTACGCTCTACGACGGTAGCTATCACGATGTTGACTCTAGCGAGCTTGCCTTTAAGCTCGCCGGTAGCCTCGCTACTCGCGAAGGCATCAAACGTGCTAATCCAGTCCTCCTAGAGCCAATTATGAAACTCGAGATTACTACCCCAGAAGAGTTTATGGGTGACGTGATTGGCGACATCAACTCTCGCCGTGGTCGCATTGATAGCATGGAAGATCTTAACGGCGGTGCCAAGCTAATTAAAGCTTTTGCCCCTCTCGCCAACCTCTTCGGCTACACTAGCGATTTGCGCTCTATGTCGCAAGGACGTGCTGCAAGCAGCATGGAACTCTTCGGCTACGAGGAAGTTCCACCCAACGTGGCGCAGCAAGTCATCGAAGAGCGTAACTCTAAATAGCACGCCATTGGCAAAAAATAGGGTCCCGTTTTAACGAGATCCTATTTTTATAATCACGCCATAGATTTCGCAAATTTGTATTATAATAGAAATTAGATGGAACATAAACTTAAACGTATCAATCGGCTTTATCCATGGTTTGCCGGGCTGTCTCACGGACTTATCTTCTATGTTGTAATTAATACGATTTGGCTGACTAATATCAAGGGCTTTGACGCGGCGCAGATTACTTTTCTAGAAGTCTGCGCAGGACTGGTAGTTGGAATGATATTTAAGCCACTGTTACGCTTCGCCGAAAAGATCGGTAACACTTGGTCAATTCGCCTTGGCGCCATTCTTTTATTGACGGCAAGCATGTTATTTACAGTCGGAAACAGCTACTGGATCTTTGCCCTAGCTTCGGCTATACAGAGTATATCTATTATTTTTGCCGCCACAAGAGAAGTTTTGTTGCAAAACAATTTAAGCTACTTACATCATGGTCAGAAATACATTAATATTGCTAGCCGCAGTCGCCTAATTTACACGATAGCTACTATGGCGACTGCGCTAGCTAGTGGCACTCTTTTCTCGATTTGGCGCGACTTGCCAATGATACTTGGCAATATTGTCTGTGCTGTTTGCGTAATCATGTCATTTTTTATCTTTGACATAGAAGAAAAAACACAACATTCTCATGCTTCACGAATAGAATCTAAGCACAAAGAATTCACCTTGCCGCATCCAATTAAACTTTCTAAGGCTTTGTTTTGGTTTTGTGCATTAGTCTATGGTGCGATCCTGCTCGGTCAAAATAATAGTAAGCTTCTTTTGCAATATCAATTAGAAGAACTTTTGACCGTAGATATAGTTGTAGAGGTAATTGGTATAGTTTGGGTGATTTCACGAATTTTGCGCATTGTTTTTGATATTGCTTATCCAAAGATATATCAAGCCTTTAAGCATAGAACCGCAATCTTGATTACCGTGGCGATATGCACTGCTATCACTCTTGTATTGATTGGATTCTTTATAGAAACGGACTTTTGGATACGTATAGCCTTTATCGGTAGCGGTTTTACGCTATTTACAGCGATTCGAGACCCGCTACAAATATTTTGTCAAACCGTTCTAGTCAAGCGCGTTGATAAAGCTGATCGTAAAGAAGCGCTTGTCTATCTTACGGCTATAGAACGTGCCGGATACTTCTTTTTTAGCCTAGCCGGCTCGCTTACTCTAGCTATTCTGCCTTTACAATATATTTTCGTGATGCTTGCTATTACTCTCGTGCCTACGTTGATAGTTTCCGGTAGGTTGTCGCGCCTCATACGGCAAGCAGAGTAATCTTTTTGTCTTCATAAAACTAACTAAACCTAATGCAGTAGAGACGGTTCATCTATGTCTGTAGTTATATAACAGAAACCCAGATAGTTTTTGGTTTGCGCCAACAGTAGGCGTCTTCCTCTCCTCCTACTTAAGTATAGGAAAAGATATAATTATCTAGCGACACAGCGGACGGGGAGGCCGCGGTAACGATCGACGTAAT
>CAYUCN010000013.1:0-26542 GCA_964443395.1 uncultured Candidatus Saccharibacteria bacterium | reverse complement strand
CCATCACATTACTTAAAACTTAGCTACCTTTGATGTGGAATTGAGAAACAAGACCCCCATATCTACTCTAAGGCCGCACTTAGTATAATATATTTCTTCTCTGGAAACCGCGCTTTTCAGAGAAGAAACAAACTGGTCTTTGGAGGTTGGACACCTTTCTCCTAGAAAGGGGTCTAGGGCGCAGCGTAAAATTTGCCCCTCTACCGAGGGGCAAAAAGGAGTGTTTAGCTTTCTTTCCAGAGATACTCCGCCGGCATCAATGCCTGATAGCCGATTTTACCAGTCTCCGCCATCTCGCAAGCCACCGCCGGCACCAGCAAATTCTTCAGCGCACAACCCCGATAATGCATCACCAAGGCCATCCCGCGGCTCACCAGCCAGTACACCGGCATCAGCTCCCGCTTCTGCAACTTGTCACGCTCAATCAGCTGCACATTCCGTACTTCCGCTCGTCGTTGTTGCACCGCTTTCTGCCAAAACTGCCGCACTCCGACTACATCTGTCTCGTTCAGCGGCGCCACCAGCCCAAAGAAGCTATTCAACCAGCCAATCACTCTTACCGGACCAGACACCGCCAGCTGCAGATCATCCACGCGCACCAGCTCCGCCTCAGCTACGCCGGCCTCAAGGATATCCGGATGTACCCACCAAATCTCCAACGGCTTCTCCGCCGCCCGGAAGGTCGACCGCAGCTTCCCCAACTTGTCCACCATCTGCAAATCCGTTGACATCAGATTCACCACCCGGCCCTCCAGGTGCAAATTCTCGTACACCACGTCCGTGCACTCATCTACTGTCACAATCCGGCTATGTGCCGCGTGCACATCGTTCATGCCGTAGTGCTCATGCTTTGTCGTCATCAATGTTTACCCCCTTTTTTCTTGATGTTCATAGCTAAACAAAAATTACAAGAGGCATCAAGGCCTCCTGCAATTAGTATATCATATCTCCCCTATTCCGCAACTCTAAATCCATCTAATAACTTACGGAACTCTTCATCATCTTTGCAAGAGAACGTCACGCTCCGTCCGCGAATCTTCACCTCACAATCATACTCTCGGCTCAACCTCGCCTCGTCTTTTAGATATTCATTTACCTTAATCGCCGTTACTGAGCTCTTTTTCTTATTCTCCGCCACGTATTGTTCTACCTTGCGCGCCGACCAATTCCCCTCAATCATCTTCGGCAAGATTTCATGAATCACCGTCGGCTCTAGCGAAATCAACGGACGCATCGGACCTTCCATCAAATTATGCTCTTGCATTGCCTTTTTCGCTTCATCTGGCAGCTTCAACAATCTCAAAGTATTAATAATACTCGATTTACTCTTCCCTACGCGTTTTGCAATATCATCATTCGACAAATTAAACTGTTCCTTCAACTTCGCGTAAGCCGTCGCCACTTCTATCGGGTTCAGATCCGCCCGTTGTAGGTTCTCGATTAAGGACAATTCTAGCTTATTCTGCGCATCTAGCGTCCTCACGATCGCCGGAATCGTCTCTTTACCAGCCAGCTTCGATGCTCGCCAGCGCCGCTCACCCGCCACAATCTGATATTGATTACCCTTCCGTACCACTACAATCGGTTGCAGCACCCCATGCTCAATAATCGAATCTGCCAGTTCTTGCAAAGATTCTTCATCAAAATCCTTCCGCGGCTGATCCTCATCCCGCACAATCGCGTCCACCCGCAAATCTATCAACTGGCTCACCTTTGCATCTTCGTTGCTCGTCGGGTCAAACGCTTCTTCTACCAAATCCGTCGGGATCAGGCTCTCAAATCCACGTCCTAAACCTTTCTTTCCTAATGCCATTATTTTTTTGTCCTTTCCTCTACTTCTCGCGCTACATCTTTGTAAGCCTTCGCCCCCTTGCTAAACTTATCATAAGACCCTACTGGCACACCATGACTCGGCGCCTCTGCCACTCTTACATTCCGTGGAATCGTCGCCGTAAACACTTTTGTCTTAAAGTACTTTTGCACTTCTTTCAATACTTCTATACTTAAGCTCGTCCGCTTATCATACATTGTCGCGAGCACCCCGAGCAATTTCAAATTCGGGTTCAAAGCTTTCTTTACCATTGCCATATTCTCTAACAGCTGCGCTACACCTTCTAGCGCAAAAAACTCCGTCTGCACCGGAATAATCAAATAATCCGCCGCTGTCATCCCGTTCACTGTCAGCAACGACAAACTTGGCGGCGAATCTATAATAATATAATCATAATTATCCCGCACCGAATTAATCGCCCGCTTCATCACAGTAAACTTTTGGCTCAAATTATTCATCTCTACTTCTGCATTCGCCAGCTGCGTCGTTGTTGGAGCTAAGTCAAAATTCTTAAACTCTGTTGGCATAATAATATCTACCAACTCCGCCGCCTCTATCATTACTTCTGTCAAACTAGCCGCCAAATTTTCCTTATCTACATTCAACCCCGCCGAAGCATTACCTTGCGGGTCAGCATCAACTAGCAAAACGCGATATTTATCCTTCGCCAAGAAGTACGCCAAATTAATCGACGTCGTCGTCTTGCCTACACCTCCTTTTTGGTTCGTAATACAAATCACCTTCGCCATAACTATTACCATTATAACATAGTTTCTTTATTTTTATAAAGTTTTTGTTTTTCTTAAATTCACGCCAAACCCACTTATTTCAGATGATACATTCCGCCTGAATTCAACTGAAAAATATACTCCCGCTCATCCAACCCCACTGCTCTCTGCAAAGCCTCAATATACGGCAAATTTTCTCTGTCGTAGCCATAATTCGCAAACACAATCAAACCATGCGACAAATCCTTCCCCGCCAAGATCTTCTTAAAATTCTGCTCCGTATATTCTTGATTTTCCATCACATACGACTCATCTAATTTTGTAAACAATAAAATATCATCTAAGAACCTATTATTACCATCATTAAACAGATAAATCGCCGGCACTTCTGCATTCTTCTCCACAAAATTTACCGCCGCTTCCCATCTACTATATTCCACATCTGGCTCAATTTTCATCGGTAATGGCAATACTGCCACTATTACCAATATCACCGCCATTACCGCATTCCTCGTCTTCTCATTCCAAAACAGCCCCAGCAAGTAGTACAATCCTATCATCACCACTACGAACATCAAACCACAAATCGGTTCCAAGTAGCGCAAATCCGTAAAAGGCGAAGCAATCGACGCTATTACTAAGAAGAATAATGTCGGCCACAATATCAGCTGATATCTCTTATCGTATGTTTTCTCTACCTGCAGCTTCTTTCCCTTCTTCAAGCCTATCACCGCCAACACAAACATCGCAATCAAGATAAATGGCAACATATAATGAAAATCATACAGTACCAAAATTCCCAAGAAAATCCCTACTTGCGATCCTAACTTAGTAAAGTTAAGTAAATTTCCCATCGCCCCCTGTCCTCGGTAGCCAAAGAACATATGCTGCACCGAATACGGCCAAATCACTAGCGACACAATTGCCGCACCCGCCAAAGTTCCAAAGTACGCCCAAAACTCTTGCCAACGTTTCGCCTTCATATACTTCACCGCCATCATCACAAATACCGGCAACAAGAAAAATACATAATAATATTGCGTTAGTACTCCTAGTAGTGCCACCGCACCAATACTCGCCAACAGTCCCGGCTTCACCTTATCACTATCCAATAATTTTAGATGCAAATACGCCGTAATCGTCACCCACATTGTTAACATCGCATACATTCTAATATACATCACCGTACTCACCGCCGCCATCGTTACACTCGCCGCCAAAGTCAACGCAAAAACCTTCACCAACTTATTTTTATTATCCGGCAACAACTTTTCTACGATTAAGAACAAAAACACCGCATTCACCGCAAACGCCAAAATATTAATCGTAATACCCGTCCACTTATTAAATTCCCCCGGAGTCATTTCCATCCCAATTCTCAGCAATAAATAAAACAACGGCGGATGTACATCATCTCTCTGATTATTATATACCGGAGCAAAATCGCCCCGTTCATTCTCATTTACCACTAAATAATCTTTGTAATAAGCTGCATCATGCCACGTATTATAAAAATCCTCGTTCTCTTGAATCTGAATCTTATCGTAATTACTGAGACTGAGAGAATACGCCTCATCCATGTGTAGATAAGCTTTGCCTATCCCCGCAATAATATATACTACTGTTTGGATTAGAATCACCAGACTAATCCAAAAAATCTTATTATTAATTAACTTCTTCCAAAAACTCTTCATTACTTCTAGTATATCACAAAAATCCCCCGCATTGGGGGATTTTCATTATTTGATAGATGTGATTTCAATCAAACTATATTTCTGACGATGCCCAGTTTCCTTATGCACACGCTTCTTTGAGTGATAGCGAATCACGCGAATTTTCTCTCCAGCTACTTTTTCCTCTACTACCTTTGCCGAAACTTTCACACCTTTCACTTCTGGCGTACCTACAGATACTTTATCGCCATCAATTACAAGTAAAGCACCAGTTTCGAGCTCTTTCGTGCCTGCCGGGAGGAGGTCCACCCGTAGGGTCTCTTTCTCTTCGACTAGGTATTGCTTCCCGCCGATGAGTACAACTGCTTTTTTCATAATTATCCCTTAATTACTAATATCTATCCCCTATCTTACCACACCTTTACTAAATTTTCAACTATTTTTTACCTTTAGCGCGCTTCGTCGCCTTCTTCACTTCTTTATGCGTCTTATTCCAATAAAGCACCCCAGCTACAATTGCGCCAACTACAACTACCGCTAAAATTATTTCTATTGGCCCAGTCTTAGGTAATTCTGATGGCACATTCGGTTCTGGATCTGGTTTTGGTTCGGGATCCGGGTCAGGGTCAGGATTAGGATCAGAGTTCGGATCCGGATCAGGATTAGGCTGTTCCACTGCTACCGTTTGCAGCGTGTAGGTTACCGAGCCAGAATACTCATCACATCCCAGTATGACACCATTCAACTCTGCTAGCCCTAGGTAAGTCCCCTCTTTATCAAACAGCCGCGTCGACATAATCGTCCCATTACGGTTCCAATCGTTCCAGATCTTCGCCGAACCTTCGATATAATATAGTTTCATCGCTTGCTTAGCTGTCACGTAAGCTTCATCCCACACTACTTCTGGCGTGGTATTGCTCGCGCTAATCTCCGCATAAATCTTTCCTTCTTGCCCTGCCGCTAATTCCTTCGGAAAATCCGAAGCTACCCGCGCCTCACGCGCTACGCCCGCATAATTATGCGCCTTATCATTAAAGGTCTTCGAAGCGTCATTGTGATAATAAATATACACTACATACTGCTTCCCCGGCTCAATTTCTAACTTACTAACATATTCATTCTCCGTGCCCTTCTCCACAATCCGCACAAAATCCCGCTCATCCCCTACCGCTGCATTATCTGTAATCGAATTAAACGTTGCGCTCGTCGCCGGATGTGCCATTGTATAAGTTTCACGCTCTGGCCCCCAAGCCATGGCGCTTGGCGCCATGACGAGAGAGGCTACGGTCGCTACAACCGCCCCCCAGCTCATAATTTTTGTTCTCAGTGCCATTTTTATTCTCCTCTTGTTTATTTTTATTATTAAGCGTTATCTTGCTCGCCAGTGTTATTAGTATAACTTACACCCGCATATCCACCGGCTGCGCTATTATCATTCTGGCCACCGCCAAATCCCGCCGTATTGCTCGTACTATCTCTACCGCCACCGTCCAAGATCCACTCTAGATAATCCTCAAATTTATCACCATTAATCGGTCCATCATTCTCGATTTTGTTCGCCTTGTCCTCCGCCTCATTTACTTGGTTCTTAATCTCTTCCTGCTCTTCTGGCGTTTTATTCGGATCGCTCATAATTGCATCATTATCTACCGCCCCTTTATTGCCACCCGGAATTTCTCCGCGATCAGTCTCTTGCCAGCCATGCTCCTTTTGCGTTTCATCATCTACTGTATCCAAATCCGGCGTTTCCGTCACCGTGCCGCCATTTTCTCCTGTACTCAAATCCGCCTTATCTTCCAAACTGTCAGGGTTCTTCGGCGCAGGTGTTTCTGGCGGAGTTTCTGAATCTTCCGGAGGCGTCTCTGGAGTTTCTGGCGGAGTTTCAGGAGTCTCTGGCGGTGTCTCGGGTTGTTCAGGAGGAGTCTCAGGCGGCGTTTCCGGTTGCTCCGGCGGTGTCTCCGGCGTCTCTGGTGGCGTCTCCGGTTGCTCAGATGGAGTTTCTGGCGGAGTCTCTGGCTGCTCAGATGGTAGTTCTGGCTCCGGTTCTGGCGGAAGTTCTGGCTCTGGCGTAGGCTGCTCCGCCTCTTCCGGCGGCAATTCTGGCTCTGGCTCTTCCTCGTGATGTTCTTCCGGAGGTAACACCGGCTCCGGCTCTTCTTCATGATATTCTTCTTCTGGCGGCAAAACTGGTTCCGGAGTCTCATCTGGAGTTTCTATCCTCACTACTGTAGGAGTCCCAGATGGTGCTGGCTGCGGCGTTTCCTTAAATACATTTGGCTGGAATCCACAAGCCAAATTCAAGAACATACCATACACGGTCTTAGTTCCATCAAGATTAGTTACCGTGTGCTCTACTATCATCTGCTTCTCACCATTGCGAGTAGCTTCAGTATTTTCCAAAATATTATCTACAGGATTACGGCTTTCGCCCTCATTCCTTTGAATATACTGTGTCGCTACCACCCCAGAAGCCAAGCCAAAGCTCACCTTCGTATCGCTACTCTCCAATAAGCTCTTAAACTCTTTTAATAGTTTATCTTGCAGCTCGCCACCACCTTCTTGATTAAATGCTGCATCGATTTGCTTACCAGTTATGTCTCTAGGCAAGCCACACGCTTCCAATAGGTCCGGGAAGTTAGACGCATATGACGCCAATGCTTCCGGCTGCGACTTCGCCAGCTTAAACAACCTATCCACGGCCAACTGCTCGTTTTCATACACGTCTTCTTGATTCTCCCAGAAAGCCTGCTCGTGTATTCTACCGCCATAGTATTTCGCGGCATAATTAAAGTAGCCATCGTAATTCGACTTTACGCCATATTCATTCGTTTCGCGCTCTACCGCAAACTCACCAGTCTCACTAACCGTCCTAGCTCTATCAACGTCTTGCTCCCCCGCACTTTGCTCTTGGTCCGCCGTCAAACTTATCCCTGCCGTCGTCTCTACCCCCATATCACCCAATACATCCCTATCCACATCTGTCGCTGTATCTTCTAGGCCTTCACCTTCCGGTATGTCCGCTTCCGCCGTTTCATTCGCCGTTGCCTTGCCGCCAAGTCCTAACCCTATCAAGATCGCCAAAGCCGCCGCAGCCGTCCTCCGCTTAAAACTTCGCAAGAAATTATTATTCCTAAACGCATTCGCAATCTTTTCCCGCAAAGTCAGCTTCTCTGGCTCTTGCTTCTCCACCATACCGTCCATCTGCGCCGCTAGCTTCTCCGCACCAGCATCCGCCCCCTTGCTATATTCATAATCATAATATTGCACTTCACGCACATCTTCTGGCAAATCTTGCGCCGCCGAACTTGCGCCAAATCGCGCTGCTCGCGCCGCATTAATCCGCGCTTGCAACTCATCCACTCTTTTTTGCTGATGTTCTAAGGCATCTTTTACTCTCTCCCGTTCCGGATTGTCATCTGCCATACCGCCCAACAATCGCTGCAATCCCTCTAAGTTCGCTCGCTGATTTATCATGGACTCTTCTAACTTCTGAATCTCTGCCGTATATCTCGCTACTGCTTCCAAACCTTCTCCCATCGTCTTGACATCCGGGCGAAGCGCCACATCATTTGCAGCTATCTGGCTCTTCCGTAATGCATAATAACCTTGACTGATATATTGTTCTATATTCTTATCATCTACCCCTTCGCTCAGCTTTGCAATCTCTTCCGCACTCAAATCTCGATTCTTCGCAATCCATTGCTCCGCTGCCTCGCGCGTCATTCCTCCATCTTCTAGCTCTTGACGCTCCCTTAAGAAAACTCCCTTCAGCGTCATATCGCTATCACCCATCTGATCGTGCAAATGTTTCGCCTCCGCCCAGTTTACCATCTGCTCAGGATCAGCCAAAATATTCTTCTCATCACGCTCGCCTTCTACTAGCGGATTGTTATCACCTAATTCTCCACCCGCCGCTTGCTCCGCCACGTCTACAACTTCGCCAGGCCCAGCCTCTCCTGCTGCACTTATCGGATTCTCGCCCCGCTCCTTCAAACTGACTAATAAATCATGCTTCCGCTGCATTGCCGCCAAATCTTTTTGCGCTTCCCGCATCAAGCTCCTCGGCAAAGTCTTTAGCTCATTCTGTAACTGCTCTATGCCTCTATCATAAGCGTCTATCGCATCGTCTAAGTTTCGCGTTTCACCTGTATACGGATCGCGTAATGCCTCTGCAATCTCCTGTTGCGCCTGCTTATAACCTTCATCCTTCGCGGCTTTCAGAGCTTCCGCACTTTCGTTACTTAGCGCCGCATCCCGCTCCGACACGCGCTCTACCTCACCCGCCATCACCTCAGCCTCACCAGCACTTTCCGTTTCCCCCACTGACTGCTCCATTGCATCAGTCTCGGCTGACTGCTCCGCTGGCGCTACTTCTCCCGCCGGCTGTTTCATCATTTCTATTTCTTTTATCGCCGCCTCGGTCTCATCCGCTGTACTATTCAACTTCTCTGCTGCCGCCAAGAATTGCTCACGCACCCCCGCTCCATCAGATCTTTCTGCCGATTGCCCAGCCGCATACCTCTCTGCTGCCGCCAAAAACTGCTCGCGAACCCCCGCTTCGCCCGGCCCTCCCGCAGGCTGCTCCATCGGCGCTGGCGCCTCACTTCTCTGCACCCCGTTCAACTCTTCCGCTGCCCGTACGAGGTCTTCTTGCGTCGCCGGCTGACGCTCTCTAGCTACTGCTTCCGGATCTGCCTTCTCCTGCAACGCCGCAAGCTTCTTCCAGTCAAAATCCTCCCCCGAGTTCACGCTTTTCCAAAGATTCTCTTCCAAATCTATCTGCGCCTGCACTTGCTCGCCTTGCCCCGCCATCATCTTCTCTATCTCTTCTAATGAAAGCCTTCTAGAAGGCACAAACCCATACGGCACCGGCTCAATCTCAGCATCACTTTTTTGCTCCGTTAGCTCCCTCTGCTCCGGTATCTCATTACCGGCACCAATTCCCGCCACATCCCCACTCGTCTCGCTCGGACTCTCTATCTTCAAATCTTGTGGCTCTCTACCGAATTGCTTCTTATATGCCTCTCGGTATTCTTGGTCAATCACCTCTACTGTTTTACCACCTAAGTACTGCTCGGCCTGCTTCCTCTGTTCTGGGCTAAAGCTCTGCTCTGTATTATTGCCGCTCTCAAAATTCTCCATATCCTATGCCTCCTCCTTCACTGCTCGGCCTTCCACATCCGAAGCTCCAGGCACCTCAGAAACCACTCCCTGTACTGGCTGCCCTGCCGCAACCGCCGAATTATTCGTATTATTAACTGTCATGTTAGTATTATTCCCAAAATAATTCTCACGAAACCTCTGCATCGCCTCGCTCGCCGCCTTCGCAAAGTCAATCCCCGTCCCCGCAAAAAACTTCGCAATTTCCTCATCCGCCGCGTCCGCATCCAGCAGATTCTCCAACGCTTGCGCCTGCTCTTCTGATAGTGCATCGATAATCGATTTCTGCACTTCTTCATCCACCTGTAAAATCAAACTCTCGCGGATTCTCCCGCCTTGCTGCTGATCTGCTTCGGCCAAGCCCTTATCCCGAATCATCTGCATCACAAACTCATCGTAAGTTCCCGCCTCGTTATTTGTATTTGGCATCACTTTTACCTTTAGTACCTTTCTAACATGACTTTTCTCTAGTTTACCACGAGCGCGTTAGAGTGTCAATAAATCCGTTATGTTTAACCACCCCCTCAACTTGCGAAAAACCGAACGCAAAGTTCGGTTTTTCTATTTTCTCTATAGCTCCTCCTTTCTCCTGAATCGAGCTAATTCCTGCTAATTGTCATTGTCTTTTTGGCTGATTGGGCGCCACCCCCCTCCAAAATATATTCCTTTCTCTGATCTCTTTTTGTTTAAGGTACTTATATCATATATGATATATCTTCTTTGAAGTTTTACTATGCTATCTCTATATACTCTTATTTTTATATCTAATATATCATATTTGATATATTAGCTAGATGCATCTCCTCCTCTTTTACTTAATAATATACTAAGCCGACTCCGCTTCTAAGATCATCCTTACCTTCCGGCCCATCCTAAACGCTAAGCCTCGGTCTAGAACTCTCTGCATCTCCGCCTTGCTCATTTTCCGGTTGGAGATGTGGTTACGCTCCTCGGTGTTCGTATCTCCTATTAGCTGAAAAGCGTTCCACTTGCTTTCATCACGTATTACGTCGGCGGCACGCGAACTAAAGATTTTCCTCTTTCCCTTTTGTCGCATGGAAGCATTTTTTACATTGGTTGCTCCTTTCTTCTTATTGTTAATGTTACGCATAGGTTTATTTTCCTTTTTTATAGTTTTTATTTGTCTTGGCGGAATCGTACACTTTTTCGATTTTTGCCTCACTGTAGTTTTTGACTTTTATCTACAATGTTTTGTATTTTTGTTTGTTAGATTTTTTGTTTTCTTATCTAACTGTCCTTATGATAGCACACATAGTCAAAAAAGTCAATACTTTTTATGCTTACTTTTTGCACTTTTTGCAATTTACTTCCATAAAAGCTTCATTCTTCCCTGTTAACACCATATATTAAATCATCAAAAAATCGCATACTATATCATTAAGCTCTAATGATATTAGCATAGATTTAATTGCGTGCCGATCGAGAAACTAGCATGTTTAATATATAACTACCCCTCTCCTCCTACTTAAGTATAGGGAAAGGTATAATTATCTAGCGACACAGCGGACGGAGTAGCCGAGGTAGCGATTGTTGTTGTCGGACGGGCCAACGTAACTACTACCGAAGTACAAGCGGTACGCGTTGGTGGCCGAGTTAGCCGTAGATGACCAGTAATAACCGAGGGAGCCAGCATAGGTCAGAGAGCTATTATTGACAAACCCGCCATAGACGAAATAGAGTGGTGCCTGGGTTAGTTTACTGCCAACACTTCCTATGCTATATGCATCTACCAAGTAGTTAAAAGATCCACTTACTGTATCATTACTGCTGCCACTTAATGGTAACTTCCATCCTTTCGGGCAGATGCTAGAAGGTGCAATATCGCCATTACTATCTTTACCTACGCCAGTACCTGCTGTAGCAGCTGTCCAGGTATAATAATTACCTTGGCTATCATGCCCATTATTAGCGCTAGTAGTTAAATCGCAGTTGCTTGTATTGCAATATTTAATTCCTGAGTCATAGTATTTTACCGTGTTATAATCACTAGAACTACCAGTCCATAGTCCCGAAGCTCCAGTATTACTAGTCCAGCTACCTGCTACATCGGAATCACTAGCGGTTAGAGTTCTACCAGTATTATTTACATACAAGTCTAAATCCAAATTCTGGGTCATCCAACAGTTACCGTCTTTAAGCTTAGTTACCCAATATTTCTTATTATCTCTAATATCAGTTAGTTGTTTAGTTTCTCCGATACTTGCATGATAACATTTAGCTGAAGTCATGTCTTGCATATACTGTAGATTATCAAAGCCGGGGAATTCTAGTACGTCCTGCGCTCCCGCGGCGACGGAAATTCAAACATCAAAAAAGAGCAGAGTTGCTATTGACCGATATAGTTTTAACTGTTATAATGGGGCTATATTTTGATAAGATTGTTACTCTCCTGCTTGTGGCAGGAGAGTAACTTTTACTTCGTACTCAGTATGATCTTTTAACTTCTTACGTCGTACTGTAAAAGAGTTTATCTCCATACAACTCCTACTTACAATTATTAACATTACTATTGGCGGTTAATATGTTCCTAGACCTTTAGTTTTGGTTGCTAACAATTCTGCTCTGGTCCTAGTGTATCAGATAGATACAGCGAGGTAAAGATGAACTGACATGTAATTTTTACCGGTAAATCCATACTTCTAAAATTTTAAGGCTAGGCAAACCAAAATCTCTTGTGTTATAATAAGATTGTTAAACAAGCACAGGAAACAATCACCCTAAAGAGGGTCTTTGTCAATTACGAACATAAACATGGCATCATAATGTGGTCAAGTTTGTTTGTGACGGATTTATTCCGCTTCCTGCGTGCTTGTTTAACACCCATTGTGGTGCCATTTTTGTATATGTAGATATAGAGATGGCAATAAGTTATAAATAAGCTAGTGCAATAAATTATCTAAGATATTCCAAAGTAATCTATTTGCACTAATTACACGATAATGTCATGCATAACTTATGCCATCATTTTTGATACCTCAAATACAAAAAAATAATCACCACGAGAAAGAAGAAGGTTTGCTACAAAAAGGATAGCCAATGAAGATAAAATACAAACATAAATATAATTTAGAACATACTATACCATTAAGTTTATCGTGTATGGGCTGTTCCATAAATATGGAATTATATTCGCCTATCACGAAACCCCATTATAGGAAGTTATAAAATCTAGCAAAAGTCAGCGCAAGAGTTTGCGGAACTTTTGCGACGGCTCTGCCGGAGATTTTATAACTTCCTATTGGGCGATGAGTGATCCAGCGAATAAAATTCTCATATTTATGGAACATAGTCCACTATACAATTAACTTAATTACATGTCAGTTGAGGGGGGGTGATAAGGCTAAGCACTACCTTATCACCTCATATTAATTAACAAAACAGCGGTTTTATATTCGCTCCAAGCTCACCGTCACACCCCCCCCGTTCACCTTCACAATCTCATCATATGCATAATTCTGGTCACGCGTTAGCTCTTCCGCCAAGACTTCTTTCATCAGCGTCTCCCGCCAAGCCTTCGGCACCTCACAACTCACGCTTAGGCGAATCCTATCATCTACTTGCAACCCCGCTTTCTTGCGCGCACTCTGCACCGCCCGAATCAACTCTCGCACAAATCCTTCCTCAGCCAATTCCTCGCTAATCTTCTTATCTAGCCAAGTTTCCTCGCCATTCTCAACCAGCTTCACGTTCACCTCATCGCGAATCATTTCTTCACCCCACGCCGGCAACTTCTCTCCCGCATAAACATACTTTGCCAAAGGCTGCCGCACCTTAATCTGCTCTTCAGTATCCGATTTCTGCATCCTCAGCGCCAAACCTTCATTGATCACCTCGCGCACCCGCGCCATCTGATCTATAATCTCTTGGTCTACTTCAGTGTTCATTGGATAATTCATCAAGTGTACACTCTCATACTCTTCCCCGCCCGTCATATTCTGATATAACTCTTCCGCCAAAAACGGCACAAACGGCGCCAACATTTGCGCTAGCTTCACCAGCACCGTATAGAGAGTCCAATACGCCTCCGCCTTATCAGTGTCATCTTCGCTCTTCCAAAAGCGCCGACGGCTCCTCCGCACAAACCAATTGCTTAGGTCATCCACAAATGGCAACACCCCCACTAGAGCCTTCGGAATATTATACTCATCCATCCCTGTAATAATTTCCGCCTTTAGCTGATGTAATCTACTAATAATCCAACAATCCAGCGGATTCTCCAAATCTTTCACCGAGTTACCATTCGGCTGCCAACTGTCGCTATTGTCCCATCCGTCTACGCTAGCATACGTCACGAAGAAATCATACACATTCCAGATCATCGCCAGCTTCCGCTGTACATCACTCACGTCTTTGTCTGTCAATGCAAAATCCTCACCGCTCAGCACCGGACTACTAAGCAGCAAGAATCGCAACGCATCCGCCGAATATTGATCCATCAAAACATTCGGATCGGTATAATTCCCTAACGACTTCGACATCTTCCGCCCATCATTCCCCGCCAGCGTGCCCGTCGTAATTACATTCTTGAACGCATTCTTCTCTGTCTTCTCTTGCGCAGCCTTGCCGAAACCGCCTACTTCCGCCAGCGCAGTGTTCACCGTATGCACATAGTAAAACCACGCTCGCACTTGCCCAACGTATTCTACGATAAAATCTGCCGGATAATTCCGCTCAAACTTCTCCTTATTCTCAAACGGATAGTGCAACTGCGCAAACGGCATCGATCCCGACTCAAACCAACAATCTAATACTTTATCAATCCGCTTAAAATGTTCTCCATCAATATCAAACTCAATCTCATCCACCCATGGCCGATGATAATCTTCCAACCGCACCCCAGACAGTTCGTACAACTCATCATAGCTCCCCACCACCTTCACCGAGCCTTTATCCCCCTTCCACACCGGCATCGCCGTTGCCCAGAATCTATCCCTCGACAAATTCCAATCTGGCGCCTGCTCAATATTCTTCTCAAACCGCCCATGCTTCAGATATTCCGGGAACCAATTGATATTCTCATTTTGCGCGATCATCAGTTCCTTCTGCCCCTGCACATCAAAGAACCAACTCGGGAACGCTCGGTACATTATCCGCTGCTTCGATCGCGGATTAAACGGATATTCATGCTTAATATATTCAATTTTCCAAACAATCCCCGCCTCTTCTAGGCATTTCGCAATAAACTTATTCCCCGCCCAAATTTCAATCCCCTGCTCATCCGTATCTCGCACACCAAGTCCGTGCAACTTCTCGGCCACCTCTGGTAAATAATATCCATATTCGTCCAATACGTCCACGAAATCCACCTCGTGTGCCTGCGCAAGCTTATAATCATCCTCACCATACGCCGGCGCGATATGCACAATTCCCGTACCATCTACATCCGACACAAAATCCCCACCAAGAACCGTCCAAGTGTCTTTCAACTTAGATTTCTCCTCAATAGTAGCACAAATTGGCTCGTATGTCAATCCGATTAAATCTTTACCCTTTGCATCATCATAGACAATCTCATAATCCAACCCCTGAAAAACCATTTCTATCCGACTTGCCGCCAACACATACACTCTATCGTCACCCTTCACTCTTACATAGACATACTCCATCTCTGGATTCACTGCCAAAGCTAAGTTCGCTGGCAACGTCCACGGTGTTGTCGTCCAAGCCAAGAAATAATTATTCTCCTCGGTCTCCCATTCTCCATTATGGCATTTCTGGCCAGGAGTAACCTTAAACAACACATAAGCTGACGGATCAGTCACTGTTTGGTATGCATCATTATCCATCGTCACTTCCGACTTGCTCACCGGCGTAGCAAACTTCGTATCGTACATTAAGACCTTCCGCCCCTCGTAAATCTTCCCTGCCTCGTACAGCGTCTTAAACGCCCACCAGACCGACTCCATGAAATTTTTATCCATCGTCCGGTACGCCCCCTTAAAATCCACCCATCGCCCAATCCGGTCAATCGTTCCTTCCCAAGTCTCCGAATTTGCCACCATGCTTTCTCTCGCTTTAAGAATGTAATCCTCCAGCGACCACTTTGTACCTATCTCTCTTCTATCGGTAATCCCTAACTGTTTCTCTACAAAATTCTCCGCCGGCAGCCCATGACAATCCCAGCCCCAGCGCCGCTCTACACGCTTCCCTCGCATCGTCCAATATCGCGGCACTGCATCCTTCACGATACTACTAAGCAAAGTTCCATGGTGTGGCATCCCCGTAATAAATGGCGGACCATCATAAAACACATACGAATCATCCTCTGACCGCTGCTCTACCGACTTCTCGAACGTCCGATTCTTCTTCCACCACTCCACTAGCGCCGGCTCGTATTCTTTCGCTCGTCGTCGCACATTGGCTTTATACTTCATAAAAACTCCCGCCGATCCTCCGGCAATTAATTTCTCCAGTATTCAAAAACTTCTCATTATCTTTGCCGATATACCTGTAATTACCAGCAATCTTTGTGCTAGGTTTTTGAAAAGTCCTTTCAATCTTTGCCGTTAGAACCCTTGCGGGCGGTACCATCTAACTTTTCTTCGAGTCTAAGTGTTGTAAATTTTACAACATCCCTCTCCAAACTCTCTCTTCATCCCTTCACGCAGACTCACGGGCGATTCTACTAAGATTTCTCCGTTCTTTCGCCAGCATTGCGGTCGATCTCCGCTCCAACGCTTTTCTCCATTATACCACATTTCTCCCAAAATTTGCATTTTTACAGCTCTAATAGACTGCGCTCATAAGCTCAAGAGATGTAATTTGCAGATATGATTTGCTTGATAACCTCAGCAATTTATGGTACAATAAAGAAATAAGGGTTGTCAATCCCCTTCGTGCCTGCCTCTTTTGCTGAGGTAGAGATTAAAAAGAGGTGAAAAACATGTCAAAATTTCTGGAGTTCTTCGTTCTCAGCGGCGCCATTCTCGCAAAATTCTTCTGTCATCCCATCACCATATTCCTGATCGCCAGTCTCATTTACTGTTGCCTACAAATCTACCTCGCCTGCGGGCTAACCCGGCGACGGCGCAGCGAATTATGTTGTCAGCTATATGACCAGCTGCGCTACAAAGGCCCCGCCAGGACCGACATGGCTGGTCTTATGGATGAATTCCGAAACCTTTGCAGTGGTCTGATCAGCCTGGAATACACTTTCGCATATTGTCATCAAGATCCCACCTACCGGAAACTCCGCATCATGCGTAATATTCTTTTCGGCATCTTCGGCATACTCTACATCGCCTGCGACTATGCCATCCTGAGTGAATCACTCACCCGCTATCTCACCGCATTATCCAATTCTTCCGCCAGTACGACCACTAGCGGCGCCATTATTAGCATCATTATCGGCGTCGTCACTAGTGTCGGCTTTCCTCTAGCTTTTGACCTTCTTAATTACTATGCACAAAATGCTATCGAAAAGTTCAAAGAAGCCAAACAGCAAAAACGGCAAAAAGAAATTATCAAAATCTTTCATGCCGACTAAATACCTCTCGCACTTTAGGCGCCCACCCCGGGCGCCTTTTCATGCTATTTTACAATTCACTGCCACCCCCTACAGCCAATACGCCACCTCATCAAACAGCGGCAACTCTCGCCCCCGCCAGCTCGCTAACACCGCACCGTCTTCATTCAGCGCCAAAATCGTCGGATATTCCACAATATCATAAGTCTCACAGAAGCCCATCCCATCTCGCCCATCCGGCGTAATACTCTCAATCTCTACCCCCGTCCGATGCTCAAACTCCCTCATCCATTCTTCTACCGCCCGGCTATAATCCTCCCCCTCGCGCCAAACACAAACCACCCTCATTACTCCTACTTTCCTTTCTTGCTCTTTCGCTGCAAAATCGCCTTAAAATCATCCAACGTCTTAAACTTCATAAACACACTCGCATAGCGCACATACGCTACTTCATTACATCCAGCCAAAACATCCAATACCGCCTCCCCCACCTGTTGCGCCGTCACCTCCCCGTCACTTTCCTCTCTCAGCAGTTCCACCACCTTATCAGCTACACCTTCCACCTCTAGATCCGAGTGCATAAATTTACCTACACTCCGTTGAATCGACGTAATCAACTTATCTCGGTCAAAAATCTCTCTATTACCGCTCCGCTTTATTACTACTAGCGGCGGCAATTCCACTCTCTCGTACGTTGTAAACCTATGCCCATCCGAGCTCACTCGCCGCCGACGGATAGTTGTCCCGTCTTCCGTCTCTCGACTCTCTAGGACCTTACTATCTCCTATCCGCGGCATCTTCCCCATTACTAATCTCTATTCTTATTTCGCATCCGGTCACGTAGAGTGGGCGGCACATCCAAATCATCTTCTGTCTCGTTCGAGCGAATCGAATCCCACATATTGGCTCGATTGTTCGCCGTGAAATCTGTCGCGCCTGTATCCACCCGGCTAGCCGCGCTTCTATTATCTCCGCCCATGTTACTACTGTTATTGTATTCTATTCTCGCACCAGCATCACTACCCCTCAACGGCTCATCTGTAGCCACCGCATTGCTAACTCTCGACTCTGGTTCTCGCATATTGTTCGCTGGCTCATTTACACTACCATACCCGCCACCATAGCTCCCATAGCCACTGCTCACCGTATCCATCGTCGCAGCCTTCTGCGCATCTAGCTTACGATAATATTCACTATCAAAGCCCGTCGCCACTACCGTTACTACCATCTCATCTTCTAATTCTGGGCGAATTGAAGCACCAAAGATAATATTTGCATCCGGAGACACTGCACCAGTAATAATCTCCGCTGCCTCCTGAATCTCGCTCATCGCCATATCATAGCCACCAGCCACACTAAAGAGCACACCGCGCGCACCATCAATCTTCACTTCAATTAACGGAGACTCAATCGCCTGCTGCGCCGCCAAAGTTGCCCGATTATCGCCAGAAGCCCGACCAATCCCCATCAACGCTGAGCCTGCATCTTTCATAATCGCCTTCACATCAGCAAAGTCTAAGTTAATCAATGAATGCTCGGTAATCAGCTCAGAAATCCCTTGTACACCTTGGCGCAACACATCATCCGCAATCTTAAACGTTTCCGTCAATGGCGTACGCGGATCTATCGTCTGCAACAAACGATCGTTCGGAATCGTAATTAATGCATCTACATTTCTCGATAAACTCTCTATAGCCCGTTCCGCATTCTCACGACGTTTCGCCCCCTCAAAAGTAAACGGCTTTGTAGCTACACCTACCGTCAAGATATCGCGCCCCTTAGACTCTTCCGCTACAATCGGTGCCGCTCCTGAGCCAGTACCACCACCAGCTCCCAACGTAATAAACACCATATCCGCCCCCTCTAGAGACTTACCAATCGCCTCGCGGCCACTCTCTGCCGCCTCACGCCCCTTCTCTGGATCTCCGCCCGCGCCCAAGCCTCTACCGATATGAACTTTTACATCCGCCTGCGAGTGATGGAGTGCCTGAGCATCAGTATTTACTGCAATAAACTCCACTCCAGACAAGCCAATCTCTTTCATGCGATCCACCGCCGACCCACCAGCGCCACCTACGCCTACAACCTTAATGCTTGCTGAACTCTCTACCTCTGTTGGCTTTATCTCGGGCATATCCTTTCCTCACTTATTCTTATCACCAGTATAGCATACTTTTCCACTTTTTAATAACTTTTCTCTATTTTTTAGAAAGTAATAAGTTTTCTACGCCCATTTCACCAAAATTGGACACTAAATTTACTCAAATCAAACAATAAAAAACATGCATGAAACCTTGGCGCAGGGCACTCTAGTACGAGGCAGAGCCGAATCCCGCAAGCGAACCGTATTAAACATACGGAGAGCGCGGAGTGGAGGCTCTAACGAAGTAATAGGGCGCCATCCGCCAAGGCTCCTAAACCCTATTAGGCAACAGACCCTAAAATTTCCCAAAGAATTTCTTCAAGAACCCACCCCCACTCTTCTTATTCTTCTTCCCCTTCTTCTTAGTGCTCACTGCACCCTGTCCCCCGCCATCAGCACTCAGCAACATCAACCCCACCGCCGCCGCAAACTCCGGCTTCTCTATTGCATCCGCCACCCCCGCCAGCCCACTCGGCGTGCCAATTTTTACCGACATACCTAGCGTCGCTCGCACAAACTTATCAATATCACGCATTCGCGCGCCCCCTCCAGTCAAAACAATTCCTTCTGGCAATCTTTGATCGTAATGCGCTTTCTTTAACTCTTTACGTACCAAGTCTAAAATCTCATCCAAACGCGCCTGTACCACCTCGTCTATCTGATCACGCTCAAAGTGCAACTCCTTACCGCGCCACCGAATCACCACTGGACTCTCCGCTTCTGCAATAAAATCTCCCGTCGCAAACCGCCGCTTAATCTCCTCCGCTACCTCTGTGTCAATCGCTAATAAGACCGCCAAATCATTCGTGATATTATTTGAGCCCACCGGTACCACGCCCACATATTGCAAATCATTCTCTTCATAGATCGCCACGCCAGTCGTCGCTGCACCAATATCCACTACCGCCACACCGTTCTCCATCTGACGCTCTGTCAACACCGCCCTAGCAGATGCCACCACGCTCGGTACAATCTTCTCCGCCGTCACATTGATTATCTCCGCCACCTTACATAGGTTATCAAAATTCGGCGTCATCGTAGACACCACATTCGCCTGCATTTCTAACCTCGAGCCAGTCATTCCCAAAGGATCTTTAATTCCTCCTTGCCCATCTAAGACATACTGTAATGGCACAATATCCAAAACCTCTTGATTCGCTGGCACTCTCCCCTGCAAAGCTACATCCTGCACCCTTGCAATATCACTCTCATTAATCTCATGCTCCATTGCCCCCACCGCAATCATTCCTTCAGTCCGCGTCGAGAGAATTTGCGAACCATTAATCGACAACGCTGCCGATGTAATCGAAAAACCACTCATCCGCTCTACCTCTAAAAGCGTTTTATCTATCGCCTGACACGGCCCCACTAGATTTGCTACCATTCCACGCCGCATACCCGAGTTAGGCGTCTCCGCATAACCCACTACATTAAGCATATTATCGCGCCCCACACTAGCCACGACCGCTCGGACGGTGCTAGTACCTACGTCTACTCCTACTGCATAGCGCGAAATCTCATCCATAAGCTTATTATACAACAAAGTCACCAAAAATTACAAGTACTTTATTACAAGCCTTTTTAGGCTGCCTCTCCTACTCTGGCAAAGTTAATACTTCACACCCATCCTCAGTCACCAAAATCGTATGTTCACAATGGCAGCCAATACTACCATCCTTCATCCGCACCGTCCAATTACTGTCTTTATCTACATAATTAGCCGGCTTCCCCAGGCAAGACATCGGCTCGATACAAATTGTATCTCCCGCCTTCAGTGCATATCCATGCCCCCTAACGCCATAATTTGGCACGTCTGGCCTTTCGTGCATCTCTCTACCAATACCATGCCCAATATAATTCTCTATTACCCCAAGTTTCCCTTTTCTCAAAACCTTCTCTACCGCATAACCAATATCACCAATCTTTATCCCCGCTCGTACTATATTAATCCCCGCCCACATTGCTTCCTCAGTCGTCTTAATCATCTGCTTAATTGCCGGCGAACCTTTCCCACCTACAAGCATTGTAAAAGCTGAATCTGTATAGTAGCCATCATACAATACGTCCAAGTCAAAAGATACCTTATCCCCTTCTTCCAAAGGCTCATCTGTTGGCGCTCCATGTACCAAAGCATCATTTACGGAAATGCAAATCGCCCCCGGAAAAGGCTCATCTAGGTAATCATACGCCACCTTGGCTCCACGCTTTTCTATCTCTGCCCTCACCCACGCATCTATCTCTTTACCGGTCATCCCCGGCTGCACATACGCCTTCAAATCTTTTAAAACTCCCCCCAGAATCCGCCCACCTCGGCGCATTGCTATAATTTTGCGCTCTAGCTCCGCCGTATCCATCGTCTGCACACATTTTTTACTCATAATTTTGCCTCTATTATTACTTGTTTTAGTCTTTCAAATACTTCTTCCGGAGTCCCTGTACCATCAATCTTCCGAATCGTAATCCCACCATTTTGCAAAATCTCACAAACTGAATAAATATTTTGTTCAGTTATCCTAAACCTCTCTTCTATTACTTCTTTCGTATCATCAGCTCGCCCACGCAGCTCCAAACGTCGTATCAGTTCTTCTTTCGGCACTTCAATAATTATTACTAATCGCATCACGGTTGCCAAATTCTCTACCATCCACACCGCCTGCTGCGTATCCCGCGGGAATCCGTCTATTATTACATCCTTACCCTCTCGCACCGCCTTTAGCATCCCCTCTGTCATCAGCCGAAACACAATCTCATTTGGCACCAATTCGCCTCGTCCCAAAAAAGTTCTTATCTCTGGATCGCCTGTATCGCGCAACACTTGCCCCGCCGACAGCCACACCCTTCCTGTCGCCTCGGCCAGCATCTGCCCCTGAGTACTTTTACCAGACCCAGCCAAACCCATTAGTATAATCATGTAACTCCTTTCACCTCATTATAACACACTTTATTAATCCCACGCGCTTTAGAATCAAATAAAATTGGGGTTGTAAGATAATAAAAAGTTTGATATAATACTGAATATATGGCAATCAAAGTAACAAGAAAAGATCAGAACGAGGCCAATGAGAACCTCATCCGCCGCTTTAACCGCAAAGTTTTGCAGAGTGGTATCATGCCTCTCAAGAAGGCTCAAATGCGCTTTTCTAAGCCTATTTCTAAGCGAGAGCGCCGTGCTAAAGCAATCATCCGCGAAGCCCGCCGCGCAGAAAAAGCCGAGAAAATGCGTCTAGGACTTAAATAATTTAACACCGGGAAACCGGTGTTATTTTTTAACACTGCTTATAAAAAATCCTTTCTTATATTAGTCCAATACGAGGCAAAGTTAAGTAACGAAAGAAGATATATCTAAGACGCGGCGACTGAGCAATCACAGGCTTTAACGAAACGGTAGACTACTTTTAAAAAAGACTCTTATTAAGCTAGCTTGATAATCCTCCCTTCTACCGACCTAATCCCCCTAAACACATTCTCCTCCAACGTAATCCACACATCAACCATCTCTCCACCTCTCAATCCTAAATACTCTTCCGGCATATTAAACCCTATCACTTTAAGCGCATGTCCCGCTTTATCCCATAATAATAACCGTAAATGTTGTCGCTCCGACCCCAATCGCGACGCCTCGATCACTCGTGCATCCTTCAATCGAAAAATCGGCACTTGATTCCCCTCGCCAAAAGGCTCTAATACTTTCAATTCTTCCATCAGCTCTAAAGAAAACTCCGTAAAATCATCCACGCACAGGTCTTCATGCACATCCAAAAACCGCTCTTGCTCCTGCAAATTCAGACTACTATAATATGTATTCACTGCCTGACGAAATCTCTCTACACCTTCCAACGGCACCTTTACACCACAAGCCGCCGCATGCCCGCCTCCGCCAATAATATATTCTTTACAAACATCCAAAGCTTCCGCCAAGTTAAAATCTCCAAAACTCCTGCCCGAACCCTTTAGGCACCCATCACACTCCGCTAGTACAAAAGCCGGTCTTTTATACTCTTCTACCAGCCTCCCCGCAATAATTCCTAGCACCCCTTCGTGCCACTCGCCCCGCTCTACAATCACCGGATTCTCGCCGATGCCTCGCTGCGCTATCTCCTGTACCGCCGCGTGCTGTTGCTGTTTACGCATCGCATTTAACTGTTCCAGTTCCCCAGCCAAACTCGCTGCCTCAGTCCGCTTTGTCGCCATTAGTAGGTCCAATGCTTTCTCTGCCGTCTGCATTCTACCCGCCGCATTTAATCTTGGCCCGATCTGATACCCAATCGCATCCCCGCTCAGCTCCTGCACGCCCGCCCGCAACATCAGCTCTCTTAACCCCGGTCGACGCGTTTTCTCACATACTAGCACACCATATTTAGATAAACGCCGATTCTCCCCCTTCAATACCATGCTATCACAAATCGTTCCGATCACCACCAAATCTAACAACCATTTCTCTTGCCCTTCCAGTATCAACCCCGCCCGTACCAAAGCTTGTGCCAGTTTAAATGCCACCCCTACGCCTGCTAACTCTCTTAATTCTGGCAAAACCTCACAATCTTTCCGCTTTGGATTCACTATCGCCACCGCATCCGGCAACGTCTCCCCACACTCATGGTGATCCGTAATTACCGTATCCACTCCTTGCGCCTTTAGCTCCGCCACAATTTCATGGTTTCGGCTACCACAATCCACCGTGAACACTAAATTTACTCGATCAGATGCCGCTTGCTGAACAACTTTATTACTCATGCCATAACCATCTGTAAACCGATTCGGTAACATCACTATTATTTCATTAATACCCGCTATTTTCAAAGCATCATGCAATAGCGTGCTTGCTGTTACACCGTCCACATCATAATCACCATAAATAATGACTCTATCCCGATCTTTTACCGCCTGCTTCACCCGCCCTACTGCCTTCTCCATATCTGGCAACAAAAAAGGATCTACGCAATCCTCATATCTAGGCTGCAAAAAATCTTTATCTAGGCCGCGCACCGCCACTAGCTGTTTGTATATTTTACTCACCCAATCGTACGATCTACTTTATTATTTTTTGCATACTGCTGCGATTTTATCACCATGCCCTGCAACTCTTTCAGAAGCGGAAATTGCTTGTTCATCTGGTAAATCCGCGTATTCCCCTTCTGCGTCATAATCAAAAACCCGCCCCGTTCTAACCTCTGCAGCTCCCGCTGAATGTTACCTGGATCTTCTTTAATCAATTTCGACAAAGCCCGCACATGCGTCTTAAAATCTGGATATTTTGCAAAAACCACCACAATCTTGCGTCTTACTCGCGATGTAATAAAAATATCTAACATAGATCCTCTCTCTTCTATCTCTCATTATAGCGCATTGTTGTGAAAATTACAAGTAAACTCCGTATCGTCTTCGCCTAGTGCACCGCGCCATATTCTTGCGGTTTTAATCTCATCACGTACAGCTTACCCAGCCAGCCAATCGGTAAAATAAAAGTGCCTAGCAGCTCTTCTACATTTCCCCGAAACCCTTGCTTAAAGCTATATACTCCATTTCCTTCCACCGGATACACACCATAAAAATTATACTTCTTACAACCTGTTTTAATCGCCTTCTGAATCATCTGCCATTGAATCAAATGTGCTCCGCCGTATTTTTGCAAATCTCGCACCGAACCACTGTACAAATATACCATCTCCCGACCATCATTTACAAACATCGCCGCCGCCAGTGGTACATAATTCCCCTCTTTACCATCCACCTTTTCCGCTGGCAGTTCCGCTACCACAAACTCCACTTTCTTACCAAAATACTGCTTCATTGTATGGTAATAATTCTCATCCGGATCCTGGAATCCATGCCTTTGCCCCGCCTCCGCCGCAATCTGTTTCAGGATTCCGATTTCATTATCCGCTAACTCGCGTACCCTTACACCTTCACGCTCCGCTCGGCGAATCCGCTGGCGATGATCCGTCCGGAAAGCCTTAAACAGCTCCTCCGCATTCTTCCCCTCTATCCCTAACGCAAAAGTCCATTTTACCTGTTCATACTCACCTAAATATTTATAACCTAAACTCTGTAATGCCTGTTTTACATCTAAATGTGTCTTGCCAGATAACACCTGATTATGCGCATCTCTCGGCTCCGCGATAATATTTGGTGCTATCTCTAGCGCAATCCCTCCACGCTGCTTTACAAACTTCTCCGCTTCACGCGTTATAAACTCTAATACCGTACGATAATCTTCCGCATCATAATCCATCAGCCATCCCCCCGCCACCCGAAAAATCTTCTTCCCCAATCTCCACGGTTTCGCTAGCATCAGCCCCGCCGCCAACACTCTACCATCATCCGCTTTTACACCCACAAAATAACTTTGACGCCCCGTTCCCTGATATCTCTGATACATCTCCCAAGACTGCAAAAAATTCTCGCACCCAAAATCCAAATTCTTTACTTCTTGCTCACCTAATTCTACCAATTTCATAGCTCCATTATACCACACACTCAGCTCAAATCACCCTTCACTCCTCATCCCGTTAATGATTAACTTTTGTGTTCAGTCCATCAATCAAACCCAACCATTATAAACAATAAGAAAATTGCTATTTTTAACAGACTTGTGTTTGTTAATCATTCAGTTTTTATGCTACAATGCCCATCAGAGCACAGGTTAGCTTGTTATTTTACAGTTTGGTAGGGTGTGGAGTTGTATTTTAGAGAGAGGGAGTCAGAAAGGAGATAATGAATAAAATCAAACAACTGGCAGAGTTAGTGTCCGGCCTATTCCAGCGCAAGGAAGAACCCGTTACAAAACAAAAGAATACTACTTCTAATGTTGGTATTATCAATATTAATATCAACATCAAGAAGTAGTATCCTTCTTGATTCTCTAACTTAATTTTACTAAACTTATGCGTTTTATGCAAGCATATTTTTTAAGGAAATACTGCGAAAGCAGACCTGTGCTCTTTGGCATAAATACAAAACTAATAATCCGCAAGACATCGCACAGTATAACCGGAATAGGCCGCATATTGGCTGCTCTGACCTCCACCCAAGCTAGTCATACCGCCTGAAGTTAAAGCATAGCGCATGGCGTGCCATCCGGATGTATCACCATAGCTACTCCAATATGCACCCACCTCGGATACGCTAGAAAGGCTTGTGCCAACTATTCCACCACGCACGAAATTATATGGATCTGATAATAAAATGTCTACGCTTGCCACGCTGCTAAAACCGCTAAACACCTGCAAATCCGTACCACCAGGTAGACGCCAGTTCTTAGGACAAATGCTACTAGAGGCTCTGCTATAACTACTAGGGCAACTCCCAGCCGTTGCAGCACACCAGGAATAGTAGTACCCATAAATTTCATCATAGTCCGCAGCACCAGCGCCATCATAATACTTCACAACAGTTTCCGTAGTATCACCCCACAATGCTGGCGCACCTGTCGTAGACGACCAGTTTGTGCTTACATTAGAATCGGCCGTAGTCAACGTTCGTCCATTTAGGTCGAGTGCTAAGTTCTGCGTCATCCAACAC
>CAYUCN010000012.1:0-26801 GCA_964443395.1 uncultured Candidatus Saccharibacteria bacterium | reverse complement strand
GCTGCTGATGTGTCATCACTACTAGTTGTAAGGTCGGCGGCGGAAGCATCACCATTGCTATTTATTATGCCTTTACTACTAATAGGACTAATAGCTAGGATACTGATGCCTAAGATTCCTATACAGCTAATAGTAGGTAGTAAGTAATTAGTTCTGCAATTGGTGCTTGATTTTATTCTACTTTTTATATGGTTAGAGTTTGATATGTGCCGTGTTAGCATTTGTGCCCTCCTGGAGTTATGAGTTTTATTTACCAAGGCGGCATCATGTTTTGTTATATAAGACGCTAGATATTAATAGTAATATTGGAATATTATGATACTATATACATATCATCTGTCCTGAAGTTATCAAAAACATTGCCAAGCGAATCGTTATCTAAACTTAAGTCTATATGATGGTGATCAAATTATATATAAAAGGAATACTATGATTATATATAAGCTGATAACACATCTTAAAATATAGTTTAGAGATGGATTAGACGCTGGGCGAATTTTATAAGTAATAGAGGATTTGATACTTCTATAACAAAAATGACGCCACGATGGGTGTCTAACCTTGCAAAACGAACGAACCGTTAAGTTGTGCGTCCTGCCATCATGGCGTCATTCTTACGCGCAACTTACCGATAAAATAAGTTCGTTTGATGATTTTGCAAAGTTAGACAATACTATTATACAAAAAATTTCTGGCTCTGACTAGCCTGAAAATTATTTATTCTCGTAATAAAAAATTATTTAAGTAGAAATTACTGCGATTTTATTTTTACGTCTCTAGATTCGTCTGATACACTAAGGATAGAGCAGAAGATTGCTAGCGCCAAGTTTTTAGGTCGATATCTAATAACATTAAAATCTGTGAAATTGGAGACTATCTATATGAGGATAAAGTCTTTAGAACTACAGAGAAAAGCCCGTGAGGACGAAGTAACTTATAAACTAAAGATTACTCTTCAGAACGAAGAGTAATCAACTTTTACCAAATATAGGTCCATTTTAACAATTTTTGCTCAAGGCGTCAAGGGTTCTTCTGCTCTTTTTTGATGTTCAAATTTTTCCGTCGCCGCGGGAGCGCAGGAGACAGTCACGGGAGTAGGCTTTGCTGGGTATACTAATATGCAGGATATTACTAGAACCAAGTGTAATAGTATAGCGGAAGAAACAGAAGGAAGATTAATTGATACTAGAGATAATAAGGTCTATTGGGTAGCTAAGCTCAAAGATGGTCTCTGTTGGATGACCCAGAACCTAGATTATGATGGTGGTGGGACTAAAGTCACCAACCTTAACGGTCACTTTACTTCCAGTGATACTACTGGTAAATATTATGATCCAGGTAAAATAGTTTATCTTGGTACTTCAGCGGTAGATGTAACTGATATGTCAGCATCCGATGATCCAAATTATAATGCTATCATAGGCAACAATACGTATAATGCTCACTACCTAGTAGGTAACTACTACAATTGGATGGCTGCTACTAATGGTACTGGTGCGTCGGTGACTACAAACGGCGCCAATGCATCCGGCAGCGTATGCCCTACAGGCTGGAGTTTACCCACTAGCGGCAACACTAACACGGGTTCTTTCGGCGGATTAACTACGGCTTACAGTATTGGTGATAATGCAGCCGGAAGCACTGCATTACGTTCTGCGCCACTGTATTTCGTCTATGGCGGGAACGTCAGTAATAGCTCTTTGAGCAGTATTGGATCCCTCGGTTATTACTGGTCTTCTACGGCTAGCTCGGCTACCAGCGCCTACGGCTTGTACTTCAGTAGTAGTGGCGTTAACCCGTCCAACGGCCCTTTTCGCTACCTCGGCGGTTCCGTCCGCTGTGTCGCTAGATAATTATACCTTTTCCTATACTTAAGTAGGAGGAGAGAGTAGCACTATATTATTGTAATCCCAATATGATAACACACGAAGAAAGCAGGGCCACAAAAAAGATGACCTAAGCTATGCATTCCTTACGTAGTTTTGTCTACCAATAAGTGTATGCCAACTTGCTATATATAAAAGCTACTTACTTTTGGGAATACTATGAAGTGAACTTATATATAGCGATATAAGTAATAGAGTTAACACTATGTACTTATTAGTGTAGAAACATACGCTCTTTTTATATAACTTAAGTCATCTTCTATGTGCTGACGTTAAGTTTGAGAATATAAGGTATAAGTAGGCTTATATCATTATAAAATCAATGACAATAACATCATAGCTTTATTGTAGCATACTTTTGGAGTTTAGGAGCAAAAACTTAGAGTTATATTTGGCGGAGAAAGGGGGATGTGTTATAATGCTTTTATATGGATAGCCAAATACAACAAATAAAATCTTGGCTGGGAATTGGTAGCATTAATATCTTTGGGCTACCGATGAGCGGTAAGGATACGGTGGGCGTAAAGTTAGCGGAACTGCTGGGGGCGAAATTTCTTTCTTCGGGGATGATAGTGCGAGCGATGGAGCAAGCGACGGGCCAAAATCTAAGCGGTGGCGGTAAATTAGTGCCGTCGAATGTTTTTTATGATTGGGTGTTGCCATACTTTGAGCGCGAGGAACTCTGGAAATATCCTCTAGTATTGTCGTCAATCGGGCGATGGAGTGGCGAGGAAGACGAAGTTATGACTGTGGCGCGCAATAGCGGGCATACTATCCGAGCAGCGATAGTATTGCAACTGTCTGAGCAAGATGTAGTAGAACGCTGGGAAGCGGCAAAGCTGCTGGGAGATAGAGGCTTACGAGCAGATGATGCGGATCCGCAGATTTTCCAAACGAGGATCACGGAATATCACGAGAAGACTCTGCCTGTATTACAGAGGTATCAGGAGTTAGGGCTTCTTGTTTCTGTGCCGGCTAATTCTTCTAGAGAGCAAGTCATGGCGAACACTATTGACGCGTTGGCGAAGTTTGCGGCCCGCACGAGCAATTTCGTGCCGGAATTGTAAGGCGACGTAGCTAGCGCCGGCAACTAGAATAACTGCGAGGATGCCGAAGCCGATAAAGGTAGTTTTGTTGGACCGCGTAGTGGGGACGACAGCGAAATCGGCGCCATCATTAGTGGTTTTAATCTTGCGGCAACGATTGGTCTCAGGATTACGCTCGTAACCTTCAGCGCAAGGCTTGAGGGTGCTGGACGTGGTAGTCTCGTAACTTTTACAGCGGCCGGTGAGAGGATTACGGTATTTACCAGCGGGGCAGGGAGCCAAAGTCTTTTCTTTGAGCGCACTAGCGGCGGCAGCACTGGCGGATTTGATAGTGGTAACTTTCACGCAATTACCAGTGGCTTCGTTGATGATTTTGCCTTCTTCGCAACTGCGGAAACGCTGATAGACGTTTTCTGCGCTGGGCGTTATGGCATAAGTAATCTGCCAATTTTCGCTACCGTTGTCGTCAAAGACCTTGGCGTAAGTGGTGGACTTCTTTTGTCCATTAGGATAGGCAATCTCGTCGACCGTAGCGCCATCGGCATCAATAATCGCTAAGGCCAGAGGATTCTTAGGGTTTTTGGTGAGCACGAAAGTATTCTGCGGATAAAAGGCGTAATAGCCGCCACTGCTAACTTCCCCACTGAGTGGATAATTTTTATTTTTATAATTAATAAAACAGCCGTTAAGATTAATTGTACTGCTAGTGGGGTTAAAGAATTCAATAAACTGCTCGGATTTGTCTTGATCGTAATAAGTGAGGAGTTCGGAAAATTCTAGCTCACGACACTGAGGAGGCTTTTGATCCTCGAGAGGCTCGTCTTCGTCTGGCTCGGGCGGGAGATAAAGGCCGGAGTCTTCCGCGTGGTATTCGGGGATGTAGTCAAGATAAAAGATTTGCTCGAATTCACCCGTCTCAAAATTGCGTTGAGCAACACGGCGACTTTTCTCTGTGCTAGAGAATTTAGGTATAGTATTATAATCATCACAATATTCGGCTTCGCGCCAGCAAATATGGTCGACAACAACATTATCGTAAATAAGCTGGAGTGGACCAGCACTAAGAGCAAGACTTTTATTGTAAGTGAGATCGGACTGATCGGGATGATCGGTCTTAGAGTATTTAAGAAGGAGATGCTTGCCGGTCATGTAGCTCCCTTCTGGAAAAGTAAATAAAGTAGAAGTGCTATTGCTGCCAAAATCATATTGCAGCGAATAACCAGCAAGCTCTAGAGGAGAATTAGTAGTATTGGTGAGCTCAATAAACTCACCTTGGTCAGTTTTACCATTGATAGTATATCCAGGGTTGAAGGCGGAAATAATTAGATCAGTGCCAAAGTCGAAGGGCGGGGCGGCAGGTTCAAGAGATTCATCAGGATCTAAATCTATGAGGTCTTTTGGATCGGAGCCAGGATCGGGATTGTCGGGGTCATCGGGATTATGGGTTGGTGGTTGAGGATTACTAGCGGAAGAATTAAGACTATCGGTTGATGAATCCGAATTATTAGTGATAGATGAATTTGATTCTATATACGGAGCTGTAGATTCTGCATCGCCGTTAGCTGGAGCCGGTTGGAATTGGCTTTGCTCGGAAGAATTATAAAGTAAAGGTGGGTTAGAGTTGATAGGAACTATGCCAAAGTTACACAAAAACATGGTACCTAGCATGGTGTAATTTTGAAATTGAGATATTAATTGCTTCATACACGGAGCATAGCACGAAAAAGTTGAAACTAACAAGCACAAGTTTGTTAAAAATGACAAAAATGTACAATAATGTTAAAAAATATTTTGAACACAAAAAAGGCCCCCTTTTAGTATACACAATTTTTAGTAAAACCTACAAGCACAAGTATGTTAAAATCCTGATTTTTTCTAAAAAGCTATGCTATAATAAGATTATGGATATGGTTATTCCACTAAGTGAGGTGTTTTTGGCGGCGGTGGTGCATGCTAGTTTGCAACTGCAATTAGGAACTTTGCTACTTTTGTACCATGCAAGCTTAGGTAAGCATGTAAAGAAGAAGACCAAAACTCTCGTGAGTAGTTATATTGCAGGCATTGGCACACTGGTATTTTTGGCGGTGGCGGCAACTTGTTTTCTTTTTGATCGATATTTTGGGAAATCTTTGTATACGGAAGAAATGGTGATAGTGATTGGGATGCTGGTGGCGTTGGCGGTGGTAATCTGGACGTTTTATTATAAACGCGGAAAGAGTACGGAACTTTGGCTGCCACGGAGTGTAGCGAATTTTATTGATAAAAGAGCAAAAGAGACGAACAGTAATACTGAGGCATTTTCTCTGGGAGTGCTGACGAGTTTGGCGGAGATGCCTTTTACATTAGTGCTTTTTATCGTGGCGGCAAATAGTATTTTGGCACTGCCGGTATTGTGGCAGATTATTGCGACAGTATTATATACCGTGATCACGATTATTCCGCCAGTGATTTTGCGCTTGGCGGTGCGACGCGGGGAGACGATCGTTGATGTGCAGCGATGGAGGGTAAAAAATAAGACTTTTTTGCGAGTGATTTCTGGAGTAGGTTTTGTGATTTTAGGGATGTTTTTGTTTGCGTTTGAGGTGTTAGTATGAGGAAGAAAAAAGCGGAACCGATAGAGTTTAACGAGAAGGATTTACAAGATGAGCTGACGCGGAGCGCAAAGGCGGCAGGGATTTCTGCGGGATCGGCGGAAGCAATTGCGTGCAAGGTGGCGAAGAACGTGACAGAACACATAGGAAAACGAGCGATCGTGACGGCGGATGATCTAAACCGGTTTATTGCGAGCGAGGCAGAAAAGTATAATAAGGATTTAGCTTATCTTTATAAAAATCATGGTAAAATAATATAAGTATGGTGGGAAGAGATGAGTAAGAAGTTTGATTATGAGTATGTAGTGATAGGTAGCGGGGCGGCTGGAAGTGCTGCGGCACTATTGGCGGCGGGAATAGGCGTGAA
Organism: uncultured Candidatus Saccharibacteria bacterium; assembly: GCA_964443395.1. GTDB lineage: Bacteria > Patescibacteriota > Saccharimonadia > Saccharimonadales > Saccharimonadaceae > Nanosyncoccus. The sequence continues at coordinate 20,911 of CAYUCN010000012.1, read as the reverse complement.
GACAGCAATCTGCGAGGCGGATAAGTGGGGCGGTTCGACGCTAAATTATCGTGATGTACCCTATAAGGCGGCTTTAGGCTTCGCGGAGCGTTATACGGATGCGATAAGTGGGGCGAAATTCGGAATGTCGAGCTCGACACTACGGTATAATTATCCGACTTTACTAAATTGGCAGGCTACGACAGTGAGGCGAGCGGGTGGGGGCAGCCAGAAAGTATATGAGAATGCAGGAATTGATTGCTACCACGGCTTAGCAAGCTTTGTAAGCCCACATGAATTAGTGATTGGTGACACACAGATTACGGGGGAGAAATTTCTACTAGCGACAGGTAGCCAACTCTCGGCAAGCGGGATAGCTGGGGCGGACGTAGTGAGCTGCTGGACGCCTAATACGGTAATGAGGATGGCGAAGCTGCCAAAAGCAATGCTAATAGTAGGTGGGGGCTCGACAGGGTGTGAGATTGCTGAGTATTTTGGTGCGCTAGGTGTAAAAGTATTGATAGCTGAGGCTAATGATAGATTATTGCCACGAGAAGACCATGAAGCTAGTACCGTGATAGAAGATTATTTGCGCAAGCATTTCCAAGTAGAAATATTAACAAATTCGAGAGTGATAGCATTGACGCAAGATTTGAAGAGCAAGCAAGTGGTTTTTGTACGAGATGGACAAGAAAAGTCAGTGCGCGTAGACGCGATTGTGATGGCGACGACGCCAGAACCGTTTACGGATTATGGACTGGAGAATGCGGGCGTAAAATATTCTTACAAAGGCGTAGAAGTCAACGCTGGATTAAAGACAACTTGCGGGCATATCTGGGCGGCTGGTGATATACTGGGAGGAGAGAGTTCTACGGAGAAGGCTTCTTACGAGGCAAAACTAGCTACGATGAATGCGTTAAAGAAGGCTGGGAACGTGGTGAACTACACAGGTTTTGTACGGATGACGGATACTTTTCCGCAAGTGGCAAAAGTAGGACAAAATGAGGTAGAGCTAGGCACAGAAGCGGAAAAACGGAAAGTGTCAATTATTCCGATCGATTCGGTAAGTGCGGCTAATACGAATGACTTTCGAGAAGGGTTCGTGAAAATGTCGGCTGATACGAAGGGGCAGATTATTGGGACGACGATAGTAGCACCGCATGCGGATTTACTGGTGCAGGAAGTTTCGTTATGTATACGCACAGGGATGCGCGTGGCAGAAATTGCGGCTTCACCACACGTAGCGACGAGCTGGAGCGAAGCGGTGAGGATTGCGGCGAGAGAGTTGGCTTAGGGGTTAGTTTTTTGCTAGCCCTGAACAATGGTGCCGGAACGGCGAGAAAGGGCGAGCTCGAGATTTTCTGGCGTAGTGATAATGCCTAACTTTTTGCGGCGAGCGAAGTTAGTAATCGCTTGAATCTTGGGGAGCATAGAGCCGGCGCCAAAATGACCGGCTGCGATATAAGATTCGATTTCTTTGACGCTAACTAAGCCGAGAGCGATTTGGTCAGGCTTACCAAAATTAATATAGGCATTAGGAACGGCCGTAACAGAAACAAAAATGTCAGCATCAACGAGCTCGGCAAGTTTCTCGGCGGCTAGATCTTTATCTATCACGGCGTCTACGCCTTTAAGGAGTTTAAGGACTTTGGTCCGCACAACGGGAATGCCACCACCACCAACCGCAATAACAATCACTCCAGAATCGACTAAGGTTTTGATCTGTTTTTTCTCAACAATATCTTTAGGCCGGGGCGACGGCACAACACGACGATAACCGCGACCAGAATCTTCGCGCATTTCCCATCCACGAGATTTGGCAAGTTTAAGAGCTTCTTTGGCGTCGTAGAATTGACCGATAGGCTTAGTAGGGTTACGGAAAGCGGGATCGTTGCGATCTACGATTACCTGAGTAATAATACTAGCGACTGGCTTGTAGCGACCTTCTTTAGCGAAGGCATTGTCGCAAGCCTGAGCCAGCCAATAGCCTATTTGCCCTTGACTCATAGCAACAGCAGTTTCTAGCGGCATAGCTGGCGCAGCGTCGGTAGCGGCAGTTTCTTCGTGAATCATGATATTACCAACTTGGGGACCATTGCCGTGCGTAACAATAATATCATATTTGCGTGAGAGCTGCGCAATGGTTTTGCCGATGCTCTCGGCGACAGATTTCTGCGCTTCGGCCGTGACTTCTCCATTACGTTGTAAGGCATTACCGCCTAACGCAATAACAACGCGTTGTTTCTTCATATAAAAAGTATACGCTAAAAAACGTTTTTTGGCAAACTTTTTATGCTTTATGAGATTACGATAATATTAGAGTTGGTAACCGGGTTTGCCGAGGAGACGGAACATGTTGTTCTTATATAGTTCTACGCCGGGCTGATCGAAGGGGTTGACGCCGCTAAGCTTAGCGGAAAGGGCGCAAACATACTCGTAGAAATAAATTAGCGCGCCGAGGGATTTCTCGGAAAGATCGGGCATAACGACTTCGTAAACAGGGATACCGCCAGCGCGATGAGCGATGATAGTGGCTTCGCAAGCAACCTTATTAATATCGCTAAGGCGGCGATCTTCGAGATATTTGAGCCCGTCGATATCTGCACCCATAATAGGAACGGAAAAATCTACTTCGCTAGGCTTGGCGATTTCTAGCATAGTTTCGTAAATATTGCGACGGCCCTGCTGAACGTATTGACCAAGAGAGTGAAGGTCTGTAGTATAAATAACAGAGGCCGGAAAAATTCCTTGGTGATTCTTCCCTTCGGACTCACCAAAGAGCTGCTTCCACCATTCTTCGAGATATTGCAAGTTAGGTTCGAAGGTGGCGAGGATTTCCGTATCAAAGCCTTGCTTAAGCAAATCAGCACGCGTAGCAGCGTACTGGATGGCAGCGTTGTCTGACGGATTGAGCGCGGCAGAATAGGCGTCTTTCTCGGCCTTAGCGCCAGCCATAAGTTCATCAATATTAATACCAGATACAGCAATTGGCAATAAACCAACGGCCGTAAGTACAGAATAACGGCCGCCAATATTGTCTGGTACAACAAATCTAGTATAGCCTTCTTGGACGGCTTCTCCATGTAGGGCACCTTTAGCGGCGTCAGTAGTGGCGTAAATACGCTTAGCGGCACCTTCGCGACCGTATTTCTTGATCAACCTTTCTTTAAAGAAGCGGAAGGCGACGGCAGGCTCGGTAGTAGTGCCAGATTTAGAAATAACATTGACAGAAAAATCTGCGTCACCGATTTCTTGGAGGACTTTTTGCAAAGCACGCGGACTGAGGGAGTTACCGGCGTATAGAACTTTAGTGCGAGAAGGTTTATCTAGGGCCTCGATAACGGCTTTGTGGCCAAGATAGGAGCCACCGATGCCGATACAGACTAAAAACTTGGAACCACTATTGATCTGGCGAGCGGACTCTTTGATCCGAGAGAACTCATCTTTATCATAATCATCGGGCAGAGTGAGCCAGCCGCTCATGCTATCATTGCGAATCTCAGCGAGAGCGGTATCGATAGCGTTAATATTAACAGCGACAGGCTGCTTAGTCTTAAACTCAATCATAGAGTCAGCTCCTTTATTTTTTACCTTTTTTGATATAGGCGTCTTCTTTTTCTAGCTGTGCACGTAAAATATATTCTTTACATTGATTCTCAGAATTACAATTAGCCGGCTCATAACTATAAGTGCTACCGTCTACACCTAAGACAACACCGCTGGGATCAGTAAAAAGCTGAGGATCAACAACGGGTAAATTATCCTCGTTAATTTCTGACGGGTAATAACCGTTGGTAGGGTAAAAATATTCCTCTAGGGCGTAATACATGGCGTTGATAGCGGTGCGACGATCTTCGTCGCGGTTCATAGCGTCGACGTTGGCTTTTTGGATAAAAAATAGCACTACCAAAAGTGCTGCAAAAGCCCCGACGATCATGATTTCTATTAGAGTAAAACCTTTTTTCTCCCTCATATATCATATATTATACCACAGAAATGGCCGAGCGGGAGGGACTTTCTAGAATTAAGACCATTTTCGTAAAATAAAAACTCCCAGAGGAGTTGAAATGAAATGGTAGTACAGAACGGGTCGTTTGCGAACCACCTAATGTTGCTGCTCACAACCTAATCCTACTCCAAAACCCCGACATATTTAAGGTCAAAGAACCATCAATAGAGGTGCTAGCGAGGGAGGCTGCAGTAGCTCATTTCATCTTATGACGTCTAGTTCCTACTTATAACCGATTCTTGCGAACACTTCAGCCTAAGATATAAAGTAGTAAAGATGCATGGGTGTATGAGCCAGTGCGAGCAGAGACGATAACATAAGAGTGAGATATCGACACGAAGACAGATGCAAATATGGAAGGCGGGATGCAAACCTTACTAAACATAGGTAGGAGATGCTGAATCGATGCTAGCTGAGCAAGCACAACTACGCAGTGATGCAACAAAATCGTAGAAGTCACAATGCACCTTAGAGCGAGCGTTAAGTTTCTCAGGTGTAGCTGTAGTAGGATACTCACCTTGATAGCCTAAGTATAGCATAAAAACAAAAGTCAAGTTTTTGTGGCCTGAATCCCTAGATAAACTAGTTCCCCAGCTTTTCTGTAATTAGTGTCATGAAAGCATACTGAAATAATTGGTGGGTAGGCCACTCTTACTGGGCATTTTTAGCAAACTCAAAACTAATACCCCCTTACCCCTACATCGGTAACCGCTATTTTAAAGTGCATTCTACCCACATCAAGGCCCGCCAAGATATAAACTCGATATTGAATTATTTTAATGGCGAATTATGCTAAATTTTGCTTTTGCTAGAGTTGTTTGCTCAGCTTAATTTTGCCTAGTTTTCTGAAACTTTCTAGGTCTCCATGCGGAAAAAGATATGCGTCATTTTTTGCATAAATAAAGAGATGTTTCGTAGATATCTTTTTGGTAAAAATAATTACGCTTTTGCTGGTAAACTATAAGTAGTATGGCTAGACCAAGTAAGTATACTCCAGAGTTAGTAAAACGAATCACAAAGTATATTGCAGATGGGCTTAATATTTGCGATGCCTGTTATGGCGTAGGCATTAGCGCTGATACTTTTTGTCGTTGGCGCAAAGAAAAGCCAGAATTCAATGAAGCTATCAACAGAGCTACTGCAGCACAGGTTTGGAGCAGTGTAACATTAGCTCAGACCAGCCGATATAGACGCTATGCTCGTAGACAAAAATATAATACTAAATTATCACCAAACAAAGCTGAAGGTGCTGGTAATCATTTTGAGCAAAATAAGACCATTCTGGGGCATTTTGAGGCCTCTGAGGGGCATATTACGATGCCGTATGATAATTTGACTGGCTTGCCAATTAAGTCTGGGGTTAGCCTTGATAAAAATGGCGAGCTAATACCATGTAATCCATACGTGAATTCGGAAACTAATCGTGTGGAGTGGGTAGATAAATTTACTTCTACAAATAGTCTAGTGCGGCATGTTTGTTCTAGAGAAATCTGGGCAAAGAAAAAACAGAAGTTGAATACATGAAAATGGTATTAGTTTGTGCTAGAGCCATTCAGCTGCCTTAAAGAAGAAGCTACTTTTTAAGGAGCAACTTATTTCTTCTGGTGAGAATTCTCCTCGTTATAAAGAAACTACCGACCGACATAGTAAGTATACCCACAATAAACAAGGCAATGAGATTAGAGGGCATGTCATCGCTTACAACGCTATTACCAGTATTCGGTGCACCAGCAGAATTACTTCGATAAAATAATTTCTTACATTTTTATATCCCCCATTTTACTGCGTTATAATTCTTCCGTATTTTCTTCGATGTATTCCTTAATCCCGTCAAAATCACCAATTCTTGCGTTCTTGCAGTACTTACATAAAGTTCTGTAGACTTCATCGGCTGAGGCTTGATGACACTTTTCATAGAATATGGTTCGTTGTTCTCCCCACTTATTACAGTAGCATACTGCATAGCCGACCAATATTTGTTTGTTTGAAGATAAATTAATCCTTCCAGCACTCAAACCAATATTTAATCCAATTGGTAAACCAGCCTGCACAATACCACCAGATATTAGTTCATTATCATAAACTTCCCCCATGTACACAGAAATAATATTTTTATACAAATCAAGATTATCGTATCTACTGATACTATCTGGAAGTCTCTTTCTGAATCCTACACCATTCACTCCAAGCCTAATCTTACTATCCTTATAAAAACTGGTAGCATAAAACCGATTAAACTCCTTTGCTAGTACATCAACTGAGCCAAATTTTTTTATCACCAAATGTGGGTTGCGGTCAGAAGGATTAGCAATCATTATGACTAGCCCAATAACTACTCCTGTTATACAAAAGAAGACAAAATAATGCCAGTCTTTCGTAAGTAACGTTATAAAAGCACCTAGTACAATCATTATAATGGCTGGCAATCCAAAATACAAAAGAATACGATTTTTCATAATTTCGCGCTCCTCATGGTTGAGTTCGTCTGCAACTTGTTTCGGCGTGACGCGCGTTATTGGATGGTCACTTTCTGAGCATCTTTTCCTTAAGTTTACTGATGGCATTCTCTCCTTTCACTATAGAATGGCTGTATAATACAAAAAGCAGCCATACACGGTTGTTCAGACCTTGTCACGATTTAGGCTTTCAACCTAAGCGCTAGTGTATGACTGCTCTTTGGGTTGAAAATCGGCTCAAAGAATTCAGAGCAGAATTCCTCTCGCTTATCCTAAATCGTGTTAAAATGTCTGAACAATTAATTCAATTATACCTAAAAACATGTTTTTTGCAATCATAAGCAGAGCATAAGATACATTCGCGCCCATAATAGCTCGTACTATGCATCCAAAAAATCAAGGGCTTCCAATTGACATAGTTATATCCATATGATAAAATATAGATTACTAAGCATCTATCCTCGAGGTGTTAATCAGTAAATCTATTAGCGTAATGCGGTGGGCTTAAAGGGAGTGAATTCTATGAGCAACAAAGGTGAAGACCTAATGTTTGGTCCACTTGTACCACTTAACTTAGGCAAGGCAAAGATTGAAACAAACACTGATATGGGTGCTATGACTGACCTCGTGAAAGCGCTAAAAGACGTTGAGGCTTCACCCGAAAATATCAACCAAAACAAGCATAGTGGGACTGGAACAATTACTGAAGAAAACATAAAACTAAGCGAAGATAATTCTAATGTTGAGTTAGGTTAGATATGCCGTTGATTACTACAGATTATACGGGACTACGTTTTGCTTTGTATGCTAGGAAATCTAGTGAAGACGAAGGTAGTCAGGCTAACTCCATTGAAGACCAATTAAAATACTGCAGGGATTTTGCCATCAAGAACGGTATCAATATTGTAGGTGAGCCTTTTACGGAAGATAAATCCGCCCGATATGCGGGTAGGCGAAAAGAGTTTAAGAGGATGCTCTCTGAGATTAAAAAGGGTCACTACGATGCAATTTTAGCCTATCATCCTGACCGTTTAGCTCGCAATATGAGTGAGGGTGGCCTCATAGCAGACATGTTGCAACCGCCAAACCCGAAGTCGGATACGCCTCTTTTGAAGACATTAGCATTTCCTACAATGACATTTTTCAATGACAGCGGTGGGCGGCTATTACTTTCGATACAATTTACCCTCGCTACCAACTATTCAGACCACCTGAGCGAGCAGATAAAACGTGGTAATGATGCAAACCTTACTGAGCGTGGGGTTGCAAACGGAACACCAAAATGGGGTTACAACAGGAACTATGTTACTGGCGAATATACTCCCGATGAGAACTGGCCATTAGTTAAGCATGCTTGGGATATCTTATTGGCGGGCGGAACACAGACGCAAGCAATACAATACTTGATAGACAATAATGTTCACCGTATGTCGAAAATTACACACAAGAATAAAGTTGCTCACCCAGTATACGTAAGCGCCAAAACTAAGATGTTTCAGGACTCGTTCTATTGTGGAGAGCTCCGTCAGGGACCCAAAAAGGAAGATAATCCAATTTGGCTGAAAGACAAGTGGCCGAACTTCAAAGAGATGGTCACCAAGGAGCAGTTCTTAACAGTACAAAAGGGTATTGCAATGCGACGATACAATGGCTCTAAGACGGCATACAGGCTGGCAAAAAGCGGAAAACGAGAAGAAAAGGACTTTCTCCCACTGAAGGGGCTTGTTATGTGTGGAGAATGCGGAAAAATGATGTGCATATCACAAAGCAAAGGACGCGGTGGCGATAGATATGTATATTGTGAATGCCGAAATAAAGAATGTAGTTGCTATCGTAGACGTGTCAGAGCTCATGTTATTTTTGATTACATTTATGATATTCTCTCCAAAATAATGCCAGATGACGCAACTTTTGAGCAATATAAATCCGACCTTGATGAGTATATCAACATCGAATTAAAGAATTACAGTGCTGAAATAAGCAGCCTACGAGGTGAATTAGCGAGTCTTGTCGATAAGCATAATAAGGCGAAGAAAAAATATGTGGCCATAGTGGAGCAAGGAGACAACGTTCCCAAGGGTGTTCTGCAAGACGTTAAGGCAGAGTGCGAGGTCGCCGAGGCAAAAGTAGAAGAGCAAAAGAATCTTATAGCCAAAGTCCAAGAGAAAATCGCCAACCCCGAACTCCTAAAGATGACGAAAGATGAATTTATTAATCTTTTAAAAATGGCGTCTGAAATTATGATGGCATCTAGCCTTACTCAAAAGGATACAATAGTCCGTATTTTGTTTGCGAACATCGTTATTGACAAAGAAAAAGGGCTCTCCTACCTCTGTAATCCAGAGTTCAAAGGCCTCTTTCGGAGCAATGAGCCCCAATTTGGTAGTACCGACTGGGTTTGAACCAGTGACCTTGGGCTTATGAGTCCCACGCTCTAACCAACTGAGCTACGGTACCACAGATTATACGATGTATTATAGCACAAAAAATGACAGAATGGAAGAGGTTTTGGACCGGTTTAGCTAGAATTGGTTATACGACGTCGTCCTTGCGCGGCATGACGAGGGCGGCAATAAAGTAAGCGATAATCCCGCCTCCAGCACAAGCAGCAAAAAGAATCCAAACAAGACGGACAACTGTAGGGTCGATATTGAGAAATTCGGCGATTCCGCCGCATACGCCGTCGATTTTGCGACCGCGGCTAATTTTGTACAATCTTCTCATGATAGGTCTATTTTAGCGCATTTTCTTGAAAAATGCAATATTTGGGAAGTTTTATGTTGTAGGTAAAGAATTTTTATGATATAATTTAAGCAAGTGCGCTGGATTTTTGCGCGCTAGAACTTTTTTTGAGAAAGGTCGGACGATGAATGGACTATCTAAAACTGGCATTCCTAATCAACGCAATGAGCTTTATGACGTATCGCTCGTACAGACTAACAGGCAATCTCCATAAAAGCTCGAATTTGATTACTTACCGCAAGCCGCGCTCGACGCGGCAGATGAACTACCTAGTAGCAGGGTTGCTAAACCAGCCGGCGACGGCGTTTCGGTTTTTACAAAAATCCTTGAGGGGAGGAATTACGAGCGCGAGGTTTAGTAGCTTAGGCTGGGATTCTTGGAGCATGGCAAGACAGATCGCTACGGACATACTCCAGCATGATTACCAGGCAATGGTCTATGCTATCTCCGTAGGAGATAAGGTAGCGCGGAACTTGGAGGAGATTTTGGGCGACAGAGTGACTATTATTACCATCAATCCCTGCACAGAACCAAGTTTCTTAAAACCATTTTTGCGTTATAGTGCAAAAATCTTAGTGCCAATACTGGGATGCTTGTGTATGCTGCTGGGATGGCTGAGCGCAATACCGATACTTGAGCTGTTTGGCAAGAACTATAAGCATTATTCACTGGCTTTGCTGGTGGACCAGCTGTGGGAAATTGCTTATGTGCGCCCGCAACCGGAGACGAAGCGCACAGTAGGCGTGGTTTGTAGCGCGAAAGATGAGTTCTTACAGAACGCTGAGATCCGTGAGTATTTTAGTGGGTGTCCCTGCGAGACGATTCAGACGACGCATGCTCAGACCATCAACTGCGCGAACGATTATCTAGAAGCGATACGCAAATTGTCGGTGCGTGGAGTACCTTGAGCTTATTTCCCTCCCGTAATGGGAGGGATTTTGCTCGCTCTTTTAGTCTCTTAGAAAAAGATTTCTCTTAGTATTTCCTTACTACACGATTAAGAGTTCTTATTCTTATCCCTGCCTTCACGTTTCATAAACTTAATGATGGCCTCACGCTTCCAAGTAAAAATGCCAAGGGCAATAACGCCGATGAGCGAAGCAGCGGCAACAAGGCCAAGATTATTCTCGCTCAGGCCAGCGCCAATGAAATTAGTAATGACAATAGTAGGGAATCGACCTAAGATGGCAATAAGCATGAGTTTTTTCATAGAGAGCTTAGTGAGGCCGGCGATGTAACAGATAATATCGTCTGGGAAACCAGGTAACAAAAAGATTGCAAAGAGAATAAGTGCGGCACCTTTGGCATTGATAATAAAATCAAACTTGTCGATGGCGGACTTTTTGAAGATTTTTTCGAGTAGCGGACGGCCGAAATGGCGAGCAATCAGAAAGACTAGCCAAAAGCCGATAAAACTGCCGATAGTAGTCCAGAGGATACCCCAGTGACCAAAGAGGAAGCCGCCAACTCCGCCAACAATCTGCCCAGGAATAGGCGCAACGACGGTCTGGAGAATCTGCAAGAGAATATAGAAAAGAGGAGCCCAAATGCCCATGCCGTTCATGATCCGAACAAGCTCATCGCGATTGCTGAGAAGCTGCATAAGCGGACCTTTGGCCAAAACATCCCAAGCGAGATAGCTAAGTAAGGCAATGATGACTATGGAAAAGACGATAAGTTTGACTATCGTGCTAACGCTGACCTTTTTGTGAACGGGAGATTCCCCAACCTCTAGACCATCAGGCTCTTGGGCCTGGGATTTCTCGATGGCGCGCTTCTCGGCAAGGCGAAGCTGGTGCAGCTTGCGGCCAAGTTTGGTTTTGTATTGGCCCCCGTTACTTGGCATATTCTACGGCGCGTGTCTCGCGGATAACGTTAACTTTGATAACGCCTGGATAGGACATGGTAGCTTCAATTTTATTAGCGATGTCACGGGCGAGCTTGAGAGCGGAGAGATCATCAATTTGCTTAGGCTCGACGATAACACGGATCTCGCGGCCAGCAGCGATAGCGTAAGCTTTATCTATACCAGGAAAACTAGTGGCGATGTTCTCTAGATCGCGCATGCGTTCGGCAAAGTTCTCGGCGGAAATATTGCGAGCACCAGGGCGAGCAGCGGAAAGCGAATCAACGATTTTAACAATGATGGCTTCTGGAGTAGTGGGTTCAATATCGTCGTGATGAGCAGCCATGGCGTGAACAATTTCGTCCGGCATACCATATTTTTTGGCGAGCTCAGCACCAATTTCGGCGTGCTTGCCTTCGATCTTATGAGTAACAGCTTTGCCAATGTCGTGCAGGAGAGTGGCAGTCTTAGCGACGCGCTTGTTGGCGCCGATTTCTTCGGCTATCATGCCAGCAATATGGGTCATCTCGATAGAGTGCAAGAGTACATTCTGACCGTAGCTAGTACGGAATTTAAGCTCGCCTAAGAGGTGTAATAATTCCCTAGGTACGCCGACCACGCCGACTTCGCGAGCAGCATCTTCGCCGGCACGGACAACTTCTTTCTCGATTTCGCGTTCAGCCTTGGCAACGGCTTCTTCGATGGAAGAAGGATTAATACGACCGTCTTTCATGAGGCGTTCAAGGGCGTAGCGGGCTACTTGACGACGGATAGGATCAAAACTAGAAAGTACGACAATGCCAGGAGTGTCATCTACCATGATATCTACACCAGTGGCGCGCTGCAGAGCCTGGATGTTACGACCTTCTTTACCGATGATACGGCCTTTCATGTCGTCGTCTGGGAGCTTAAGAGAGGTAACGGTGCGATCGGCCGTGACTTCAGAAGACATGCGCTCCATAGCAGTGAGCAAGATAGCTTGGGCGGTTTCGTCGATTTCGTGTTTAATTTCCTTCTGCTCCTTAGCGACGAGTCCAGCAAGATCTTGTTTAATATCCCGCTCAGTCATCTGCATAAGCTTCTCACGAGCGGCTTCTTTGGTAAGGCCGGCGATTTTTTCGAGCTTTTCTTGCTGGCGATTGCGGATGTCGCGAACTTCGAGCTTAAGATCGTCTAGCTCTTTTTCTTGACGCGCCAAACGCTCGGTCTTCTTTTCTAGCTGATCGAGTTTATTATCAAGGTTAAGCTCACGTTCGCTGAGGCGATTCTCTGTGTTTTTCCATTCACGACGACGCTCAGTTTCTTCTTGCTGAGACTTAGCAGCCATATCAGCGGCGTCGCGCTTAGCCTTAGAAACGATGTCGGAAGCTTCGTTCTTAGCCTTGCGGACGAGGTCGTCGGCCTTAACTTTGCCGCCATTCTCGTTCTTTTTGTCGTACGCATAAAGCCCACCTACACCCAACGCTGCGCCGCCCAGCAAAGCGACAATTATCAAAAATAGATTCATTAACGTGCCTTTCTAAATGTTTGCCAGTATCTTTATCCATACCGGCGGGGTAACAAATGTATATAAATTAATAAAATTCTGTGTTAATTATAACATAGTTTGGAGGAATGGGGTAGGGGGATTTTGGATTATTTTTTAGGTGCGGTAACATTGGCTGGACGCCCATAATCAGGGAGGATGATGGGATGCCGAACGCCGTGATGATCGTAAAGGGGGATGTGGAGCTGGTCGGCTAGAGTATTAACTACAGCGGCGCCGATGCGTAAGCCAGTGAAAGAGCCGGGGCCAGAGAAGAAAGTGATTTCGCTAATATCTAGCCAATCTTTGCCATTCTGGGCGAGCTTGTCATGGATAAAGGTAAAAATCTTCTCGGCGAGGTCGTGGCCGGAATCCCAAGTATATTCTTGATCATCGAGGCGAAGAAGACAAGCAGGGGTGGAAGTATCGAGATAAAGTTTCATCTACATTCCCTCCTGTGAGCTAGGAGTAATGACTTGCTGAGCATTGTGATTAAAAGCAACATTGCGCGTGTCATCGGCTTGTAAATTAATCTCTAGGCGCAGCTTATGCTCTGGCAATAAATCAGCTACGTCTCCGCCCCACTCTACGACAACAACTGAATTAGGCGTAGCGATAGCCTCGGCGAGGTCTTCGCGCATAATGCCGGGATCGGTAAGGCGGTAAAAATCGTAATGAATGAGTTCGCCAGGCTGACCGTCTGGAGTAGTGAAGGCATAACGTTTAGACAGAGTGAAGCTAGGACTAGTGACTGGCTCCGTGACACCCAGGCCAGTGGCGAGGCCACGAGTAAAAGTAGTCTTGCCAGTACCAACATCGCCAATGAGCTCGAAAACAGCTGGCAAGGTAAGTTTCTGGGCGAACTGATGACCAAGCTCCATCATACTTGACTCGGATGAGATAATCATGGTGCTATTGTAACATATTTTGCGGGGTTTAGGAAGAGAGGGGCTATAAGTTTTTGTTTTTATGCAAGGCCAGTTGCAGATTTTATGACGTAGCGTGGGTATTTTGTGGGTTATAGAGAGATTACATTTTGGGGCTAGGCAAAAGTGAAATGGCGTGAGATAATGAGGTTGGTGACTGTTCGCGTTTTGCGAGCAAAAAATAAAGCTAAGATTAAAACTGGTGCCATTATGGTCCTCGTTGTTATTAATCTTAGCGCGAGGAGTCACCCCATGATGGTACCATTTTTGGTATAATGGGTAACTCGCGCAATAAGTAAGTTAGCGAAGAGGCTAAGTTATGGCGCTATTTTTGTTGCTCAAAAATATTACTTAGAATAGTACCCTCTCTGGAAATAAATATATTTATTACAAAAGGAGGGCAAGTATGCGCCAAATAAGGAAATATCAAAAGGATAAAGGAAGAATACTAAATAGTAATAAGTTACTATATCATAGTATACCCATTGGCTGCATACTTGCCTTACTTTTGTTAGGAAGTATATGTATTAATCCATTAGGCTTGAGCTTCGGGGATGATAGTAATGAGGTTTACGCTGAAGAAGGCATAAGCGAGTTAGCGGATACTGGTATAAGTCTAACGATAAGTGGAAATCTGAATGAAACCATTAATGCTGATACGAAGAATGTAGCATATAGAGCACATACAGTAAAAGCAACAGCATCATCGATTGATAGTTATAGTCTTAGTATTAGTTATACGGATGGTAGTACTAGTCTAAGAAACAGTGATGCGAATGTAAGTATAGGTGATGTCGCAAGTAGCGGAGTGAGTGGTAATAGTATGCAAGCTAATACTTGGGGCTGGGGATGGAGTGATAGTGCTAGTACGAATAACAGCGACATCACCTATAGACCCATATCTACGAGTCAAAGTATTATCAAGAGTGATAATAGTCCAGTCAACAATACTGCTAATATAGAAGGTAAACTAGCTTTTGCTGCTAAGTTCCCTGAAGGGTCTGCTGCAGGACATTATACTGCGAATGTTCTTGTTTCTTTTGCGATTGAACCGAAGGCAATTACCGTGATACCGTTTGGTGGTATGACTACGATGCAGGAAATTAATAGTTTATATTGCTCCGGCATATCAGAAGGCGTGGAAGGGCGGCTAGAAGATACTCGGGACGGAAAGTTATATTGGGTAGCTAAGCTCAAAGATGGTAACTGCTGGATGACGCAAAATTTAGATTATGATGGTGGAGGCACTAAGGTAACCGACTTATCTGCTACGGGTCTTCCTACTTCTGCTGGCTATTATGACCCAGGAGAAAAGTACTGTAGCAACGATGAGACTGGAAAATGCGACTTAACCATTAGCAATAATAACGGTCATGACGCAGTGGGAAATTATTATAATTGGTTTGCTGCTACGAACGGAACTGGTAATGCTTCAATGACTAGCGGGAATGCTACTGGGAGCGTATGCCCTGATGGATGGTCGTTGCCTCAGGGCAATAATAATAGTACTGGCTCCTTTGGCGGATTAACGACTGCCGCCGGAGTAGGAAATAATGCTGCGGGTAGCAATACTCTGAGAGCTGCCCCGTATTATTATGTATATAATGGTAGCGTTAACGGTAAGAATTTAAACGACGTGGGGGTTACTGGTCTATACTGGTCATCCACAGCAAGCACTTCTGGCAATGCACTTTACTTAGCATTGAAGGATAATTATGTTAACCCGCTTGATGGTAATTATTATGATTCGTATACACGCTACCTAGGTATTGCCGTACGCTGTGTATCAAATGGGCACTTTGGTGGTGGCGATGTGGCGCCTAATGAATAAGCAAAAAATATAAAAATTACAAAGAGTAGTACAAAAAGCGTTAAAACTTGCGAAGCTGCGTATAACATAAGAAGTGACATGAGATACGTCCATGTCACTTCTTATGATTGGCTTAATTATTAGATACGGTAGAAATAGCAAACTGGGAGGGAGATTTTTTCCGAATTCGCCTGAATGTTGGGTAAATTAGATAGCAAAGAATAGGTAGGTAGATGAGATAGACGAGGAAATTAGTGGTGGGGAAATTGAGGATGAACATAGTTTTCTCGCTAAGGAAGTTGACGAGCCAGATATGTAAGTCTAGTAGCCAAACCGTAGGATAGGCGAGTAGACTAGCCAAGGGCGGAAGAAAGCCGAAGCTGCCTACTAGTAAAGTAGCAAGCATAGCATAGGGTAAAGTAGGTAGAATGATAAGATTAGCAACGAGAGAGAGGAGTGAGACTAATCCAAAATTATAAATCATGATAGGTGAGCAGATAAGAGTGGTAGAAATGCTGGTAATGAGCATGCTAGCTAGCCAAGGAGGAGTTTTGCGACCGTAGAAAGTCTTAGTGAGGCGCGGGGCGAGAATGAGAATGCCAAAGAAAGAGGCAAAGGAAAGCTGCCAGCCAAGATTGAGGAGGTGGATGGGATTGAGTAGTAAAGTTACCATGGCGACGAAGAGGATGAGTCGTAGCGGCGTAAAGCGACGGCCAACATAACCAGCTAGTAAAGATAGCCCTGCGACAAGGCTAGCACGGGTCATAGACGGGGTAAAGCCGACGACGAGGGCAAAAGCCAAAATCATAAGTAGAGAGAAGAAAAGTCCGGCGAAACGAGAGATTTTACCGAAAATCTTTTTGGCAGCGCTAGTGATGATGGCAAGGTGAGCGCCAGAGGCAACAACTACATGGGTCATGCCGACCATCTGAAGAGCGGTAGAGAAATCTTCGGGGAGGCCGGATTTGAGTCCCATGAGATAGCCGAGGCCAAGATCGGCCTGCGGGGAGGGGAGAAACTCATGTACCCGCTGGGAAAACCAATGCTTGAACTGCGCAAAAAGATCGCCGGGGACTTGGCGCTCGTAAGTGATGAGCTGGGCGCGATAGAGCTTGCCGGAAAAAGTGCCAAAGCCTGGCTCGAGCTTGCCGCGGAGCAAGACGAGGTCGGAGCGTTCAAGACTAGCCGAACTAGAGACGGTAACATAAAAAGTGCCGGCGATGTCTGTAAAATAATCTGATGTGACTAAAGTTTGTAGAGACGGGGAATTGCGACGGAGGGAGTCAAGAGAATCAGGAGAGCTGGTAGAGGTAAAGAGGCGGAGGTTTTGTAAGCGGAGAGTGAGGGCGCCATGGGATTCACTGGCATCTTCGGAAAGGTTGCCAGCGAGGATAACGGTGCGGCCAAGATAAGCAGAGAGAATTTCTTGACCAGAGAATTGGGAATGAACACGGAAATTACCAAGGAGGAGCCCGCCGATAGCCGCTAATGATGCCAGAAAGAGGCATGAGTGCCGGAGTGAAATAATAATTAATAAAAGGGCAACAATCCACCAAAACCATTCAGTAAAATAAGCATAGCCAAAAATTACACCCAAGATAATCCCCGCAATGACGCCGCAAACTGCTGTATAGAGGCACCAAGACGGATGAATAGGATGAAGAAGGCACGTGATAAACTTTTTTGAACTGAACATGCCCTCTAGTCTAGCATACTTTGCAAGAAACTAACAAGCACAAGTTTGTTAAAAATGGTAATTTTGTGATAACTAGACTAGTTTTTGGCAGAATGGAGGGCTTCGCGATAAGCATTAAGGCCAGCACGAGCGCCGGCGGCAAGGCTCTGTAATAAGCGCCGGAAGGGACTGGCGATAGTATCAATTAGGGCGGTGAGGTGCGGCTGGACGGAGCGGAACATCCATTCCATGGTTTCTTGATCGGTGATGAAAGGAGTCATTTCGTCAATCATAGTAGTGCCGGTAGCCCAGATATCAGAGGGGGTCATTTCGTCGATCATGGTAGCGGGAAGAATTTTACTGACAGTAGGAGCGGGAGCAGTAAGTTTGACATTATGAGGGATTGTGGCATGAACGGGCTTGACGAATTCGAGATTCCCCATGCTGACTAGGAGACTGGAGGCAATCTCGTCAATAGCAGACTGAGTGGAGTGAAGGTCGGTGAGAATATTGCGGGCGCGGGCTAATTCCCGAAGGAGAAGCTCTTGGCTCTCGGGCGTGTATTTATTAAGGTCTAGCCCAGCAATGGTATCTAAAGCTTCGCTGAGAATGGTAAAATCTGGCTCGGTAGTAGATTCGGATGGTGCAAGGGGGACTTCTTCGTAGTCTGGCTGAGGAACTGCAAGCTCTGTAGAGAGAGGCTTAGACTTGGGTTTTTTGGATTTTTTGTCTTTTTTCTTGATTGGATCCGAGCTACTAAGTTCACTGAGAACGGCGCCATGGTAGAAGAGGTCGTCAAGCTCTTCGTCACTGAGGGAGAGGTCGCTACGCTCTTCGAGATTGTCAAAAGCCTGTAAAAGCTCGCCGGCGGCATCGCGGATTTTGGCAAGGTCTGGAGTGGAGTGAGAGAGGACGCGCTGTGCCCCGCTGATGGCACGTTGTAAGTCGGCAAAACCAACGTCATAATCTTCGGCCTTGAGCTTAAGGATCTCCATGAGGGCTTCCTCTAGGGCGGAGCGGGCGGCGGTGACTTCGGGATCCGGAGGGGAAGTGGGTAGAGTAGGCTGCGGGTACTCGGCGTGAGCTATGACGGGCGCCACTGAGTGCAACGGAGCAGGGATACTTACTACTGAGGGAGTAGGTTCTGAGGTGGCAGATACGGTAGGGTTTAAGGTAGAGAGTGGCTGGGTTGGAAATTTTGGTAGGATAGTTGGTTCGTGAGCAGTAGGGGTGAGCTCTGCAGAAGAGAGCTCTAGTACTGTAACATGACTGAGTTCTGCTAGAGATGGCGCTGGGGTTGCGATAGAGGTAGGCTCTGTTGTAACTTCTGGCGAATCGAGAGTAAATTCACTCTTGGGCTTGAGTTGATTAAGAATATCATCAACGTTGGTGTAAAAATTGGCGTCATCATCCTCTATGCAGTCTTGGGCGGATTCGCTGATGATGGATTCCTGTGGGCTGCAGAGGTCGGCATCGCTGATGGTGAAAGATTTAATGGCGCCTGGTAGGCCGTCGATAACAAAGCCGTGTTCACTAAGATACGTACCGCCATTTAGAGAAACTTCGAGACTATCTGGTTCACTGGGCTCGATCTGGAAAGCGGCGAGACCGTCACCGCCCGCAAAGATCCGAGTATGATCACAATGGAGAATGCCGGAGGTAAGCTTAGCGCCGATAGCACCACTAAGAGTGGCAGAGCTAAGCTCCCATTGACCGTAGCCGGAAGCCTCGATGGCGGCGCCGTAAGTTTCGTCGGCGATGATCCGAGCGGTGTTTTTGATATTAATAAGGGGGAAGTTAGCATCGCGACCGTTAACCCCGCTAGCGAGACAGATGCCGTCGCGAGCGGTAACTTTGCCAGCGCAATTGAGCGTGAGTCCGTAAGCGGCACCGAGGTTAGGAGAGATAAGGATACCATAGGAGTCGGGCGCAAAAAGGCTGATTCCCTCGTCAATAGTGAGAGTAGTATAATGCGGGACACCGCTGCTAATGGCCCCGAACAGGCGGATGGCAACACTGCGCGGCCCCATGGCGAAAATCTTACCATTCCCGGTAAGCGTGACCTCACCGCTGCGGATATCGAGGACGCGGGCGTCGGCAAAGGTTTCTTCCGAAATAATACTATAGCCGTTAAAATTAATGGCGACGTCATAATTAATGAGAATGTTGCCGGTGGCAATAATGGTACCCGCGAGGGTGATCTGGACAGTCTTGGCGGTAAGAGCGGCGACAAGCTCGGCGTAACTAGTAACAGCGTCGGGATTAAAGGCAAGGGGCGGAATGGGCGAGACGGCATCTACGGGAGTAATTATGGGGGGTGCGGGCGGAGGCGGGAGAGACTGGGAAGACGCTTGAGAGGAGGAGGCAGATTTTTTTGGTCTGCCAACGTGGCGCACGGCTGGGTGAGCTGCGCGCGAAGAAACGTGTGAGGGTTTTTTGGCCTTGATGGCCGCTTTGCCTTTTGGCATCCCTTAGTTCCCTTATATAGATAAATTAGCTAATTTTTGCCCACCTTATACTACCATTATATCACACATACTATAAGAAGTCAATGATTATAAGTCCTTTTAGTGGATTGTGCAAATGAATAATAAAGTGCATTATATGCATTACACAAGATTTCCCCAGAATTATCTTCTGGGGAAATCTTGTAGTTAACAATTAAATCTTAGAGATCTAAACTATTTGCGAGTGCTGCGACGAGCATTGCGATAAGCAACGACACCTGCACCAGCAGCGGTAAGAGCAGTAGCAACACCTGCAACCATAGCTACAGTAGTGCTTGCGCTACCTTCTTCACCAGCGAGAACACCAGTGTCTGGGGCTTTGTTGCCGCCGTTGTTTGGCTTCTCTACATCGCCATCAGTGATAGTACCACCGTTGATAGCTTTCTCGATAGCAGCGATAGCTTTGTCAGCGTCAGCGCTCCAGAAGTTCTCTGCGCTGTCGCGTAGATCTTCAGCGTATTTGATAGCTTTCTCAAGATTGCGGACCTTAGCAACAGAAGCAGCGCCGTTGTTGGAAGTCAAAGCATTAGCACGAGTGTAAGCTTGAGCGTAGTCTAAGTCACTGAGGCTCTCTTCGGTGATGGCGTTGATGTCAGCCATAAGGGTGTTAGCCTGAGTGCCTTCGACAGCCTTGATCGCATCCTTAGAATTAGTAATGACAGCATCTAACTGCTGAGCTGCGGTGTTGTAAACAGCAGTAGCACCAGCGTTTACACCAACGGAAGCAGCAACGATCTTGTCACTTTCAGCCTTGATGAATTTAAGAGCATCATCATAGTTCTTTACGGTGTCTGGGAAAGCGGTAGCAACGTTAGCAACGAAAGTGCTGCCAATTTGGGTCTTAGCTACGCCGATAATGTCGGAGTATTGCTTTGCCAAGGACTCAAGAGTAGCACCATTGAGAGTGCCGCCATTGAAGACGATGGACTTAGCATCGTTAATATTCTTCTCGACAGCATCGAGATCATCGGCCAAAGTCTTGTACTGATCATAGTACCAAGCGCGAACGGCACTAGTGCCATTACCGCTCATGTGATAGCCAAAAGCTTCTTTAGCTTTCTTAACTTCGTTAGTAACCTTTGCAGCGGCGTCAGTATCAGTTACAAGATTACCATTAGCGTCAATCTTAACGAAAGCAGCATTTGCGCTACCAGTTGGAATAACTGCAACGCCTAATGCGAACGCTAAAGCTAAAGCACTCAAAATTTGAGCCTTCTTCATTTGATATTCTCCTTAATTTAATTTATATCTACTTCTTATTTTAAGGCATTTTTACTGTAAGTCAAGTACTTTTTATAAAAAATAAGCACTTTTTTACGCAAATATGGCATTTTTTGAGGATTTGGGACCTTTATACGGTCTTTTTGCTTAATAAATAAAACAGCCCGGAGGCTGTGATTGAATTTAGACTGAGGCTGTGATTGAATTTAGACTGA
>CAYUCN010000011.1:0-30314 GCA_964443395.1 uncultured Candidatus Saccharibacteria bacterium | reverse complement strand
ACATTGCTGATGATAAGCCTGCCGGAAGCTATCGTACTAATGTAGAGGTTAGTGTGGTAGTAGAACCAGGCGCCATACCATGGGACAAACTAGTCTATATGCAAGATATGAGCTCAGAGGCTTGTGCTAGCCAAACTACTCCTGCTGCCAGTGCAACAACTGTGCCTACAAAAACACTTATAGATTCCAGAGATGGTAATGAATACATAATTAGGAAATTGGCCGATGGGAATTGTTGGATGGTACAGAATCTGAGACTTGTAAATGTAATTCTTGACACGAAAGAATCTGATGTTGTTAAGGATGGTTTTGCAGTACCTGCCTCGGTACTAGATGGATTTACATCGAGTGATAAATATCAACCTAAAGCATATTTGAATGGAGACGATGGATTTTATAATTGGTATACGGCCACAGCGGGAACTGGAGATGTCTCACTTGATACTGGCGATGTCAATGTTGAATCTAGTATTTGTCCAAAAAATTGGACTATACCTAATAAAAATATTTCTTCGCAGTATATTGCGGCAGTTACAGATGGAATGGATCATTTGCTAATGCCTAGTTTGATTAATTATTTACGGGTTGGTTATGTGGATAGTGGGCAAATGAGGGCGGTGGGCGATAATGATTTTGTGTGGACGGCAACACCAGTGGATGCGTCATTAATATATTGTATTGATACTTGGGGTACATCTAATGGTTTTGCTCGTAGTGCGGCACTTGACGGGAAGGATGGTGAACGCCAGCGGGGATTTTCTGTGCGATGTGTGGCGAGATAGGACGTAAACCGGGGATTAATTGATTAATTTAGAGAGTGAGCACTTTACATCCGTGGAGTCCTCACTCTTTTGTAGATTGCGGAGGGGTTCAATGGCTGCGAGAAGAGGAGGTAGAGGAGAGGCGGCATGAGGTAGATTTGGAGGGCGTTGGGGAGGCCGGAGAAGAAGTTGAGCGTGATAACATAGGCGACGAGGAGGCTGAGGAGGAGCGGCAGCGCGGGGTGATGCCAAAAGTCGGAGCGGGGGGCTTTACTTGAAGGCGTGATAGGGCTTGAGCTAGAAGGCGGGGCGGTGCGGCCGTCGAGGAATTTGCGAGAGAAGAGCTGCGGACAGAAACAAACCATAAGGCCGAAGAGGGCAAGAATAACACCAAAGAGGCCGGTTTCTAACAAAAGGCTGAAATATTGGTTCTGGACGATCTCCTTGGCGGAGGTAACCTCTGTAGGATAGGCAGCATGCATGGCAGTACCGGCTCCGCCAAGGCCGACGCCAAATAGAATACTACTAGGAGAGAGACGCACGCAGTGCTGACTATCAGGCTGTATACAATCTTCACCGAGGGAGATAATGCGATGACCAGGAGCATGCAGCCAAGTTTGGATGGCGGTAGAGTTAAGAGAAAGACGAATATTAGTAGACTCGGCGACGTAGCCATCAAAATGAGTACTTCCCTGTTTTTGCACAAGATTTCCACTGAGTTGAGGGGTTTTTTCCACAATTTGCGTAGAGATATACACAGGATTAACTGGTTTTTGCATAATCTGAGAAGAATTGTACACAGGTTTTCCACTTAAAATAGGCGAGTTTTCCACAATAGATGTTGTAAATTTTACAATAGATGGAGATGGGATAGTCGAGTTTTGCACAAGTCTTGCGATATTTTCCACTGGAATTTGCAAATTATGAACAGATTTTACTGGATTTTCCACCGGATTTTGCGATTTTTGCACAGGTTTTTCCACATTTTCTACTGAATTATCCACTGATGAGGTGGAGTTTTCCACAGAGTGTGGGCGCAGATCGATGAGTCCAAGAGAGAGTTGATGAATAGACTTAGTAACACCGCCGACAAAAGTCTCTGAAGTAGGACCAAGCTCAGCAAAGAGTCCTTGTAGGCTGAGTGAGAGCAAAAAACTCACGACAGGTATGACGATGAGGCTCCAGCGGAATTGATGATGCTTGAGAGCAAAAATGAAGAGGATAAATAGCGCGACGGCGTAGGCGTAAATGGCGCCACGAGAAAAAGTAAAGAGAAGGGTGAGGGAGAGGAAGCCAGCACAGAGGATGAGGAGGGTGCGCTGTGATTTGCGGAAAGTGAAACTAGAGGTCGGTGACTGCTCGGCTGTAGTAGGGCAGGGAGAAGCTGAGAGATGCGAGCCGGATGAGTGATTAGTCTTGGAACCTGGAATGGACGTAGAAAAGACGACGAGATACAGCGCCATGAGAGTAGGAGCGAGGAGTAAATTACCCATGAATTGCGGCTCGATGGCGAAGCCAGAGGGGTGTGGGAAGCCAAAGGAATGGTAAGTGCAACCACGACAGAGCAAGGTATATTCCCTGCCGATATTCATGATGTCTAGAATGCTCTGGACAAAGCACCAGATACAGATAAGACTACTGGAGATAAGGATAGAGAGAAGTAAATTGCGGCGAAATTGTAAAGGTTTATCGCTGAGAGGAAGGAGATAGATAATAGAAAAAACGGCGAAAAAGATGAGCCAAGCAATGCCAGCAGTAAGGAAGCCACGAAGAGGATTGGCGGACCAGAAGATAGAGATAGTAAGGTAGAGCGGAAAGAGTGAAAGGAGGAAGAAACGGCGATCAGAGAGGCCAGGGAGTTGGAGATGGGACTGGAGACGCCAAAAAGGGGGCTTAGAGGATGCGTCTGGATATTGATTCTTTTGAGGTTTTCTTCGACTAGCTACTTGCGGCTGACGGTAAGCTGGGCGGGGGGCCTGAGAGTTAAGACGAATAATAAGGATAAAACTAAGTACATCAAAAATTACAAGCCAGATGAGAGGTAGAGAAAGTTCAAAGTTCATAGAGCCATTAGCACCGAAAGAAATGACAGGATGATACGAGAAGAAGAGGACGGCTGGTAGGATATAGATGAGAGACCAGAGAGTTTTTGTTAGGAGTTTCATGAAATTTTACCTTTCTTAACGAGAGCAGCAGCTATGGCTTGTTTGATTCCCTGACGGAAGGCTTGGGTATCAAATTTACTGGCAGATGTAGCAACTTGATGACGGTCGAAATGCATTTGATGGAACTTCTGCAGAGCTCCGGTAAGCGAATCAACGGTTTGTTCCGAGAAAAGCAGTCCATTCTCTTTATTCTTGATAAAGTCGCGACTACCACCAGCACGGTAGGCTAAGACAGGACAGCCGGCGGCAAGAGCCTCAACAGCAGCAATGCCAAAAGGCTCTAGACTGGGGAAAATATAACCCTTGGCGTGATGGAGGTAAATAGCAAGTTCTTCGGTGCTAGCCCAGGGATAGAATGTGATATAAGGCGAATTGTCCGCTAATTGAACAAGATGTGTATGCTCGGGACCATCACCCACTACGAGGAGAGGAAGTTGAGCCTGAATGCAAGCAGAGATAGTAAGGTCGATGCGCTTCCAGGTAACCTGGCGGCAAGCGATAATATAGTAGCCTTGTGGAAAAGCTGTGGATAACTTGTGGATAAGAGCGGTGGACTCTGTGGATTTCTGGTGTTTTTTTGTGGATAACTTTGCTTTATCTGTGGAAATACCAGTTGGTTCTGTGGATAAATCCTGGTCTAGTTGTGGATAAGTTGTGGATAAGTTGTGGTTTTTTGGTGGAACATTGGTGGATTTGTGTGGGTTTTTGGTGGAAAAGTCTGCGCTGGCGCTATTCAGAGAGAATTTGGAGGTTTCTACGGGAGGGGCAACGATAACTGAATCGCGATGATAATATTGCCGAATCTGATCTTTAGCATACTGAGAGATAGTAATAAACTGATCGGGGCGCTGAGCAGAGAGATAATCGGCATGCCGCAGGGGTTTGACGAATAGCTTAAACCCGAAACGAACAAGAGGATTAAGAATGCCAAAACCGGGATTCTCGCAATATTGATCGTACATCTGCCAGTAATACTGTGTAGGGACATGGCAATAGCAGAGATGAATCTGAGCTTTGATGGCTTTGGCTTCGGCGCCAGTGACAGAGATGACGAGGTCGTAATCAGAAAGATCTAAATGGCTAAAATATAACTGGCGCAAGGGGCCAAGAAATTTGCGCAAACAGGCTGGGAAAACTTGGAGCCAGCCAGTCTTAACAGTGGCATCGTCAAACCAGTTAATTCCCTTCTTATTATATTGAGAAGTGTAAATAGGAGCATCTGGATAGAGGCGATGGAGTTCAAGGAGGACTTTCTCAGCGCCGCCGGGAGTAGTGAGCCAGTCGCAGACGAGGGCAATGCGGAGATTATTCGATAATACGGGAGTACGGGCGGCAATAATATGAGGTGGACGAGGTGAAGACTTCGAAGTTATGGCAGCCTGACCCATGGAGTTTATTTGGCTCCCCGACATAGGATAACGGCGCCGATAGTGCGCATGAGAATACGTAAATCAAGACCAATACTCCAATTCTGAATATAATAGAGATCGAGGGCACGGCGTTCTTCAAAAGAGATGTCGCGGCGACCAGAAACTTGTGCTAGGCCTGTGAGACCGGATTTAACCGAAAGTAGCATAGAACGATCCCCATAATGACGCAATTCTCCAGGAACAAGGGCGCGTGGGCCGACTAACGAAATATCTCCTTTCACAACATTGATAAGTTGAGGTAATTCATCGAGAGAGGTGGCACGCAAGAATTTGCCTAACTTAGTAAAACGTGGGTCATTAGGGATCATGTCGCCACCAGCGCGGTATTTTTTGATAAGATTGGGTTTGCCCATTTTAGTGAAGGCTTCTTCGGGAGTGAGACCATTGTATTCTGGCTTAATAGAGCGGAATTTGTAGATTTTGAAACGTTGGTTATAGCGAGAGAGGCGAACTTCAGAATAAAATGCGGGAGCTGAGGGGTCGTTAATCTTCTCTATAATCCAGATAACAGCCATGGGAATGGCTGCAATAATAAGAAAAATGAGTCCAAAAAATAAGTCACCGCAACGTTTGATGAATTTAGCTCCACCAGCAAGTGGCGTAGCGCGGACCATGATAGCGGGCGTACTACCGACAAGCTCTAGTTCCCCCATCTGTGAGGTGAGGGCGGCATTAGACGGAACAAAGTAATATAGAAGATGATGATCAATAGCTTGTTTGTAGACATATTCGGTGCGTTTGTCGTCGGTCTGGAAGATGACATCTGGGCGAGTCTTGCGCAAGGCTTCTTTAAGAGAGGAATATTGGCGACGGCGTAGATCTTTAGGAATATACTTGGCGCTAGACACCACCCCAGCTAAGCGAAAGCCAGACTCTGGCGAAGAAGCGATATAATCCGAGAGGTATTCGGTGTTTTTAGTATTGCCAACGATCACCACACGGAGAGCAGCACGACGGTCTCTCTTAAGAGCGATGATACGGATAGCGCGGACGATGCCGCGGAAGAGTGTAAGCAAAATAAAGCACGCTAATACAATATATAATGCCATGACGCGCACCGGAAAAAGGTCGAGATTAAAGAAGAAATCGCAGGTAATAATCGCCATCATGCCGATAATTGATGCAAGCAAGAGACGGCCGACTTCGCGCCAGCGACTATGACTGAGAAAGACAGATTTACTGTATAGGCCAACCGCCGCTAAAATCACCAAATAGACAGGTACCATAATAAGCATAGACAGAATAAATTGTCGGAGATTGGCCTCGAAATAATATGGACGCTGATCAAGATGAATCCGAATATAATAGCCCGCCCAAAAACTGAGGACAATGGCGCAAGCGTCGCCCAAAATCAAAAAGGCGTGAAAGATTAAGCCGTTCTCCCGTTTCATACTCACTATTATAACATGGAAATGCCTTGATTGGAGAGAAATATAACAAGATATCAGCATTAACCATTTTTCTAAGAGACCCGCTCCAGCGCCCGTCTTTACGGGGCTGTCTCTCCTCGCGCCGAGCTTCGGCGCTCTTTGAGTCTCTTAGAAAAAGGTTTCTGCTGATGTTTTAACGATTATTGCTTCACCTTAACCGTTGGGTGCCTACATCCCGCCTATTCAATGATGGATCTTTACGGCTAATTTACCAAGTACATGAGCCTATTTTTTCAGTAGTTAATACTACATTCGGAGCTGCAGACGTCACAGTTATCTGCGCGCTAGGCTTATAACTACCACCAGTATTACTTGACCAGCTCTCAAGGTCACACCAGGATCCAGTTGACCCAAGTTGTTTTACTGATGATATTGTAAAGGTATGGCTTGTCTCCGTAGTGGTTGCGGTTTGCGTATCTGGTAATTTAGCTCCGACAAGCTGGGGTTGCGTATGCTGACTATTAATTGCGTATGACAGTGTATATGTATAAGTTACTACATTAGGCTCTATCGCAAAGCTTACTAAAGCCTTTGCTGTATAATGTCCAGCTGTAGCACCCTCACCAAAGTTTGCAGCAAAGACAATCTTACCATTCACATTAGCAGAACTAGCATTAGCGGATTTAATGACAGAATCAGATGTTTGCATAGGACGATAAGTCATATCACCATTGGCTGTACTAGTATTATCACTCCATCCCCAGCCCCAAGTATTACTAGTCATACTCTTACCTTGTACGCCAGTACTAGCAACTGGGTTAATGGTAGTAGCGCCAGCCGTACTATTCTTGAGACTAGTACTACCATCCGTATATTTAATACTTAGGCTATAGCTTTCTATATTACTGGCTGTCGCTACTACATTATATGCTATATAGTTAGTTTGATTAGTTACTGCATTTAGGCTCTTACTATAACTATCATTACTACTATTACCATCAATACTTAGACTAATATTATTAGTACTACCGTCTGGCTGCGGTTCCGGAGAAGGATCTGCAGCATAAACCTTATCATCACTTCCATTGCTTCCAAAGCCCAATGGATTAATACATATACTTCCTAACAAAAGTAAGGCAAGTATGCAGCCAATGGGTATACTATGATATAGTAACTTATTACTATTTAGTATTCTTCCTTTATCCTTTTGATATTTCCTTATTTGGCGCATACTTGCCCTCCTTTTGTAATAAATATATTTATTTCCCGTGGTGCTTAGTTCTTTTAGATTTAAGACATCAAAAAGATGGGCTTCTTATATATAACTTCCCTGCTCCTTGGAATACTAGAAGCGAATTAGCTAAGTTATATATAATTAAGCTATATACTATATATAACTATCAGGCCTGTCTTATTGAATTATCTCTAACAACAAAACAGCACCGCATGGCGGTGATCAAACCATTAACCCGCGAAGCTTGTTAGCTCATCGAGCAGAACCATGCGGCACTGTTTACGTCCGACGAACTAGCACGTTACTTTTTGGGTAACAGCTTGCGTTTTTTGGCTAATAGTTTGATCATCTTTATTTTATCATATTACAGAGTCTCATGCTAGACTAGTAATTATGGGCTTTTGGTGGCGTAATATTTCTCGTTGGGCGGTTTTGATACTTGAGCAGAGAGATTGCTGGCGGGAGTTAGCGTCTTGAGGTGATTTGGCGGAAGGCGACGAGGAGGCTGATGGGTGCACCGAGCAGAATAATGCCAATGATTTTAGTGATTTCCCAGTTAAAACCGATGAGGACAGTGCGCGGCGGGATGTTGCGAGTGAAGGCAAAGGTGAACATTTGAGAAAAGGCGGCGAGGTTAAAGAGGCTGATTAGTCCAGCAATAACGAGGCCTAAGATGATAGCAAAAATAACCGCAGCTAAGCATAGCTCTAAGAGATATGCAAAGTAGATAAGGCAAATATCGAAAGTACTGGCGCCGAGGGCGCGATAAAGATGGATGGTTTGGGATTCCATGCTGAGAATTTTGACACAAGTAAGGATAAGTACCACCATAGCGATAAGAATAACGAGGCTAGAAGCAAGATTAATGAAACCGTGGATGAAGTTAAACATGCCTCGAGTGTAGATTTGGCTAGTGAAAGATTGGCTAACGAAATAATCGGGAGAATGAGATTCCCCGCCCTGACTAGAGATAGCGGTGCAAAATTCCTGCTGAAGAGTAAGACAACCAAAATCGCCGAGAAAATCCTCAAGATCCCTGTAGGTACTAAATTGGACGAGAAGCGTGCTGTCGGGGGCTGAAGTAGTGTGATCGGCGGATAAGTATGCTTGGATGGCGGAATTATCGTAATTGAGAATGAGGAGATTTGCGCCTTGGTCGCGACCGACGAGATTAAGGACGAGGTCGAGAGGGTTAGAAGTGAGGCGGCGAGGTTTACCGTAATCTAGCCCGTGGACGGCGCCGCTAGGCAAGAGGCCGGCAACGAAATATTGAAGAGAGTCCGCATTGGGCTGGAAAGCGTGGCCGACAACTTCTGCCTGGAGGTAGCGGATAATGGCGGCAGCCTGGGCATTAGTAAGGGGATTCGGCGCGCGAAGACCGAGCCAGGATAGCGCAGTGTTAAAACTGATAAGCACGGGAATAGTGCCGTCTGGAGTCTGAGATAGATCGGTCTGGATGAAACTAGAGACAGCTGCTGGAGAAACAGGGGCATGATCAGTAGAGATAATGGTACCATGGTACTGAGAGATAAGCTGGGAGTGGTCTTGGACGATATCCCAATTAGGACAATTCTCATAAGTAAACTCGGGAAGACCGGCGGGCGTATTAATAAAATCGATATCACATTGATTGAGATTGGTGGAGATGGTGGCATAATATTGACCGCCAGAGACTTGATGAGAAAGGTCAAGGATAGTGTT
This sequence comes from uncultured Candidatus Saccharibacteria bacterium, assembly GCA_964443395.1. Classification (GTDB taxonomy): domain Bacteria; phylum Patescibacteriota; class Saccharimonadia; order Saccharimonadales; family Saccharimonadaceae; genus Nanosyncoccus. Next base: position 21,653 of record CAYUCN010000011.1, on the reverse strand, counting down.
TTCTAGACCTTGCAGAAGGAAGAGAATACCAAAAAGTACACCAAAAATAACTCCGATGATAATGATGCTGGAAAGACTGCGGCGTTTGTAATAGATGAGGGTTTTGTAGCCAAGACGGAAGGCTTCGAGAATGTGCATATGTTATAAGTATAGCATGTTTTGATGAAGTTTATGCTACAATGAAGTTATATGAAACTTTTGCAACTAACCAGACTGGCGCAAGCGGACTTTTTCTCACGGAAACGAGTAATATTTTTCTCAGCGCTAGCGGCAGCCATTCCATTAGGGATAATTTTTGGAATAGAGCTGACAATGACAGGGTTAGAGAATTTGTTGCAAAATGAAAGTGAGCGAGTGTCGGGCGGGCAGATTGTAGCGGTAATGAATACATTTCTGGAGCTGGATGGCAAGCTACCAGCGAACTCTAATACAGGGCTGCGCGAGAAGACGTTATCGAGCTTACTGGCAGACAATCAGGCGAAAGTGGTGGGCGAGGTGACAGAGGAGGACCTGACGAATTTTACGACGACAGGGCGGATGCTGGCGGAGATAGCTAGATATGATTTAGAGAAGACGGATATGCTAGCAGATAAGACTTTGATAGCGCAAGAAACGGATAATCCACAGCTAATTGATTATGCACTGAGTTTGGTGAATGTGCGCGGGACGAAGTTAATAGCAGAAGAAGAACAGTGGCGGGAAGAATTGCAAAACGGCAAACATTATTATATAGTCGAGTTCTCCACTCTGTCGAGTCTAAAGTCGCTAGATAATACACTGAGTCAAGACGATACGTTAAGCAAGCAAATTGGGATGCTGGATGCTTTTGGTAATGCTTTGAGCATACACCGAGGATTTGCGAATTTGAGAGGCAATTTACGTTGGCCGCTAGTGATCGCAGTAGCAGTAACAGTGGTAATAGTGATTTTTTCGCAGATATACTTAATAGACCACGACACAGCAAATTTGGCGCTCTATCGGACACTAGGAGCGACAACTTGGGATATTCTAGTGGTATTGTTTGAATATTTACTGCTAGTGGGCACTGGTATTATAATAATAGCCTTGATGATCGGGACAGCAATAGCATTAGTTGTAACTGGAGTAAGTAGTAAACATCTAATGGAGATATTAAAAGAATTCTATGAAGTAGTACCGCATACGACGATCTTGGTGGGGGTGAGTACGGAAATGTTGATAATAAAACTGATTATCTTAGGAAGTATACCGGTAAGTTTATTATTAATGCTAGATCAATTCTCAACACAGAGGTTATCGCAAAAGCTAAAACAAGCACAATTTATGGTAAAATAAAGGAAAGAGAGGAGAGGTATGAGAATATTAGTAACAGGTGGGACTGGGTATATTGGTTCACATACGGCAGTAGAATTAATAGAAGCTGGGCATGAAGTAGAGATCATAGATAACTTGTATAATAGTAAAGAAAGTGTACTAGAGAAGATTGCTGAGATTACGGGCGTAAGACCAAAGTTTTATAATGTTGATTTATGTGATATGTCGGTGTTGGAAAAAGTTTTTGCGGAGAATAGCTATGACGCAGTAATGCACTTTGCCGGGCTGAAGGCGGTGGGTGAATCGGTAGAGCAGCCGCTAAAATACTACAAGAATAACATTGGCGGGACGGTAAACTTATTAGAGTGCATGGTAAAGCATGGGGTGAACCGCATCATCTTCTCTTCTTCGGCGACGGTATATGGGCTGCAAGATACGCCAAAGTGCAGCGAAGAAATGCAGACGGGGATGGGAATTAGCAATCCATATGGCCGGACGAAATATATGATAGAGGAAATCCTAAAAGATGTAGTGACGGCGCATCCGGAATTCTCGGCGACAGTCTTAAGATACTTTAATCCGATAGGGGCACATCAGTCCGGTTTGCTGGGCGAAGATCCAAACGATAGACCGAATAATTTAATGCCAATAATTATGAAGGTAGCAACGGGAGAAATACCGGAGCTTTCGATTTATGGTGACGACTACGAGACGCCAGACGGAACTTGCATCAGAGATTATATTCATGTAGTCGATTTGGCAAAAGGACATCTGGCAGCGCTGGACAAGATGGCGGAAGGCGTGCAAATTTATAATCTAGGGACAGGCGAAGGGACTTCGGTGTTTGCGATGGTAGAGGCGTTTGATACGGCGAGTGGGATAAAATTACCAGCGCAAGTGGTAGGTAGGCGCGCAGGAGATTTAGCGGAGCTGTACGCCGACCCGAGCAAAGCGGAGCGTGAGCTAGGGTGGCAGACGGAACTTTCGATAGATGATGCGATGCGGGATACACTGAATTTCTTGAAGCATGAAGGGCTTAAGCTGAGAGAAGACTAAACTAGAACAGATGAGCTTCCAAGAGGAAGCTCATTTTGTGTGATGGGCGTTTTGCTTTTCTGGGATTATGCGCGGCTTTGGGAATATTTTTGCCAGGCGAACTTAAAAACGGGGAGGCCGAGGAGGAGGCTACGCATGGCGAGTTTGTCGCGGCGGGTGGCGAGGGGGTTTTTGAGGATGTCGTTTTTGTGCTTGCGGAGATATTGGATAACGCTGCGCTCGGCATTCTTGAGGGATTTAGGGTCAACGCTGGTCTGATCTTCGGGCAACATGACGATTTGGCGGAGAATGCTAAAGCGGGCATGCATGCGGCGTTTCTGAGTAAGGTTAAGGAGGAGTTGTTTTTCTGACTCAGGTTTACCTTGGCTATATTTAAGGATATCATCACACATTTGATCAGTAAGATCAATAAGATCCATTTTTTTGAGGGAGAAGGTGCGTTTAGTAATAGAGTTGTCGTTCTGATAATAATTATAACCTTTGGCGTCAGTGACAGCGATATTATCACACTGCAAGACGAGTTTATAGGTAGTACCGACGTCTTCGTAGAGACGACCGACGGGAAATTCGACAAGATCGAATAGTTCCCTGGCGTAGAGTTTGCCCCAAGCAGACATAGTAAAACCTTCTTCGCAAAGCATAGATTTGAGACATTCGAGAGTGGTAAGAATGCGTTCATCATGAGCTGGGCGAGGCTTGAGTTGGCCTTCGCCGTCATTTTTGACCTCATAGAAGCCGCAGATGGACATTTTGAGTTTATTAGTGTAACACATTCGATGGAGAGTGTCAATCATATCGGGGCGGATGCTGTCGTCGGAGTCAACAAAAGTCACCCATTTGCCCTTGGCGATTTTAAGGCCGGCGTTACGGGCGGCAGAGAGGCCTTGGTTAGACTGGTGAATCACTTTGACGCGGCGGTCTTTTTTGGCAAAGACATCGCAAAAAGCACCACTCATGTCTGTAGAACCGTCATCGACTAAGATGATTTCTAGATTAGGGTAAATTTGTTTGCGCACCGATTCGACGCAACGTTCGAGAATCTTAGCCACATTATAAACTGGAATAATTACTGAGATTAATGGTAAATATCGCCCTTCGCCCACACCTTTATGACTCATTTATAACCTTTCTTTAAGCTCTTGGTACTTAGCGAGGGCAGCAGCAATAGTCTTATCCATGTCATAATAAGCGTATTCGCCGAGACGACCGCCAAAGACGACATTCTGCTCTTGACTGGCGAGCTTTTGGTATTGAGCAAGCGTAGCTCGATCTGTGGTGGTATTGACAGGATAATATGGCTCATCGTCGCGAGTCCAGGCTTTGCTATATTCGCGGAAAATGACGGTCTTGCCGGAACCAGTGGCATAACTGCCGGTCTGGCGCTCGGGATGAAAATGCTTAAATTCAAGAATGCGAGTATATGGCTGGTCGAGATCGGCGTAGTTCATGACGGGGCAGCCTTGATAGTCATCAGTATTGACAATCTCTTTCTCAAAGGTGACGCTACGCCACTTAAGCTCACCAAACTGATAATCATAGAAACGATCAATTGGACCGGTGTAGACAGTAAGAATGCCAGCATCGCGGAGCGCTTGAATCTCAGGGTCGGTGAAGTAGTCAGTATTAAGGCGGATTTGCAGATTCTTACCACAGCTGGCGACTATATTCTGAAACCAGGCATTGTAACCAGCCGTAGGCAGCCCCTCGTAAGTGTCGTTAAAGTAATTATTGTTATAATTATAGCGAACAGGTAGGCGCTTGATGACTTCGGCGGGAAGCTCTTCGGCGGGGAGCTGCCATTGCTTGGCAGTGTAATTCTTAATAAAAGCATCGAAGAGAGGCTGGCCGATGAGAGAGACGCCTTGCTCGGCGAGGTTGGTAGGAGAAGCGGGGGCGTCGGCGGCCTGCTGTGCAATGATAGTACGGGCTTGATCTGGGCTATAAGCGGCGTGGAAGAATTGGTTAATCGTGCCGAGGTTAATCGGAAGCGGATAGACTTCGCCTTGATGGGTGGTGTAGACCTTGTGAACGTAATTAGTGAAGGTCGTAAAACGATTAGCGTAATCCCAAACTTCGGAGATGGAGGTATGAAAGAGATGCGCGCCATATTTATGACATTCGATACCAGTAATAGAGTCGATCTCTGAAGCACAGTTACCGCCGATATGACTACGTTTGTCAATGAGAAGGACTTTTTTACCGAGATCGTTAGTGAGACGTTCGGCCATGGTGAGGCCAAAGAGACCGGCGCCGACGATCAGAACATCATACTCGGGAGGAATGGTCGTGGAGGATGTTTGCGGTTGATCATCTGGAACGGGAGGAGTAAGGGACGGCTGAGGTGCGGGGCGAGGCAGAGGCGCGCTAACAAAATTATCTAAGTTGAGCGTAGAATTAGAATTAGGACTGGAATTGGCATTTGCTGCAAAAGGAGTGGGCGAGGGAGAAGTGGCGCCGGTGAGTTGTTCTTTCATAGTAAAAATCCTTTCTTTTAGTCCCATAAAGCCTCGTAAGCTTTCGCTACATCATCTGGGTTACCTTCGGTGGCGACTTCACCATTCTCGATCAGAATGGCGCGATCACAAAACTGACGAACATTCTCCATAGAGTGAGTGACGAGGATGACAGTTTGCTCGCCATGAAGGCTAGCGAAGTAGTCATTACATTTTTTCTGGAATTCAGCGTCGCCGACAGCAAGAACTTCGTCTAAAATTAGGATATCGCCCTTGGCACGAATGGCAATAGAGAAAGCAAGGCGTACTTGCATGCCGGAGGAGTAATTTTTAAGTTTGGCATCCATGAATTGTTCAAGTTCGGCAAACTGGACGATTTCTTCGTACATTTGGTCCATTTCTTTATGGGAGAAACCAAGCAAGGCGCCGTTAAGATAAACGTTTTCTCGACCAGTGAGCTCGGGATTAAAGCCGACGCCAAGCTCAATAAATGGGACAAGGACACCGTTAACTTCGATGCTTCCCTGCTCTGGATAGTAAATCTGAGCGAGGAGTTTAAGCAAGGTGGATTTGCCAGAGCCGTTACGGCCGACAATACCGATAAATTCACCCTTTTTAACCTCAAAACTAACGCCACGAAGAACTTGGTGCTCAGTATAGCCTTTAATACCCTTAAGCCAGTTGAAGAAGGCTTGTTTGAGGCCGGCGGCACGCTCAGTGGGGAGGCGAAAGCTTTTATAGAGATTAGCAACTTTGATGACAGTGTCGCTGGAATCTTTGCTGGTTTTATGAACTGGACTCGCACTTTTAGGGGAGATTTGATCTGAACCGAGGATAATGGCGGATGGCTGACTTAGCTTGGATGAATTGGGAGCTTTTTCCACAGTATTTTGCACAGGTTTATCCACAGTTTTTTCCACTTTTTCTGGCGTTTTTTCCACACGATCTGTTGAGTTTTTCGCAGTTTGGGAGTGATTATCCACAGATTTTCCACAGTTCATGGTAAAGTTTTCCACATGCTTGGCGGTTTTATCCACAACTTGCTGCAAAGTACGCTGTTTTTTCTGCTTTTTCTTACTCATCTAGACTTCCTCCGCAAAACGACGAGAGCGACGCTGGAAAAATAGGGCGGCTAGTAGCAAGACTAGGATAACAATAAAGATAGGCATGAGGCAGAGTGGCCATTCGACGATATCCCAAGTAGTAATAGTAACTGGCGTGATAAGACTATGGCGAACATCTTGGATGACTTGAGCGATGGGATTGATTAAGATAACATTAGCAGCGAACAAACCGAGGCTACCACGCTCAAGGATCATGGAAATGGGGTAAATAATCGGTACGGCATAGAAAAGAGCCTGCGTGAGAACATCCCAGATCGAAGTGACATCGCGATATTTGACGTTAATAGCGCCGAGCAGGAAGGAGATGCCGAGGCAGAAAGCGTACAGCTCAGCAATTAATGGTATGACTAACAGCCAAGACCAACTAGGCGTGACACCGTTAATAAGAGCAAAGATAATGAGAACGCCAAGATTAATGGAGAGGTTGATTAGAGCGGTAGCCGTGGATGACACGACTACAATATATTTAGGAAAGTTAATCTTGCGCAGTAGATCACCGCGCTGAACAATAGCTTGGATACCTTGGCCAGTGCATTCGGTGAAGAAATTCCAAAAAATAGTACCAGTCATAAGGTAGACGGGGTAATGCGGGATGTCGCCGCCCATTTGTAAAAGCTTAGCAAAAACAATATAGAGAATGGCAAACATCAAAAGCGGCCGGAGTACTGCCCAGAGATACCCCAGTACTGAGCCTTGATAGCGCAGCTTAAAATCGGTTTTGACTAATTCTCCCAGCAAGATACGGTTCTTGCGACAGAGTACGTTTGGTATACGACTCATATATGTTCATTCTAGCATAACTAGGGCAAAATGTCTAACTTAAGCGGTTAGAAGTTTTGTTCGGAGACGATATAGATGGGGCGTTTCTTGACTTCGAGGTAAGTTTTGGCGAGGTATTGACCAATAATGCCGATAGAGAAGAGTTGGACACCACTAACGAAGACGATGATACAGACCAGAGATGGCCAACCAGGAGTATTATCACCAAAAGCAAGCGTGCGGACGACAATAAAGATAATAGCAATAAAGGCAACTAAGCAGAAGAGCAGACCAACAATGGAAGAAATAATGAGTGGGACGGTAGAGAAAGCAGTAATTCCCTCGAGGGCGTATTTGAAGAGCTTCCAGAAGGACCAGCTAGTTTCGCCGGCGACGCGTTCGATATTTTTGTACTCAATCCATTTAGTTTTGAAACCAACGAAGCTCATGAGACCTTTAGAATAGCGATTGTATTCCGGCATAGAGATGACGGCATCACAGACAGCGCGGGTCATAAACCAATAATCACGGGCACCGTCGACCATTTCGACATTGGACATGGAGTTGATAAGTTTATAAAAGATGCGGGCGCAAAAACTGCGAATAGGTGGCTCGCCTTTGCGAGAGACGCGGCGAGTGCCGACTTTTTCGTAACCTTCTTTAACTACAGCATCATACATCTGGCGGAGCAAGGCGGGTGGGTCCTGGAGATCAGCATCCATAATAGTAACATAGTCGCCAGTAGCAGACCGGAGGCCGGCCAGCATAGCGGCTTCTTTACCAAAATTGCGAGAGAATGAAAGATATTTAACTTTATCATCTTGAGTAGCAAGATCGCGCATAACCTGCAAAGTATGATCTTTACTACCGTCGTTAACGAAGATGTATTCGAACTTAACTTTGAGGTCGGCAAAATCGGCCTGACGGATGCGCTCCATTTCTTGATAAAAGAGCGGTAAAGCTTTTTCTTCGTTATAACAAGAAACGACGACTGAAATAGTACTCATATTAACCTTTCCCCAATAAACGTTTAAGGCCACTACGCATACGTAGGATGCGATAGGCGAGATGCGGATGTTTGATAATCATCTTAAGCGCAAGCCAATCTTTCTGGCTGAAATTAGATTTCTTGAGTAGACCTTCGTCGTAGGCAGAAAGGAGCTCTTGACGCCAGGTTTGATAAAATTCTTTAGCAAGATTAGCGGCGAGGCGCTGGAAATTCCAATGGTAATTACGAAATTTGGCAGTGTTCATGGTTTCGCCGAAGTCAGAGAAGATACCCCGCTCACAGAGAAAAGTCTCGATCTCGGCGTATTCGTCACAGACACAATTGACTTTGCCGGGGTTATTGACGGACGAATTAGCATTATCGCAGCGGTAATGCACGAAGAAATTAGGTAAGAGAACAGCTTTCTTGGCAAGGGCCCAGACCTTAAAATTAAAACTAAGATCTTGATAAGACGCGCCAGGAGTAGGTAAAAACTTGATTTTATTGTCTTGAAGAAATTTGCGACGGTAGATAGCAGACCAGATAGCAGGAGCAAAACAGAAAACGTGGCGATCTTCATGCGGATGAATGACAGCTTCGGTGGCGATTTCTTGATATGGGACGTTGACGACGACACCATTACGAGTAGTGAATTTATAATAGTTCGCTTTGATAACGTCAGCATCGTATTCTTTGGCGGCGGCATAGAGCTTGGCAAAAGTCTCGGGTTCGCACCAATCATCCGACTCAAGAATACCGATATATTCACCTTTAGCTTGAGATAAGGCGAGGTTCATACTGTCGCCGTAGCCAGAATTGGTTTTATCAATTAGACGGAAACGCGAATCTTGTTTGATAAAATCTTGAATAATCTGCAATGAGCCATCGGTAGAGCCGTCATTAATACAAATAAATTCACACTCTGTAAGAGTTTGTGATTTGAGGCTATCTAGGCATTCGGTAAGGTAAGCTTCGACATTATAAATTGGTACCAAAATTGTGAGCTTAGGCTTCATGGTTTGATTATAACACAAAACTACGCTATAATATAGATATGGCAGAAAAGTTAAAGGTAGAACACAGCTTGGATTGGCTAGATAGAATAGTAGAATGGGGATGTCAGATACTACATTTAACGAAACATCAAGAAATCTTGAAGCAGCTAGCAAGGTTTGTATTAGTGGGAGTGATTACAACATTAATTGATTGGTCAATTTATGCGGTGTTGTGCTATGTGGTATTGATGAACCCACTAATAGCACAGTTGTTCTCTTTTACAATATCGACATTGGCGAGTTTTTATATGAACGTGATTTGGGTGTTTAACGTAACGAAAGGTAAGACAAAACAAAGGTTGATTGTGGAGTTTTTTATATTTAGCGCAATAGCGTTAGGGATCTCGACAGGACTACTCTCGATATTTATTTATATTTGCGGGCTGAATGATATGCTAGCAAAGATTATTACAACGGTAGTGACAATGACATTTAACTATATTACCCGTAAGATGTTCTTAGAAGAGAAAAAGGCAAAAGCGTAATTTTGACATTATTGGGTATAGTAAAGGCGAATATGCTATAATGGGGGTATGTCAGAGAAACCAAAGATTAAGATTTTTATTTCGTCTCATAAACCAACTGATTATGTTCATGATGAGGTATTTGTGCCGATTCAGGTGGGCTGTGCATTAAAAAAAGAACGTTTACCAGGATTTTTGTATGATAACGAGGGGGAGAATATTTCTGAGAAGAATCCGCGCTACTGCGAATTGACAGCGCAATACTGGGCATGGAAGAATGCGGAAGCGGATTATGTGGGGTTTTTCCATTATCGGAGGTATTTAGCCTTTGCGGATGGTAAGCTGCCAAAGCCGGATGCTTGGGGCAACATCGTAGATAGCACAATTGATAAGGAAAGTATTAAAAAATACGGCTTAACGGCAAAACAAATTGAAACAGCGATTGATGGTTATGATATAATTGCGCCACCAGCGATAAATGTACGTTCTCTGCCAATAGTGGCGGCCAACGTAAAGAAGCAGTATTTAAGCTCTGGATATTTACATGAAGAAGACGAGGCAATATTATTAGATGTTTTGCAAGAGAAATATCCAGGGTATGCGCAAGTAGCGCAAGAGTATTTTGCGCAGACGAAGAGTCGATTTTGCAATATGTTCATTATGAGACAAGAGATTTTTCAAGATTACTGCAAATGGCTGTTTGACATACTGGATGAGTGTGACAAAAGAATTAATTACAATGATTATTCGAATGAGGCAATTCGGACGCCAGGTCATTTAGCAGAGCGGCTATTCAATATATATTTATTATATTCGCAGAAGAATAATAACTATAAAATTAAAGAGCTACCAACGGTAATCTTCTTTAAAACTGACCCGGAGCCAGAGCTAAAACCAGCATTCTCGGAGCATAATATAGCAATAGCGCTAGCGGCGGATGATAATTATGTTCCCTATTTGGCGACGACTCTGACGTCGATACAAGAGAATGCCTCGAACGAGAATAATTATGATATTTTGGTGATGCATACTAACATTAGCGCGAGTAACCAAGAGCGTCTACAGAGGGTGGTTGGCCAGAAAGATAATTTCTCGTTGCGATTTATTGACTTTGCTCGATATAAGACAAGATTTGCAAAGCTGTTTGTGCGAGGGCATTTTACAATCGAGACTTGGTATAGACTACTACTACCAGAGATTTTAAAACATTATAAGAAGATTTTGTACTTAGATTCGGATTTGGTGGCGAATGCGGATGTGGCAGAGCTGTATGAGACAAATATTGATGATTATTTACTGGCGGCTTGCCATGATGCGGATACAGCTGGGCTATACAACCGCGACCCGGAGATGAAGGTGGAGATCGATAAGGTTTTGAAGCTAGCGAAGCCGTATGATTATTTCCAGGCTGGCGTGCTGTTACTTAACTTGGAGAAATTTAGAGAGGAACATTCTACGGAGGAGTTACTACAACTAGCTAGTAGCCAAAAGTGGAAACTGCTTGACCAAGACGTGTTAAACGTAGTAGCGCAGGGGCAAGTGCTGTTTGTGGAGACAGTGTGGAATGTTTTGTTTGATTGGAAATACGAACGGATTACGGAAAATATTAGTTATGCGCCGAAGCGGCTGCATGATGATTATTTATACTCGAGGAGGCAGCCGAAAATTATACACTTTGCAGGGCCGGATAAGCCTTGGGATAAGCCGAGCTCGGATTTTGCTTATCTATTCTGGAAATATGCACGAAGGAATGAGTGTTACGAACAAATTATCCAAAACATGATTCTGAACCACGAGGAACCTTCAGTAATCAAGGAGGCAATTAAGAAAGCGGCGAATAGAGCTTTGCCGAAGGGATCAGAGCGCAGAGCAGTGGCGAAGAAATTGTATCGCAAAATACGGCCTTAGTGGAGCGATTGATTTAGAAATCCTCGCGAATGGCGTCAACAAAGCTAGTAAAAGAGTGGCGTTCTTGGGCGAGTTGTAAGGCTTGTTTGGATATATCAGATAAGTTAGGTTTTTGGTCATAAATTTCATTAATTAAATCCAGGTAAGCATCTTCATTATCAGTATCTTCGACGAGGAAGCCAGTTTTACGATGAGTGATAAAATCAGGAACTCCACCAACCGCACTGGCAAGCATAGGCAAGCCAGCACCAGCGCTTTCTAGGATGATATTAGGAATACCGTCAATATGTGAAGTATAGAGTAAAAGATCATAAGAATCTAGACTAAGAGATTGGAGACCGTTGAACTCACCGTGGTAGCTCATGGCGCCTACCTGGAGGTTGAGATGTGCGCAGTCGGGGCAGCGGCGACCATACATATCAATATGAGCTTTGGCAGGATCGAGTTTTTTGGCGATACGGATGAGAAGGTCGGGATTCTTTTGCGCGGAAATACGGCTAGCCCAGAGGAGCTTCAGTGGTGTCGAGCTGATGGGTTTTCTATCCGTTTTGGCATTTTTTGGCAATTCGACAGGCTGATAGTGAACTTTAATCTTATCCTTATTAAAGGCATATTTATCAACAAGGCGATTAACGACGGCGGCGTTATCGGTATAGATTTTGTGAATGATTGGATAGATCCGGAGGGCGTAGGGGTCGGCGTAGTCGAAGTAACCTTGACCAGCGGTATCTGGGACGATATCATGGCAGAAGAGTGAGATATTGAGCTGATAGTGAGCCTTAATAAGCTCGGAGTGATGGTCCGCCCATTGGTAGCCATAGCGAGAATTAATAATATGCAGCTTCTTAGCCTTAAGCTGGATAATTAACCTAGTAAAGAGGAGGTCACGAGCTTCTTCGCGCAAGGGAGCAGCAACTTTCCCGAAATCAATGAGATAAGCGTTACTGGGAAGTTTGTCACGCCAAGTGTTATAAGCATCTAGAGTGGTGATAACGGCAATTTTCCAGTCAGGGTGGATTTCTTGGAGAGCTTGAAGATAGTTGAGTACGACTTTGTCGGCTCCGCCTGCTACAAGCCACGGGACAATAAAAATGTAGTCCGGGTAATCAGGGATACTCTGGCATAGCTGATAGTAAGCGGCGCTAGTAGGTAGTTCCGCCTGAGGCGAGACTTGATCGACATGATCTAAGAGCCACGGTGTAGGATAAAGTTGGAGTTCAATTTTAGCAGCATCTTTCCAGGTATCCATCAGCCATTGTGGATGATGGTGCCGGATAAGCTTCTGCTTAGTGAGGCGGCGAGCGACTTTGGCAAATGGTGTAATGATGGTATTAAGAGCTTTGCGATTACGGGCTTTGACATAGAGATTAAGCAAACGCTGTTTGGGAGTGAGGGACGTAGCAGACTGAGAATCATGAACGGTAAACTGATCGGCTGAATACTGTTGCCATTCTCGAAAATCAAAGAGTGGAGTGTATGGCTGAGTGACAGCCTTGGCATTATTATCCCGCATGAGTGAACTCTCTTTTTGACGGTAAAAGAGGGTAGTTTGATCGGCGATAAGATGTTTGGCTCCGAAGCTGGCTAAGCGAATATTGAAGGCGTAATCTTCATGCCCGAAACCGTTAGTAGTGCGGATATAGGGATTCTTCCGGAATAGTTCGTGGGCGGCGGCACAGGAAGATGGCCAACGGTTTCTACTAAAGAGAAGCTTGGCACTATCTAGACGAGAAGTAACTGGTTGGCCATTCCACATGAGGCAATAATCGGAATAATCTTCCCAAAAACATAGGCAGCAAGCTGGATGGACGACAATATCGCCCTTCTCTTGATGCAAGACTCGTAACATGGCCTGGAAGTAATTACGAGAGATAAGATCATCGGCGTCAAGAAAGAAGACATACTTCCCTTTAGCCTTCTTGACAATATAATTGCGAGAAGCACCTAGGTCACTGAAGGTATTATGGTGAACTTTAATTTCTTGATAACTATCGTACCGGGAAAAATAGCGCTTGGTTTCTTTAGTGCCATTATCAATATTGATGATAATTTCGTATTTAACATCATCTAGCTGTTTGAGGGCCTCAAAAATACTGAGCATGGTTTTGTGCGCTAAGAGACCTTCGTCATGTGCAGTGATTCCTACTGTAAGTTCCATAAATAACTCCTATAACCGTCAGTTTTATCCACGCTAATGCAAAGCAAATAAAACTTTACAAAAAGTAGCGAGCCTTAAGTTCTGAGATATATTATAGCACAAAGATGAAGATTTAGCTAGAGATCTACGATTCGTGTGAGTTTAGTCGATGAGTTGGAAGCGCCACTGCTGATTATACTGATTGTGATTAGTAAAGCTAGTGACATTAGTGCCGTTATCAGTGTGAGCTTCATAGATATCGAGAACTTGATGACGGTCACAGGCAGAGCGGATAGTATAATAGCCATCACTAACAGCACTAATACTCCAACGTTGAGAACAAGAGTTATTAGGAGTCCAGATTTGAATGTTTTGGCCATTACGGGGGAGTGCGCCTTTGAGATCCAAGGCTTTTTGGGAGCGCTGATTAATAATAGTGTATTCGTCGGTGTCGGGATGATAAGAGATATTCCACTCACGATTATCGCGATCAATATGCTCCCAAAGGCTGACATTGGCGCCATCGTAATCGTAATCACCATAGACTTCTAGCTCTTTATTAGGATGGAGGCGAGTACGCAAATTATACACACCATTAGGAATGGATTGGTGGATAGGCGTGATTTGCCACTGCTGTGAGGCGTGGTTGTTGGTACTCCAGATGCTAACATTAGCGCCGTTTTGATTATTGGCACCGCGGACATCAAGACCATAACCATAAGTACAGCTGCTAAGAATACTATAGCTGCCATTAGGTTGAAGGACAAGCTTCCATTTTTGGGCGCAAGATTGGTTCTGGGTATAAATGCCAACATTGGCACCATTAGACGGAATACCACCAAACAAGTCGAGTGCTTTGTTAGAGATAAGATTGACGAAGGTATAGGTGTCGCTAGTGGCATCATAGGCGGCTTGCCATTTGCGGTTTTCTCGATCGAGATGGCTCCAGATACTAACATTGGCGCCGTCATATTCGTAATCACCGTAAATCTCGAGATCCTTATCTGTGTCTAACATGGTGCGGATATTATAGATGCCGTCTGAGATAGTAGGACCGATCTGCAACTGCCATTTTTGGGCGACGGTACCGTCAGTGGTGTAAATTTCTACATTAGTGCTTACGGCGCTAGCGCCATTTTTGACATCGAGCACCATACCTTCAGAGCAGCTGGATTCGAATGTAAGATAGTTGTCTGGAGTGCGGTAAATTTTCCAGAAGCGCGAACAGGTGGTAGAAGCACCATTAATAACGTTAGTATGTAAAGTAGGGCTAGCTGTTTCAGTAATGAGTGGTTGATTAGTGCTGAGATTGATAATTTGATAGTAGCCGGTATTAGAGTCGCGTTGAAGTTTCCAACGTTGAGTTTTGTCATTAAGATTTAGTTCAGCAAGTGCGGCATTGGTCTTTTGAAGACCGAGGGTGCGATTATTTGCGACAGCAGAGACAAGACTGTATTCTCCGTCAGGGATAGTGACTAGTTCCCCGTCAACTTTGACATAAGTAGTGCTGCCAAACCAGTCGGTAAAATAAAGATAAAAATTGCGATTGCCATAGGCGGAGCAAGCGTCTCCGGTGCCGTAACCAGCGCTGAGGGCAGCGGCGTTGGGCTGGTATGGAGTATACTGATAGAGTGCAGCAGTGGCGCGGTTCTCAATAAAGATGCGAGTGCTACCGCAGCCGGGGTTAGGATGATAGCCTACATTAACAGTATGACCAGCGGGATAGTACACGGAATTCTTATCTAAAACATAGCGGAAGAGTTCGGCGGCACGGTAAATCTGATTCTTAAATCCATAATATTTAGAGTCACAGGCGGCTGTATCAGGACAACCATAACCAGTGGCCTTGCGATAGTCAAAGTCATTGGGGACTTTGTCGGTAATGAGACTAGATTCTTTTTGCAAAAGGACAAGAAGGACTTGAGGGTTGATCTGATTCTGCTGGGCGGCATCGTAAATAATTTCGGCAGCGGTCATGCCAGTGCCAATTACTTCGCCATCACCAAAGCGCTCTTCGGCCATGCAAACAAAGTGACCATTGTAAGGCTCGCCTTCCCAATGCCAATTAATATTGGGCTGGTTGGCTTTGTATTGTAAATAAAGATCATAATTACGATTATCGCATTTATTTTTACTACTGAGGAAATTCTGAATTTCGTCAATGCTCATAGAGGTATAATTACTCATCACAGCATCACTGATGATATTGCCAGGATTGAAGTTGCTAGGGTTGGCGGCTTGCGAAGTTTGCATATCGCGAGTAGAAAAGAACGAAAATACAACCGCCATACAAAACACAAAGATGATAAAAATTAAATTACGAGACTGATGAAACTCTTCTTTGAGATGATGAGCGAATTTTTGCATTTTCCTCCTTTTGTGTTTTTATGATTGATGTTAGTGTGATAAGGTTAGATTTCTAGGTCTTCGATGATAGTTCCCTGTTTGCCATCTCCGGTAATGAGAACTTCAATCTGGTAGCGTCCAGGACTAAGTCCGGTAAGGGGGAGGCTGAAGGGGCCGCAAACTGAGGTACTAACTTCGGCAGTAACTGCAGCGGAGGCAGTACTGAGGATAGTGTCTCCTTGTTTGATATTATAGACGCATTGACCACCTTCTTGGAGATATTGGCTAATACTGACGGCGGAATGAAGAGCGTTCGTCTCTGGGTCGATATCCTTATAGATAATCATGCCAGTGAGTTCGTTGAGTTGATTAGGGTCTTCTCCTTCATACTGAGGAGTTTTATTCTCTGGGTCAGAATCGGGACTAGGAGCAATGGGAGTGGGCGGGGTAACTGATTCATTGGGGGGAGTATTAGGCGACTCGCTAATGGGGTGACCTAAACTCTTGCAAATGAATACAGTAGTAACAATAACGATAGCCAGGATGATAAGGAACCCTCCTATGATGATAGGGCGTCGGTAAGGTGGTACTCGGTGAGCGGTGGCTGGCTTGGACATGACTTTCTCCTATACTTAGTATAGCAAACTTAATACAAAAAGCAACAGAATTAGAGTAATAGAATTATTTTAGTTAGAGGGTAGGGACAAACGGTGTTTCATTACCAAGATCAACACCAAGGATATCGGCGGCGGCGCGAAGAATCTCTTGATCCTCAGGGTCACATTGGGCGAGACGACGATGGAAGAGTTCGGTAGTTTCTGGAAAGCTAAGATCAACAAGCTGAAGTGAGCGAGCAGCATTAGGGACACGCTTAAGAGCGCCTTTTTTTACAAGATTGTCAATATGCTCGGCGACGGCAGAGACGGAATTGAGACCGAGCGCAGCCATGATTTCTCGGTATGAAGGAGATTCCCCTTGTCTGGCGGTATATTCCTTAATAAAATCTATAATAAGCGCTTGTTTTTTAGTCAATTTTACTTTCATATGTTATAATAAGTATAACACAAAATATTTAATTGGGTAAGTCTAGATATTGAGCAGAGAGCTTGGTAGTGCTGACGAGCGCAAAATAGGAAGGAAAATGGCAAAAACTACAATTGATGGTCTAAAAGTACGCGAAAGTTCTGATAGGCGCCCGGTGCAGCCGATGCGTAGTTCTGCGCACTCCATTGATATGATGAAGCGGAGGAGCGGTAATACGCCAAACCAAAGCCGGCGTCAGCGTAGCGAGATGGTAGAATCGATTGATGCGATTCGGAACCGAAGCCAGGATGCAAGCTCTTTCTTAGACCCGATTGAGACGTTTAATTTTGATGCGGAGCCAACGGAGGATTTTGATGAGTTTAGCGCGGAGGCGACGGCGGATTGGTCGGATTTACTGGGAGATATGGAGCAGTCGCGTACGGAGCAGCAGGAGCAAAGGCAGGTACCCGCAGAGAAGAAGTCAACAAAGACAGCGAATGATTTCTTGGAGAACTGGGATGAGGCGGAAAGTGATGACTTTTTAACAAAGAATAGCTTTAATGAAGAAGACGATGAGCCGGAAGAGCCACAGAAACACCAAAAGCCGCCACGTAGGCACAAAAAACATCACTTTGGTAGGAACTTTGCTATTGCAACGCTATGCTTGTTATTAATAGGTGGAGGAGTGTTCTATAAATGGGGTGATGAACTAATCTCTAGGTTAACGGGGGGTAATTCTGGGTTATGGGATGCAATACATTCTATGATTTCTGACGAGGTACCATTTGAGACGGATAGTAATGGGCGTACCAATGTACTGGTGTTTGGAACCGAGGGTTATAATATGAATGGTGATACAGCTTATGGCGAGCATGGAGGTTCACAGTTAACTGATTCAATTATGGTGATTAGCTTAGATCAGGAGACAAAGGATGTAGCACTATTGAGTTTGCCGCGAGACCTGAAGGTACCGATGGCGTGTTCGGCGGGTAAAATTAATGAGGTGTTCTATTGCCATAACCAAGACGGCACAAATGAAGAAGCAGGGGCTAAAGCGCTGATGAGCCAGGTAGGAGATATCTTGGGAATGAAGTTTCAATATTATGCGCATGTAAACTGGGCCTCATTGATAGATATTATTGATACTTTGGGTGGGATTACGGTGACATTGGACGAAGATATTAATGATTATGGTTGGACTAATGCGGTGGCGCAGGCGGGTGTGCCAATAGAGGTGAACGGTGAGCAAGCATTAGGTCTCGCAAGAGCACGACACGGGACGGTGGGAGGCGATTTTAC
Source organism: uncultured Candidatus Saccharibacteria bacterium (assembly GCA_964443395.1). Taxonomy (GTDB): domain Bacteria; phylum Patescibacteriota; class Saccharimonadia; order Saccharimonadales; family Saccharimonadaceae; genus Nanosyncoccus. The sequence goes on along the minus strand of CAYUCN010000011.1, from coordinate 3,748 downwards.
CCGCGGTAATACTCAGCAAAAGATTGTGGCTGGCATCGTAGATAAGGTGATGAAAAATGGCGTAGGTATCAATGAAGCGCTAGGGTTACTAAATATTCTGGGAGATAATTTACGATCAAATTTTTCCACAGATAATGTAAAAGCAGGGATCCGGTTGGCGGCAGGATTTGATATTAATAATATTAGAAATATTCCGTTAGTGGACTATGAGACTAATACTTTTTATGTGACTACGACTTTGATTAATGATATTTCCTATGTGGTACCGTCAGCCGGTAATAGTAACTATAATCAGATTAAAAAGTACGTGGCAGAAATGCTAGAAAATAACCCAGTAGCGCGAGAGAAAGCGAGAATTTCAGTATATAACGGAAGCGGACAATACGGCATAGCTGGTGCGGAACGGGATAGGTTGCAGACAGATGGCTATGAAGTGGTGAGTGTAGGCGACACGGAGGTTGGGAGCTGCGCAGGTCAGTACTGTGTCTATGCAATTGCGCAAGAAGGACAGGACTTTACGGCAACCAAAGCGGCGCTGGCGCAAAGATATGGTGTGGAAGTGATGGGAGCGGAGGAGCTGCCGGGGGATATTGAGCCGGGGGAGGTGGACTTTGTGATCGTGCTGGGGTATGCTAGTAATACTATTTAGTGTTACTAGTATACAAAGAACCTTGACATAGAGCGTCCTTCTATGGTGTCACTCGTCTTTTTATAGACTCCAAGTACTCTTTAGAGTATAGGCCTTTAGTATTTCCACTAACGTTCACTTATAGTGAAAATACTAAAGGCCCACCTAAGATATTATATTCTTTAATACTAAAGACGACTAATTTCCTAAATTGCCTTCTTGGTGATGAAGAGCTGGCGTTCCTTCCCTTCCCCCTCGGAGTGGGTTTCAATATCGGAATAATCCTGAGCAACTTTGTGGACAATGCGGCGGTCGGCAGCGTTAAGATTAAGAACTTTAGTATGGCCAGTGGCGCGGACCTCACGGATCCAATCTTCGGTTTGCTCAGCGATGCGTTCGGCACGCTGCCGCTTATAATCAGCAACATCGACATTAACGCGAGTAAGTTCAGCTTCTTTGCTAGTGAGAGCCATAGAGACGACATGTTGCAGAGCGCGGAGATTATTAGCCTCCTTACCAATAAGAAGAGAGTTCATAGAAGTAGAGGGGATAGAAAGCTGAATCACCTCGTCGTCTACGGTAGAATCTACAGCAACATTAATGCCAAAGAACGAGAGAAGATCCTCAAGATATTTAGTAGCAAAACGAATCGATTCATCTTTGTTCATAATTAACTCCTTTTCTTCTTATGACCTTTACGATTTTTGACGGAAATGCGTGTCACATTAACGCCAGCTTGGTGGCCGTCGCTTTTGGCGGCATTTTTACTCTGCATCCAACGCTCGTTCTTGGTCTCGCTGACAATTTGACCTTCTTCGATCTTTTTGAGATCACGGATAAGTTTGCGATCAGCTGATTCTTCCATGGCTTCTTCCTTTTTGCCAAGGATGTATTTTTGCTGGACACCAGTCATAAGGTTGCTAATGAGATAGTAAAAAACAAGTGCACCTGGGAAATTAATCATGAGAATAAGCATCATGATGGGCATCATGTAGGACATCTGGCCAGAAACGATTTGATTTAGCTCAGTCTGATCAGGCTCTTTGCCTTCGGCGGCTTCCTGCATAATTTGCTTAAAGGTCTTGCGTTCGGACTTTTTAGACGGGAGCTGCTGGCGAGAAATCCAATATTGTGTGAAAGCTGAGGCAACGGCAAAAATAAGAATGACAAATGCGCTGATCGAGCCAAAACCTGCCTTAACATCTAGATCCACAATGCTGAAGAGTTTAGGATGGAAGTCGTACGTGACTTTTTCCATAGATTCGAGCTGGGCATTCTTCTCTTCTTCGCTAGCGTCACTAGTGCGAATTTCTTCAACTTTCTTTAAGTAGCTAAGATAAGATTCTTGAAGATTAATAACCTCGTCCACGCGCTCCATTTGAGCAACAGGGGTATAAGCGCGGATGCTAAGGTTATCAGTAGGAGTAGGTAGTACCATAACTCGTACTGCTGTGTATAGAGCAATGAAGATAGGTAGCTGAATAATCAAGGTGAGCATGGAGCGGAAAGGCTTGATATTATTACGCTTATAGAGATCCATCATCTGGAGAGATTCAAGCTGACGATTACCATTGCAATTCTTTTTAATCTCTGCAAGTTGAGGCTGGATTTTGCGCATGAGGCGGGTTTGATGAAGCTGGCGCTTAATGAGTGGCCAGCACAAGATTTTAACCAAAATCGTAAAGAGAATGATCGCTAAACCAAAGTCTCCTACTAGCCCATAAATCAAGAAGAGGATGTTTGTAATGGGGCGGACGATAATCATATCAATAAAAGCAAACATACCACTATTATAGCATACCTAGGGAGGATTGGGTAGGGTGAAGTTGGACTAAGGTTTGATTCCCTTGTGTTTTTATGAAATATTTATATATCATATATGAGATATGGTTTATGCACGCTATACAATATATTCTGGTTTAGTCGATATTGATAATATTGTGATTAATGTTTCACTATTGTGCCATATAGTACATGGTCATGAGATGCCCTGTTTTGTTGAATAGTACGCAAATGATAGATCTTTCTGGAACTACACGATGGCGTAAGCCTCTAGTACCTTCACTAATGTTCGCCGGTGGAGTTCTTCTCTATTTTTCGTAAACCATAGAGCTAGATCTACACTACACGAATTTCTCTCAGCGCCATCTTTAAGAAGAATGTGCATACGCTGACAGTCCGGCAGAACCGCCCTACGGGCGAACTTGTCGGCTGCGTCAGGGATATACATTTTTCTTAAAGAAGGTGGTCGATGCTTCGCTAAATTGTGTAGTGTAGGTCTAGCTTAACGCTTACTACTTTAGTTGAGAAACGCTCACTTATAGTGAAACTACTAGAGGCTTACGAGTTCATAATCCCTGGATGCTTCAGAAGAGGCTATGCACATGGTTTATCTGGCGACGCAACGAACAGAAGAACTAGTATAATTCGGTGCTCCCTCCGATCCCAAATCGTGTATTCCAGCTATGTGACTAATCCCATCAGCATTAAAGCTCTTAATATCATATGCTAAAAAGTCTGAACTGCTTGCTTCAAGAATTTGTGACATCCAGTATCGGGACGTTGAACCAGCATTACTAATTATATTACTAGTTATTTCTCCGCTAGCTACAAGATAGATCGGCGCTCGTCGGAAAACAATCAGATTATTATCGCCATACGCACTATTTAATCCATCAACGCTAACGGGTAATCTCCAATTAGATGGACAAATGGTAGACGGTACGTCATGGTTGGCTTGCGTACTAATGCCAGTATTAGCCGTGGTGGCATTAGCATTGTAGTAATTACCGACTAAATAATGTGCATCATAAATCCCCTTCTCTTGGTCTACTATTATACTTGTATCTGACGTATTACTTGGCCGTAAATCAGCCACATCAACAAATTTATATTGAGAACATTCCACGAGATTTGTAGTAGAATAACATCGATCAGAAGCAGTGGTCGGCATCCTAACCTCCGCAGAAACAATCTCGCCAGGATTATAATAATGGATAGAACGTAAATCATTTTCCGTAGGTTTTTTTAGCGTACCTTCTCGCGCCCACAGCTCTGACGTAAGATTCGGCGTCCAACTCTCCACCACATCAGAATCCTCGGGAGTGAGAGTGATGTCGG
>CAYUCN010000010.1:0-31003 GCA_964443395.1 uncultured Candidatus Saccharibacteria bacterium | reverse complement strand
CACGACCCGAAAGTGGGTGGCGCTGCGCTTCTTGGACGATTATCCGGTACACAGGTAAATGCGTCCGGCCATTACGCTGCATGCGAATCGCGAGCATATTTCTCCTTAATTAGTTATTGATGTCATTATAGCAAACTTTTGAGCAAATGTAAAGGGCGCCCTAGGATAGGGCGCCAAAGCGGAGAGGTAGCGATACGGCCTGGCGATTAATAGTACGGCAGAACAATCTGGAATAGTATAAAAAGTAAAAATGGTTAACGGAATAATTTTTGGCGTTGTTCGCAAAGCATGCGCTCCAGCTCGGAAATATGCCAGGCGTGGCTAAGCTCATCAGGGCGACACCAAGCTTCGGTGGCGATAAGCTGGCCGCTGTACAACTCCCAAGTTAAATACTTGACGAAACCGTCGTACCGACGGATTTCTCTTTTGATAAGGAAGCCCGCAGTAGTGAGATAGCTAAGGCAGAAAATCTGGATAATGCAGGCGAATTCCAACAAAGTCGCGAGTGCTAACACAGGCATGGAATCGCTGTAGCCGCTATAATACGTTGCGCACACAACAATCAAGGCAAGAGCAAGCACCCATGTACGTGGCTGGAAGTGGAGTCGATTCGGCTGGAAGAGCTGTTGCTCGTTAATGGATTCAAAGACATCAAAATTCCAAGAGAATCGCGCCCAAGCAAGCCAGGCGGACATAATCCAGATGCCACTCAGTGCAATAATACAGTAGCCCCAGAACTGAGGCTGATACGGTGCGTACTCGGCCATCGCTTGCGGCGCAGCTGTAATTGAGGTAATCAGAGTGATCGGCATAAGATATTCGCAAATAGTAAGGATGGACTGGATAGGCTTTCTAAAGTAGCATGCTTTCATAATTTTTACTCTCCTTTTAAGATTCGTAGGTGGGCGGTGCCTAAAAATAGCCTATTCTTCTATTATATCACACTTTTGCTAATTTTGCAATACTTTTATGCTTATTTTAAGGTTTTTGCTAGAAATTGAGCGGATTTTGGCGGTTTGGGGTGAATTATGCTATAATAATAGCATACCGCAAGGTAGTACTTTTGGAGAGGAGGATAAGTTATGGAATATCACCGCAGGCTATATTTCAGAGTGGCAGTATTGGCGCGTTGGCGTCATTACCGTCGCCCAGTGGGGATGTGGAGATTCTAGGGGGGGTAGCTAAATGAGTTTACAGAATGATCATCATCAGGCAGAGATTCGGGAGCGCCACGCGCGAGCGAGGCGTAGCGCAGAAGAACAGCCGAGCAGCGAGCATAAAATAACTCAGCGCAAGCTGCATGGCCAGTGGAGCTATTGGGACTATTTGACGGCGAACGACGCGAAGCGGCCAGGCTGGTGGGCGTGGGCAACCGGTAACGATGTGCGGTTTACACACGTATTGATGGTCTTGGGGCTGGGCGGACTAAGTATCGCGACGACACTGCTGGCGATTTTGCAATATTATAGCAAACTCCCGGCGGGCAATTTGGCCACGTTTTGCTTTGCACCGCTGACGACGACGCTGTGGACGCTTACGGCCGTGGTATTGCTGCCGCTGGTGATTGCGGGTCTGGTCTGGCGGAATCGCCGGGTGCAATCGGGGCTAGACTTGGAGGACGAGACGTCCTCGATGTCGGACATGGATGCCGAGTAGCCGAGAACTTTTGTAACTTTCCTGCCATAAGCCACCTTCTGGCGAGGGTGGCTTTTTCTGGGCTTGGGATGGTATTTTCCTACTTTCTAGCTCTTGAGCCCCTTCAGACCCTTACGCGCAATAATATCGCATTCTTCGGGGCAGATTTTGCGGTAAATCTTGATCGCTTCGGTAGCGGCCTTACTCTCGGCTTCTTGCTTAGAATGGCCTTCGCCAATGCCACGGAGAGCGCGATTTACGTAAACGCCAACTTTGAAACTTTTGTTATGATCGGGCCCGTCTTCGTCAATAAGATGATAACTTGGGGTAGTACCGTCATAATGCTGCGCCAGCTCCTGCAAATAGGATTTAGGGTCGCGCCAGGCGCCTTCACTAATGATTTCTGGCAATTTGCTAATGATATGTTTATAGATGAAGGCCTTGGCTTTCTCGTAACCCTGATCAACGTAAATAGCGCCAATTACCGCCTCAAAACAATCCGCCAGAATTACGGCATGAGCGCGGTCAGAGCCGCGTTTCTCCCCGCGAGAGAGGCGCACGAACGGGCCATAGCCTAATTCTTCGCCGGAGGCACCGATACTCTCGGTACGAACCATGGCAGAGCGCCAAGCCGTCATGACACCTTCGGGCTCGTCGTAATTACGGAAAAGATAGTCCGAAGTGACCATTTCTAGCACGGCGTCGCCGAGAAATTCGAGACGTTCGTTGTGATCGTAAGCGCTGTTTTTGTGCTCGTTCACATAACTGCGATGCGTGAGCGCAGTTATGAGCAAATCTATATTATGAAACTCAAAGCCTAATTTTTCTTTGGCAAATTCTTGATAATCTTCTCTTTGCATGCTGTTCTCCTACAAACCCTGGCGAATTTTGTTTCTCGCCACCAGCATTAGTTTTTCTATGTCTTCGTACTCAATTGCGTCCAAGGCTTCTTTAAAAGTGAACCACTTAATCCCCTTCATCCACTGTTCTTTAATCGGAGTTTCGTGGTTGTCCATGGAACGGACTAAGTAAATCTGAGTAGTCATGAGGACGAGCTTATCCACGCGGCGATACTGAAAATGGATCTTGCCTAGCCACATGAGCACTTCAATGTGAAATAGTCCAGCTTCCTCGCCGATTTCGCGAATCGCCGTTTCTTTGGCGTTTTCGCCCGGTTCGATGTGCCCCTTCGGGATGGTCCATCTACCCTTTGAATCTTGGATCAACAAAATCTCGATATCGTCTTGGTTTTTGCTCATCCGAAACACAATTCCCCCAGCAGTTGGCTCCCGCACAACCTCTTGGATGACTGGCTTTTTAAAGATACGTGCAGAAAGACGCGTGGCCGTAGAAACTTTTTCGGATTTCAACGGCAGCGCTTCGGGCACCTTGGGTGATTGCACGACTTTTGGCAGCGGCTTGCGTCTACTGCTATAGTTGCGCTTCAGCCTCCTTTTCTGCTTTTTCTTCGCCATGTTGCTCCTCTGGGACGTCTGGCTGAGCGGTGAGGTCAGCAGGGCCTGCCGCCTCGCTAATCTGGCGGTATGCTGTACCAAGCACACCATTAACAAACTTTGATGAACTATCTGAGCCAAATTCTTTGGCTAATTCTACGGCCTCGTTGATTGCTACCTTGGGCGGTACAGTATCTTGGCAGTATTTGAGCTCGTATAAGCCCATGCGCAAGATATTGCGATCTACCGCAGCAATGGTACGCAAAGGCCATTCTGGAGCCATGGGCTGCAATTCTGCATCCAGCTCGGCGAATTTCCCAGACACACCCTCTGCAAGCTGATAAACAAATTGAGTGTCACCTAAAGCTTTTGTGTACGGCTCGATATCTTTGGCTGCAATAGCGTCGATATCGGCCGTCGTATCACCAGCATTCGTGCGAAATTCATATTCGTACAAACTTTGTAAAACAATTATTCTGCCCAAGTGCCGGTTACTAGCCATATCCCTTCCCTTTTATTTAGTCTTTTTAGTGATTTTTGTGGTAGTGCGAGCCTTTGCCTTAGATGAGGCATCGGCTTTTTTCGCTGCTTTCTTTTGCTTGACAGTTTGGCTGGAAGCAGGCTTCACAGTCTTAACTTTGAGATTTGGGGTCTTTTTAGCAGTTTCAAATGCTTTCACTGGCGAAGTGCGGTTCACACTGCGAGCCAATTTGAGACGTAAATGACTGCGACGTAAGCCAGTCTTGCGAGGACTGCTTTGTTTCTTAGGTTCAGGCATACTACTCCTTAACAATTATATAAAATTCTATCTTTAATTTTAGCATAATATACTACATTACACAAGATAGATTTTTATGATTTTTATGAAAATCGAGATTTTAGTAATGATTCCTAAGCCTGCTTTATAAAAATAAGTGTAGACAATATGGGATTTTTCGTGTATTATGGGAAGTAGAAGTAAGAAACTAAGGGAGTTTGTAAATATGAAAAAGCTATTATTAAACGTAGTAGCGGCATTACTCACGGTATGTGGGATGGGTGCAGTGGCTGCGATGTCTCCGGCAGCATATGCGGATGGTGGATTAGTATACTGTCCATCAACGGGAGATTTTGTAGCAGATCTAGCATCTTGTGAGGATTATGCAGGTCAGATTAATGATAATAATTTGATGGGAACGGTGAATACCATCATTAATGTAATCATTGGTATGGTAGGCTTTATTGCAGTAGTAATGATGATTATTGGTGGTATTAGCTTTATTACCTCCCAAGGTGATACCAATAAAGTTACTAAAGCACGCAATACCATCCTCTATGGTGTAGTAGGTTTGGTAGTAGCATTACTTGCATTTGCGATTGTGAACTTTGTGCTTGCGAATGTATTTAAGGGGAATGGGGCGTAGGAGATAACGCCAGTTCATAGACAAAAAGCCCCACGCAAGGTGGGACTTTTTGGATTATCTGTCGATAAGATTAGCGACGGAGAGCCTTGCGGCTAGCGACGTAATATCCGGCAGAAGTGGTGAGCGAACCCGCAGCGATAATGCTGCTAACAATGGCTTCTGGACCAGTGTTAGGAAGGTTGCTCGGTTTTTCTGGAGCGGTCGGCTGATCTGGAGTAGGATCTTCCGGAGTTGGATTATCCGGAGTGGGGTCTACCGGCTGATCAGGCTTGATCTTGGTGTAGACCACAGTGTATTCCAGATTTTGCTGAGCTACTGTACCGCGGACCGTAGCTACGTCGGGCGTATAGCCAGAGATAGCCGGAGAGTCTACATAGAAGGAATCGCCTTCTTGGAACTTACCGTGATAGGTAGGAGCAGCTTCGCTACCATCCTCGTAGATGTATTTAACACGAACATCGTACTCTTTAGCCTGAGGTATAGGAGTGCCGGCCTTTTGGATCATAACCGTAGCATAATCCTGGATAGTTTTAGAACCAACACCACCTTGGACCCAGTTCACTAAAGTATTAGAACCCGGAGCAAGATCTTCGTCAACAACTTCCGCCGTAAAACGGATGAAAGCGTTGGCGTTTGGTGCATAATGGCCAATATTAATACCAGTGGTAATAATTGTATCTTGGTCGACAGAGGCGCCGTTAGGGTGATTACCATTATAAAGCTTGGTAGAGCCAGGTACATAACGGAGGTTCTTAGGTAGAACCGTCTTAATCATCACATTTCTTTGCTCTTGGCCATCAGTGTTAGTGTTGGTGTAAGTAGTCTGAAATTCTACTCTATCCCCAACCTTAGCCTCGACGTTGTGACTGGTCCAGCCAGAAGTACCGGCGAGACGGACCTTTTGGTCGAGCGTGTAATGGTTGTCATACACGGCTTTTACGCGGATGGTAATATAGTTAGAATAGTCATAGCAGCCAGGAACCCGACCGTTAAGGCTTTCGTAACCGATTTGGACACCATGCTCGCTAGCAGCTTTTTCTACGATATTGTCGCTAAGAGGCTTAGCGCCACCATTAGCTTGAGAAGCAAAACCTTTGTTCTCAATAAGAGCGGAACCGTAGACATACTCTAGATGGAAAGCATGGTCACTGTTAAAGTTGACATAATCCCAGTACTGACTTGGGCTGGCGTTATCGGCATAGATATAGCCGTTAACCTTAACCTGCTTAGCAGAAGTAGTAGGGATGTTGAATGCTACGCGAGTGTTCTCGGCGACAGCACCATAGCCCAAGGGGCTGTTGTTGTGGACGTAGATACGGACGAGGTATTCTTTGCCGTTCTCTACGGTGATATCATTGCCTTCCCAGACGTTGTCTTGACCGGCGTTGATACCAGTATTCTCACGGGCGCCTACGAAGTTGCGCTCGTCACCGATAATACTGTCGGTGATGGAGTTGAAGACAATTTTGTTGCCTAGAACACCATGATTGATCTGATCACGGGTATAGACCCGACGACCACCTAAGTTGTCTCCCCATGCATTCACTGGTGACGGAGTCGCTAGAGCGCCCGCCACAACCGCAATTCCTGCAGCCGCTGCAAGGGTAGATTGCAATAATTTACGCATTTATTTTTCTCCTTTATTGCTCTATTAGTCACCAGCTGGGCTTGACATTTTGCCTTACTGGTTATCTATCGTCGCCCCTATTTTGAGGCACTGAACGATACGTATAACCTTGATAATTCTTAAGGTTATAAGTCCATTGTAGCACAGATTTATGAAAAAGTCAATACTATTTATGCTTTTTTGTGTTGTTGTCCAGTAGATTATATAATTGGGGGCTTGATTTTGTGGAGTTTTGTGCTATACTAAGAGAATCAGAGCGGAGGCTCTGTACTTTAATAGTTGAGAGAGATAAAATAGGGCTAGTACTTTTTTGAAAGCTAAATGGCATAAATGCATAAGTGGATCACATCCCAGAGCCACGTATTGCAGAAATTATCCCACTAAAACTGAATAGCAATAGTTGAACATGCTTACTGTCCTATTTCCACAAAACGATAGACGGCATGTTTAAGGCATTGCAGACTTCTTCGCTAGGTACTCTATCGCTTAGCGGAGAACTGACGGAGAATTGACAATTGAATAGGGTTCTTTAGTTAGTTTGTTTTAACCCTACGAGGGGAGAGACTCACTAAAGTGGAATCCGAGCCAGAAATCATCCCAAATGATACAAAAGAAAAGTATACTTTATTGACCCAGTCCGTGCATTCTGTTGCATCTTTTATGCACCGGTCTAGCGGAGCGGGAATCTAGAGGAAGGGAGTATTTATCAATTAGGCTGACGAAGTAGACGACCACGGGATAAGCCAGCCAGGCAAAGCGGGTGAAGGCGCTGCGCTGACATTCTGGCATATGGAGCCCTGCTGCACCCATCGCTATCACGTGTATATTTCTCCAGCGGGTACTATGTTCGCTAGAATTAAGCAAGCTCTTGCAGTGGTAAAGTTTCACCATCTCTCAACTATTAACGTTCCTTTATCAAAGGCGCTCCAGACGGGGCGCCTTTTCCAGTGTTGACTGGCCATCACGACTAGATATAGTTGCTATATGAATACATTTGCTCAGAGCCTATAGCGGTATTCATACGGTGACTTCTCGGCTACTAGACGACGATATTCACCAAGCGAGCATTCTTAGGAACGATAATCTTGCGGATTTCTTTGCCATTGATGAACTTCTGGACGGTAGTGTCGTCTAGGGCAATCTCTTGCATGCGTTGCTCATCGCCGATGATATCTACATCGACCATCATCTTAGCGCGGAGTTTGCCGTTGATCTGTACCACCATCTCTACCTGCTCCTCAACTAAGCAATCATTATCCCAGCGTGGCCATTCGTCGTCACTGCCGAGGCGTTCGAGCAGCTCAGAGCCGAGGTGCGGAGCGAAGGGCTTAAGCAGCTTGGCCAGGGCGATGGCGTCTTCGCGAGTGGCACCAGTTTTGTAAAGTTCGTTGACGTACTCCATGAGAGCGGCCACGGCGGTATTGAAACTCTGACGGTGGAGGTCTTCGGTGACCTTCTTGATGGTTTTGTGGCGGATGAACCTAGTATCCGAAGCTTCACCACTATCAACTTTCGTGCACAGCGTCCAGCAACGGTTGAGGAAGCGGTAGACGCCGCCAATAGTCTCAGTGTTCCAGGTGGCGTCTTGGTCGTATGGGCCGATGAACATTTCGTAAGTGCGGAGAGTGTCAGCACCGTAGCCACTGTTAATCACTTCGAGTGGATCGACGCCGTTACCCTTAGACTTACTCATTTTCTTGCCGTCAGTACCATTGATATAACCGTTATAAAGCAGCTTCTTGACTGGCTCGCGGAAAGGTAAATAGCCTTGATCAGCGAAGAACTTGCACCAGAAACGGATGTAAAGGAGATGCGCGACGGCGTGGTCGCCACCGCAATAAATATCGGTAGGCGCCCAATATTTGACGGCTTCGGGATCCCAGGCAGCCGCGGGATCGTGGGGGCTAGTGTAGCGCCAGAGATACCAGCTAGAGCAAGCGTAGCCATCGAGCGTATCGGTCTCGCGAGTACACTCGATGTCATGGCCGTTTTCGTCTTTTAAGGTTACCTTAAGCCAATCTTTAGCCTTCGCAAGGGCAGAGCGACCAGTACTGTCGGGTTGATAGTCCTCTACCTCAGGAATAATGACCGGTAACTGGTCTTCGGGAATAGGATGGGCATTACCATCTTTGTCATAAGCAATAGGGATAGGGCAACCCCAGTAGCGTTGCCGCGAAATCAGCCAATCGCGCATTTTGTAAGTGACTTGTTTACGGCCAAGACCGCGCTCCTCGAGCCAGGCTACGATTTGCTCGCGGGCATCTTCGCTGCGGGTGCCATTAAACTGAGCGGAATTAACCAACTCCCCCTCGCCGTGATAACAGCGGCTATCATCGGTGCTATTCTCTGGCTTTTCGACAACTTCTTGGACAGGCAGGTCAAATTTCTCGGCAAAGTCAAAGTCGCGCTCGTCATGCGCTGGCACCGCCATAACGGCGCCAGTACCGTAGCCGCTAAGGACATAATCGGCCACCCAGATGGGGATTTCTTTGCCAGTGGCGGGATTAATAGCGTAGCTACCAGTGAAGACGCCAGATTTTTCTTTGTTTTCTTGGCGCTCGATCTCGGATTTCTTAATGGCGGCTTGGCAATATTTCTCAACTTCTTCCCTAGTATTGTCGTTGACGAGCTGAGGGATCAGCGGATGCTCGGGAGCGAGGACTATGAATGTGGCGCCGAAGATGGTATCTGGTCTCGTTGTAAAAACAGTGATACTGCTTGCCTGGGCGCCAGCAATTTCAAAATCCACCTCCGCACCTTCGGAGCGGCCAATCCAGTTACGCTGCATGGTTTTGATCTTTTCTGGCCAATCCAATTGATCAATATCACGCAATAATTCATCCGCGTAATCGGTAATCTTGAAGAACCATTGCTTCATTTTCTTCTTTTGAACTTCGGTGCCGCAACGCCAGCAGCAGCCGTTCTCGACTTGTTCATTAGCTAGGACGGTTTGATCGACCGGACACCACCACTGATATGACTCCTTTTGATAGGCGAGGCTAGCCTTATACAATTGCAAGAAGCACCACTGCGTCCACTTATAATATTCCGGATCAGAAGTATTGATCTCGCGACTCCAATCTACAGCAAAGCCGAGGCGCTTAGCTTGCTTACGGAAATTTTGAATGTTGTCGGCGGTGGCTTTTTGCGGAGAGATGCCGGTCTTGATGGCGTAGTTTTCTGCTGGAAGACCAAAAGTATCGTAACCAAAAGGCCGTAAGACATTCATACGCTGCTGAGTATAAAAACGAGTTAAAACATCTACAATAGTAAAATTGCGAACATGCCCCACATGCAGGCCGATAGCCGACGGATAAGGAAACATCTCGGCAAGGTACATCTTTGGCTTATTTTCGTCAATAGGGCCAGCTTTGAAAGCCTCGGTTTCGTCCCAGATTTTTTGCCATTTTTGTTCTATCTTCAGTGGGTCATATCTTTCCATGTTATATATTATACCACAGAATCCTTATCTATCCGTAATTAATAAAACCAATTTAGGACATTAGTATCAACCATTTTTCTACTAATCCACTAATGGCCATATTCCTTGCTGGAGGACTGTTCGGATTTTAGGACAGAATTATGAGGAGATATAATCTATACTTATACCTTAAAATATGTTAAAATTGGTTTAGGTAGTGGAAACTGCCAAAATTAAGTAAGGGAGGAAGCAACGCCCTTGGTTCTTTGAGATTAGTCCAGATGCTCCTAAAATCAGAAGTTATTGATGAGGAGGACATGATATGGGAAGTTATGGTATGGTTTACCTGAAAGGCGAGCGGCGAATGGATACTGCGCAGACTTGTGATGTTAAAAGTCAGACACTGCGACGTTTGCAACAGAGTCGGCAGCCCGCTAAGCAGAACGATGGTGGTCAGCCAAGCGATACGAGACAGGGCGTCCTGCAGCCGAGCTACCCGATTCAGTTGTGCGATGATCTAGCTATCACGCTGGACCGCATTAGCGATTCGATGTACTATCTCTGGTTTGATCCGGAGCTAGTGCACGATATGGTGCTGATTCGGATTCAGCGGGTCTGCCGCGAAGTACAGCGAGAGACGGGGCAGCGCATCATGATTGACCTCGGTTATGTTGAGGATGGCCGGATTGTGCTGCGGGTGAATTTGGCGCTGCAAGCTAAGCTGGAGCGTCAGAGAAAGGCTGGGGCAGCCAGAGCTATGAGCACGCTGAATGCCGGCGTAGAGCCTGAGACGACTAAAGCCACGGAAATACCAGACGCTGGCGCAGGTATCGCAGCGGCGTCTACTAAGGCGCTGGCGACGTATGCGAACTCGGGTGTGGCGGATGTGGATTTCTGCCGAGCGGTTTGCCGGATTGTAGAAATCATCGATACTACGAGCGATCCGCGCGAACGCCGGAGCTTTATGAGTGACGCTTTCGATGATTCTGGACACTAAAGCTTAGGTAGCTAAGTAGAAGCCGTGCCTCACGAGGTGCGGCTTTTTAACGATACTAAAATGAGGACTTTATGGTATAATATGAGGATGAAAATCACCGTGGTATTACACAATATTCGCTCAACTTATAATGTGGGGGCGGTTTTGCGCACGTGCGAGGGGCTAGGGATAGAACGAGTGGTCTATGCTGGCTATACGCCACGATACAAAGATACGCGACTTTTGCCGCATTTGCAGACGAAATTGGATAAACAAATCGCAAAATCGGCACTAGGGGCGGAGGAGCTAGTAGAACAAATCAGCCTAGAGGAAACTACGGCGGATAAGCTGGTAAATAATAGGTATAGAGGGGCAACTACTGATTGCTCAGAAAGCTCAGAAATGGAGCAAAAAGATAAGATTTTAGTAGGAGAAAGTGCGGAAATACCTCAAAATCCCAATTTGCTCTTGACAAATTACATAAAGTGTGCTATAATGGAAGGATATAGGGTTGTTGGCCTAGAAAATAACTTAAATGCCGCAGAATTGCCAAAAAGAGTGATTTTGGGTGAAAAAACGACAAAGAGTGGCGAAAAAGTGGATTTTGGCGATCGACTAATCTTGATTTTAGGAGAAGAAGTAGAGGGGATACCGGCAGAAATCCGGGAACATTGCCAGTATTTCTTAGAAATTCCGATGCATGGCAAAAAGGAATCTTTTAATGTTTCAGTGGCGACGGGAATTGCGTTGTGGGGGCTGCAGAATTTGTACTAATGTTCCCAATTGCGCAAAATATACAATTATATCTATATATTCCTACGCAACATAGCCATTCAGGCTTCTAATTCTTCACCGTAGGTATACCACTCTGAGCAGAAAAGCCATCGTAATAGTTGGTCTTGATAGGGGGGTGGCCGATTCTGTTGGCAGCATCGACAATCTCTTGGACATTGTCTGTAAGCTGATAAATTTTGGTGTCATTCTTGCCGATGAGACCCAGCGGAAGCATTTTGTTCTCAAAAAATTTAGTAAGCGGACGCCAAAAGCTCTTACCAAAGAAGAAGACTGGCATCTTGGGCATTTTACCTTCTTGCATGAGAATAACAATCTCGGAAAGCTCGTCAAGAGTGCCAAGGCCGCCGGGAAAGAGGACGTAGACTTTGGCCGACATAGCTAGCATCACTTTGCGGGCGAAGAAGTATTTGAACTGCAGAGTATCGGTGAGATACGGATTCGGTTCCTGCTCGTGGCGTAGGGTGATATTAAGGCCAATACTGCGACCACCGTATTCAAAAGCGCCGTGATTGGCTGCCTCCATAATGCCGGGGCCGCCGCCGGTAATCACAGCGTGGCCGTTCTGGGCGAGAAGCTGGCCTAGTTCCCTAGCCTTCTGACAGTATTTATTATCTTGGGGGAGACGAGCGGAGCCAAAAATCGTGACGCCCTGAGGATAAGTGCGAACGATCTTAAGCCCCTGTTCTAGATCGCGTGCGTAAGCTTTGGCGCGCTCAACATCTTGAGCTTCGAGTTGTTTAAGTACTTCTTCATCTAACATATATAATCCTTTCTCTTATTTACCGCCATTCGGATAAATTCTCGACTTTTTGCATGGGCATGGGGTGCAGAGACTCTTCGCCAGTGATAATGCCGGTCTTAGCGCCGTAATGCTGCGTGACACACGAAGCATTGGCGGCGGCATACTGTAAAGAATCTTTGAAACTACCACCTTGGGCGAATTTAGCCAAAAATCCCGAGCCAAAAGCATCACCAGCACCGGTACGGTCGCGTAGGCGCTTTTG
Organism: uncultured Candidatus Saccharibacteria bacterium; assembly: GCA_964443395.1. Lineage (GTDB taxonomy): Bacteria > Patescibacteriota > Saccharimonadia > Saccharimonadales > Saccharimonadaceae > Nanosyncoccus. Next base: position 18,688 of record CAYUCN010000010.1, on the reverse strand, counting down.
CTCGTAGACGCCGAGTCGGTAAGTTTCTTGATGATTAGTGGCGATGGCGCCCATGACGCCGTCGGTAATGAGGACAGTTTCACAATAGTTAGCTAACCGCGCAACTAGCTCGGTCAGTAAGACACCAGGGACGATCTGCGCGGCCTCTTCTTTGTTCACGAGTAAAATATCAACTAGATCAAGCAGCCCAATCAGTTTCTCGGGCTGCTGCAGCTCTAGCTCCCCGGGGTTAAACATGACTTTGGCTCCGAGGGCCTTGGCATGCTCAAAAAAGCTTAAGAGGACTTCCATATCGCCGCGTAGGCTGGTAGCGTAGAGCCAATCAGGCTGGATATTGTCTAGATCGCTAGCATTGAGGTTATGGAAGCTAGCGGAGGCGCCACGGTAAGCTAGAATGGTACGCTGAGCCTTACGGACGTCAAGCAAGATAACAGAGCAACCAGTGTGACCTTCGCAGAATTCGACATAGCTACTGTCAATATTTTCACGATCAAGGCACTCTAGAACGGCATCGCCAGGGGCGTCTTTGCCTAAGTTACCAATAAAAATAACTTCGTGACCAAAGCGGGCGAAGGTGACGGCGGTATTAGTACCGCCGCCACCCACGTCGAAATGGACTTTATCAATGTCAACCTTGCTACCGACGGCGATCTTGCTAAAAATCGACAGCTCAGGACTGAGCTCGTAATCTTCAAAATCATCACGATCTAGCATATAGATGTCTTGCACGGCGGAGCCTAAAGTGACGATACGGCTCATATTAAGACTCCCTTCTTGTCCGACTCAACCAGGAGAGACTGATACATAGCGGCTTTATCCGGAGCGCGAGTAATGGCACTGCCGACGTCGATCACGTCGAGGTCAGCGTGAGCTAAAGCGCGGATATTACTAAGATTAGCGCCGCCATCCCAAGCGATCTCTAGATCGGGCTTGAGCGCACGGATGAGCGGGACTTTTTCTACCTGGAGCATGTCGGCTGTACCGCCTTGACTACCGAGATCACCAGCAAAAATCATCACGTGGTCGCTCTGAGTAATTAGCTCTTGGACACGTTTAGGGAAAGTACCCCTAAGGAGCGCAAGGCCACATTTAATATTGGCTTGGCGGAGCTGGTTAAAGAAGGCGGGGATATCGTCGTTAGCCTCAGCATGAACAATACAAAGTGAAGGCTTGAGCTTAAGGATGTCAGCGAGATGTTCGCTAGGGCGAGCAGACATGAGATGCAAGTCTAAAGTAATGCCCTCTAGGTTGTGAATACCGCTAAGAGGAAGAAGCTGAGTGGGAGCAAAAGTGCCATCAGAAGTGTCGACATGAATACGCTTACTAAAACTACTAAGTTCCTTAAGATTAGCATCGTAGACAGCTTGGTTGTCGGTGGTGATAGTAGGGACGATAACAGGCATAAACTAGGCTTCCTCAAGTTTTTTTAGGCGACGAAGATATTTATCGTCGGTCTTGGGCTGAGTGTGGCAGAGCGTTTTGACGATTCGCTCCATTTCTGCGGGGCTGAGATGGTCGCCACTCATACAGACGACATTAGCGTAGTCATCAGCACGACCAGCCGCAGCACTTTCGGGAGTATCGGCATTAATGGCGCGGACGTGGCGGAAACGGTTAGCCTGAATACACACACCATGCGCCGAGCCGCAAATCAAGACACCAAAACCGTTTTCGTCACTGGCGACAGCCTCAGCTACGGCCTTAGCGGGATCGTTAAAATCGTCATCGGGGACGTATTCGTAGGCGCCTAGATCTTCGACCGTGACCATGCCAGGATGGCAATTCTGAAGTAGCTTGATAAGAGCGGCCTTTTTCTCATATCCGCGGTGATCAGCACCAACATAGAGCGTGTATTTATGCATATTTCCTCCAGCTATCTTCCAAAATCGACCGCGAGCTCCACTAAGCGATTAGAGTAGCCCCATTCGTTATCGTACCAAACCACGAGCTTAACCATATTACCACCGACAATATCAAGCAGAGGCAAGTCCACCACGGCGGAGTTAGCATTACCACGGAAGTCAGAACTAACCAATTGCTCACGCGTGACTGCAAGAATGCCTTCGTAATACGGCTCTTTAGAAGCACGCTCGTAGACGCTGGCGAGTTCCTCGATAGTAGTGTTGCGCTTAAGTACGGCAGTAATATCTGCTAGGGATACGACGAGCGTAGGCACGCGGACCGAGAGACCATTAAAACGATTCTCTAGACTAGGAATAGTGAGGGCAGTGGCCTTAGAAGCGCCCGTGGTAGTAGGAATAATATTGACGCCAGCAGCGCGAGCCTCGCGGATATCCTTAGCGGCGTCATCAACTAGGCGCTGCGAAGCAGTGTAGGAATGGACAGTAGTCATCATGGCCTTATCAATACCAAAGTTATCCTCGAGAATCTTCATGACTGGGGCGATACAATTAGTAGTGCAGCTAGCGCAAGAGAGGATTTCGTCGTCGGCGGTGACAACTTCTTCGTTGACGCCAAGCACTACGGTCTTAGCGCCAGGGCCTTTAGCGGGGGCAGAAATGACGACTTTACGGGCGCCAGCCTTAATATGAGCGCGAGCGTCGGCAGGGTTAGTAAAGGCACCGGTACATTCCATAACGGTGTCAATCTGGAGCTTATCCCAAGGGAGCTTGAGAGGGTCTGGCTCGCTAAGGAAGAGGATCTTTTGGTCATCAATAATGATGTGTTTATCATCGTAACTAATATCGTGATCATAGACGCCATAGGCAGAGTCGTATTTTAGGAGATGCGCAAAAGTCTTAGCATCGCCCAAGCTATTAATCGCAATAATCTCGGCGTCGCGGCGCTCATAGGCAATCTTGAAAGCACAGCGCCCAATCCGTCCGAAACCATTTATTGCCAATCTTACCATTTTGCCTCCTAAAACTACTTGTATCTATTATAGCATAAGATTTTTAAAATCAACGAGAAAATTGAAAATAATTATATCTAAATAAGGCAATTTACTGGATTTTGTAGCAAAAAAGCGTTAACGGTATTGACTTTTTTGGTAATGTGTGCTATAATGGAGGTATGGGTTGAAACAATCACTGTTTACAGCCTAGAATATTTTACAGATTGGAGAATTTACCATGAAGTTTTTACGTAAGCGCGTGGAGATTAAGAGATACGAGTTAATCGCAATTGCTCTAATCGTACTGGCGATATGTAACATCGTCGGAACTTTTTGCGATGCAGTATGCGTTGATCGTATCGATCTGGAGGGCGGCAACTATCAATTACAGTCTGCCCGGTATGACGAATCTACCTCAGTAGACGTCTATACTTTTTCCAACGGCATTAACACCGCAACCGTGAAGTATGGCTCGGGCATAGGAGGCAAACGCGGAACAACACGCCTTGCGCTATCTAATGCCTGCATCAGGATACTTCGACAGCCCGAAGGAACAAACTTCGCGGCAATCAGCGGCACCGAAGGTGTAATGTCTGATGGCACCCATGTAACGGTAAGTAAGAATGACCCCATCTGCCGAGTATGCGTGCACCTGCCTACGTGTTCCGCCCTTAAAACGGTCGACCTAGACGGCGAAAATGTGACGGCGGTCGTGTATTTTGTTGCTATTTTGGACACGACGGCGCTTATGCAGATGGCTGGATGGCTATTATTGGTAATATTCACCGTATTGGTCTGGGCAAGATTCTTCTTCCTAGATTGTAAACGCGTGCAGGAATGCACCGCAAAGCCCCTCGCATGAGGGGCTTTCCCCTTGTATTTTTCTACTAAGGTCGCCGCTAGGCGCGGGCGAAGTGTGCAAAGGCGCGGTTGGCCTCGGCCATGCGGTGACAATCTTCCTTCTTTTTGAAGGCAGCGCCGGTTTCGTTGTAAGCGTCGACGATCTCAGCCTCGAGGCGCTTAGCATACGGCATGCCCTGACGAGCACGAGCCGACTGTACGAGCCAAGAAAAAGCGAAATGTTGCTGACGGTGACCGCTAATCGGGAACGGAATCTGGTAGTTAGCACCGCCAACGCGACGAGATTTGACTTCGAAATCTGGACTAACATTAGCCAGAGCCTTCTCAAAGACGGCAACGGGATCTTCGCTCTTTAGCTTCTTAGCAGCGCCTTCGAGAGCTTCGTAAACGGCACGCTCGGCAGCTTGCTTTTTGCCATCGAGCATAGACTTATTGATAAGTTTCTGCACGAGGATAGATTGATATTTGCGATCTGGAGAAACTTTGCGCTCAAGAGATTTAGTAACTTTGCGTGGCATAATTATTCTCCCTTCTTAGCACCGTATTTAGAACGGCCTTGCTTACGACCTTGGACACCCTGCAAATCGAGCGTACCGCGGACAATATGATAGCGGACACCCGGAAGATCCGGCACACGACCACCACGGACTAGCACAACAGCGTGCTCCTGGAGGTTGTGACCCTCACCACCGATATAAGCCCAGACTTCTTGACCGTTGGTCAAACGGACACGGGCGACCTTGCGGAGAGCGGAGTTTGGTTTCTTTGGAGTCTTAGTGGTAACCTTAAGACAAACGCCACGCTTAAGTGGAGCAGCCTGCTCATAACGGCGAGTCTTAAGGGTGTTAACGATAGAACCAAGCGCAGGCGCACTGGATTTCTTAGCGGCCTTCTTGCGTGGCTTGCGAATCAACTGATTGATAGTTGGCACAATATAATTCCCTGTTTAACTTTAAATATTTGCCCTAGGCTTTACAGCAATAGCTTCGGGCTTGAAACTCTATCGTAATTATACCGCAGAAGGACGGAAAAGACAAGAGCTTTGCAGGCCTATGTACGTTAATGCGAAAAGAGACCTGCAAGCTCTTTTCTTGTGTCCATGTTATTTCGTGGAAGCGGTGATGGTGACAGTGGTACTGTAAGTGCCGGCGGGGAGAGAAGGAGCGGTTTTGACGCCGATGTCGTAAGTGTGGACAGTATTACCATCCGAATCAGTGGTTTTAGCGTTAGTGAAGTCAGTGGGAGTAGTGGTAATGGGAGAATATAAAGCGGTAGAGCCGGAACCGCTAGTGCGGATACCCCAAGTATTATTAGCGAGGGGTGAATTAGTGGATGAGACGGGCTTGATGACGTTAGTAGTATCGCTACCGTTGCGGAGTTCTGGCTGAGTGCTACTTAGTTTTACATCATAGTCGGTATTGGCAATGATAGTAGCGGAGATGGTGCCGGTAGCGATACCATTAGTACCGACAGTCTCATTCATATTAGATGTAGCATCAATAGTAAGGATAGGCGGGATGGTGACGGCTATATTAGCATCTTTGGTTGGCCAATCGCGAGCGACACAGCGGACGGAGTAGCCGAGGTAGCGATAGCCGTAGTAGGACGGGCTAACGTCGCTACTACCGAAGCTCAAGACGTACGCGCCGTCGGCATCGGTGGCTGTAGAAGACCAATAGAAGCTGAGGGAGCCAGTACTGCGCAGAGAACTATTGTAGACGGCCCCGCCATAGACGAAATATAGTGGCGCTTGAGTTAGTTTACTACCAGTACTTCCTATGCTATATGCATCTACTAAATATTTAAATGACCCACTTACTGTATTATTAGTACTTCCACTTAATGGTAACTTCCAACCTTTTGGACAAATGCTAGAAGGAGCAATATCTCCACTATTGTTTTTATCTACGCCAGTTCCCACCGTAGCGGCTGTCCAGCTGTAATAATTACCTTGACTATCATGTCTATTATTCTTACTAGTAGTTAAATTACATGCATCTGTAGTATTCTCGCTACAATACCTTTCTCCCGGATCATAATATTTTATTATATCATAATTACTACCACCACGCCATAATGCCGAAGCGCCAGTTGTAGAAGTCCAACTTTCACTCACATCAGAATCGCCAGGAGTTAGAGTCCTACCGGCACCATTTACATATAAATCTAAATCCAAGTTTTGCGTCATCCAACAGTTACCGTCTTTGAGATGAGCAACCCAGTATTCTTTATAATTACCAGCATCATCTTTGTCGCGGGAATCTTTGAGGTAATATTGATTATTACCGGCTTCATCGGCTATTGGAGTATTACTACAAATAGTGGGAGTAATCTCTTGCATAAAGTCGATGTCGTCCAAGGTACGGGTGTCAGTGGCGGCGTGGGCGGATTCTGGAGTGAAGGTGAGGTAGGTGAGACTGCAAGCAGAAAGAATGGGAATTATTAGAGCAAGGGTGCCGATAGAGATTTTACGTTTATAATGATGCGATTTGAGCATTGAGATTTGTCCTCCTTTGGTTTGATAAAAGCTATGGATAAAATAGCTTAATAGTAGCCATGAGGACATTAAACGCTTAGATTCTGGACAACAAAAAATGCGCATCTGCTAGACCTTCGTCAGCTTGCTAGTTGCGCGAGTTACCCATTCACTAAAAATAGTGCCATCATGGGTGAAGTCCTCGCGCAGATATTGTTCATAACGAGGGCCATGATGACACTAGTTACAATATCTGCTTTATTTTTTATTCGCTTGCGCGAACACTTCACGCTTTTATTGTCTCATAATTTACGGAGTTTGCCTAGCCCTAAAATCTGGTTTTTGCATTAAACTGAAGAGATTTGCTTTTTGTTATTTGTAACAGTATTTGAGTACAAAATTAAGGCCCAGAGAGCGAGCCTTAATTTTTGATTTTGTACCGAGTTTACTCAGATTTCTTGGTCTTGGTGGAAGTTTTGGACTTTTTGGCGGCAGCTTTCTTATCGGTGTCCTCGGCAGGTTTATTCATAATTGCATCACCACCGTTGGCGGCTACGAGGAAGTCGAGAGTTTTGTCGATAATGAAGCGATTCTTGATGTCTTGACGGACTTCGGGTTTCTTGAGGCTCTCTAAGGCTTCCTTAGACTTGCGGTAGACATCGCGGAGCTCGGCAATCTTAGCAGAAACTTCTTCTTCGGTGGCGGTAATCCCCTGCTCGTTGGCAAGAATCTGAAGAACAAGAGAAGCCTTAACGCGCTCTTCGGCGACTTTGCGAGCTTCTTTCTCCCAATCCTCAAACTTCTGGCCGGCAGCTTCGATCATTTCTTCGAGCTGCATGCCGCGACTAGTAGCATTACGGCGCATATCGTCCTTAATGAGGCGGAGCTGATCGTTAATGAGGATCTCTGGGGCAGCAACTTTAGAAGCTTTGACTAGCTCGGCGACCAACGCCTCGCGGTATTGTTCAATCGCGCGGTGGCGGTTCTGAGTTTCGAGATTTTTCTTAATATCAGCTCGTAGAGCATCCATAGTATCAAAACCGCACTTCTTGGCGAGTTCGTCATCCTCGGCGGGTTTCTTAATTTCGTTGACTTGCTTAACAAGCGTCTCGAACACAACTTTTTGACCAGCGAGAGATTTTTCTGGGTAATCCTTAGGGAAGGTAAGCTCTAAATCGAACTTGTCACCAGAGCTATGGCCGACAATGCCTTCTTCAAAACCAGGAATAAACTGTTTAGAGCCGAGCGTAAGGTGATAATCCTTGGCTTTGCCGCCAGGGAACTCGACGCCATCCTTCTTGCCAGTGAAATCAATAATGACTTCGTCACCCATCTGCGCGGCGCGCTTCACCACGACCTTCTCGGCGTAAGCACTCACGATATTATCGACGATCTCTTGGACGTCGGCCGCGGTAGGCTCGGTGCTCTGCATCTTAGCTTTGAGTTTTTTAAAATCGCCGAGTTTGACCTCTGGAAGGACTTCGGCGGTAGCAGTGTACTCAGCGATTTCGCCGGGGACATATTTAGTAACATTTACGCCGTCAATCGTAATAGGCATTTTTTTAGTATCGGTAAAGGCAGCAGACACGGTAGTACGGACGGCGATATCAATAGTCTCACTATTAATATCATTAGCCGAGACGTGCTGCTCGACGAGCTCCGCGGGAACTTTGCCCTTGCGGAAACCTTGGACCTTCAGGTTGGCAGCTAAACGCTTGAGGGCCTCAGCGCGAGCTTTAGCTAAATCCTCTGAGTCTAGCGTGACCGTAAGTTCCACCTTAGTGTCAGATAATTTCTTAGTTGTAGTCTTCATGGAGATATTATAACATGTTTTATCTGATATATGATAGTTTTCCTAGAAATTTAGATGGTGTTGCATAAATACACTTTTCTCGGGCCGCTCCGGGGCGCTCGCCCAAGTCTTAGGCCCTTCGAAAAGGTATTTATACAACACCTATTCCAATCAGCTAGAAGAGACCTTACATGGTTAAATCTAAACCGTGACGACTCCACCTTGCTCGGTGGTACGCAAATGACGAATTGTATCCTTGACGTCGGCGCCGAGCTTGACTTTAGGATTGAGAATATTATGAGGGTCAAAGGCTTCTTTGATGCTATTATAGAGGTCGCGTTCACCAACACCGAGGGTCTGCGAAGTCATGAGAGCCTTAACGCGACCTTCAGGACCATTACCCGTCAGCGAGCCATGGCAAGATTCGACTAACTGAGTATAGAGACGGATGAATTCGATCATCTTTTTGCGGCCTTCCATAGCAGTGCAATCGAGCTCAGGGCGCACATAATAATTAGAGGTGGCGAAAGAGCCGAAGATAGGGAGACTGAGACCGAGAGTTTCTTCGAGGACGGCGAGGCCATCGAGGAATTCGCCAAAATGCATGGTGGGGACAAACACGTCGTCTAATACTGGCGAGCGTTCGCCGCGGAGATCATCATTCAGAAAACTAAGTAAGGCATTATCAACGCACTGGAAAGCATCGGTATTATCATAAGTTTCTTCCACGGAGAACGTGCCAGGCGGCAGAACTTCGTAGCATTGCTTGAGTTTTTTATTAGTACGGAGCTTGCCGTAGCCAAAATCAATCATCACTAACAGACCGCGGCCAATCTTGCGGATAAATACATCGGGCTTTTTGCCGTGGTCAGAGGCATGCTCAATAATACGCAAGTCGCAAATCTTGACAGTGGCAGGCTCGAGATCGCAGACAAAATTGAGGAAGCGCTGGGCGGCCTTGAGATCGTGGAACGAAACAAGCAGGCGGCGCGACTCCGGCGGCACAGGCTCAACTCGGAGGATAATATCGGAAATCACACCGAGCGTACCCTGAGAAGCAAACATAAGCGGAAGGAGATTAACGGAGTGGCGTTCCCTTACTTTAACGATATTAGCATACCCGGCAGCATCATATGGGCGCATGGAACGATCTAAGATCGTATCGTCATATTTATCTAGGACTTTGCTAATTTTACGATAAAGGACACCCTCACTAGAATCTTCGTTAGCCTTGGCCTCGGCGGCATGAAGGCTCTGTAGGCTGAGCTGAACCAAATCGCCATTAGCAAGAACAACTTCTGCACGCTCAACAAAGCTATAGATACCGCCATATCGGCCAGACATATCGTCGCTAGTGCAGTTAGCGATCAACCCACCAAGTGTACAATGGGGATTATAGTCTACCGGTAGCCAAACGCCATGTAAGCGGAGAGCTTCGTTAAGTTCCCCAAGAGTAATACCTGGCTGTACGCGCACAAGACGCCCGCGAATGTCAATCTCTTCAATGTGATTGAATTTTTCCATAGAGATAATCAATCCGTCGCCGAGACTAGCGCCCGTTTTGTCCATGCCGGTGCCACGCACTGTCACAGGTAGATAATAATCGCGCGTGGCGAGCTGATCGGCAAAGCGCAAGAGATGCCGGATGTCTTCTGTACTTTCGGGAATGGCCACTAAGCGCGGCATGATTTGAAGAATTGACCGATCCGTAGAATATTTCTCGCAAATCGAGGCCTTATCAAAAACATTGCCAATAGTATGCCGATTTAGATACTCTGCTAGTTTGCTCACCCAATCCACCTATTATTTAACTTACGTTTATTATAGCACAAACGCGCAGGAATAACTAGTACTTTTTTGAACTTTTCGATATTTGCCTTTTTCGGGAATAATTTGTTATAATATCTAGGTGAAAAAGTTAGTATACCACGAATATGCGCCAAAGAAGTGCTGGGTAGGGGAGCACCAGAAGGTCTGCTATGCGACGCGCGAGGAGGCTGAGCTGGCGGCGCTAGTGGCTCAGCATGATCATGGCGCTCCGTGCTTAAGCGTATACAAATGTGAGTACGGAGATCACTGGCATCTAAGCTCACGTCACGAGCAGGATGAGGCTGGGTCTTAAATTCTGGGACTTCAGCGATTAGCGAGACAGAGACTAGGTATCTAGCGTGGATTGACTGCCTGAGAGGGCTATTTTTTAAGCTTTTGCGCAAGTTTGCGACTGTATGCGCCGGTATCAGGAGCTTTGGGGACGTGATAAGGCGGGACATCACCGATAGAGCTAGGGGAGTTGTGATCTTTGACGGAATTGGATTGGTTAATAGAAGGCGTAGTAGGTTGGTTGCTTTCTCCAGTAGCGGGCGGATTAGAGCCAGTGTGGCCGGGATTGGTCTGGCCGCCTTGGTTGCCGGGGTTATTTTGACCGCCTTGATTCCCCTGGTTATCAGAGCTGCTCTGGTTTCCTTGACTCCCTTGATCGCCTTGAGGATTGTTGCTCGGGATATTAGGATTGTTATCACCTTGGTTTTGATTGCCACTAGTTTGGCCAGAGTCGTTGGGATTATTAGGATTATCTGGATCTTTATTGTCGTCGCCGGTATTGCCGGAACCGCCGCCAGAGCCACCCGTAGGATCTTGAGTCTTTTGCACGGTGAAGCGTGCAGTGATTCCCCGTTGCTCGTTCGCAGAATACGGAATGAGCGCAACTTCTATATCATCGGTGATATCAGTAATAGTGAAGTCGCCTTGGCCGCTCACAGGCTCAATAAAACCCATCGGAGCATCGTTAAAAGCCACTAGGATATGCTCTGCGTCAGTAGAGAATTCAACCTTGACGCTTTGATCGGATTGTAGGGTAGTACTATGAGTAGTAATTTTTGCCTCAGGAGTATACGGATATTCATCATCAACGTAGACGAGATTATCTAAAGTAGATGGATTAGTACTAGAGTCAGAATCGGTAGTAGAAGTCGCAACCTTGGCCGTCTTGGCAGCTTTGGCGGCTGCTGTAACGCGAGGAGGAACTTGGTCGATAGTAGGAGTGTTATTAATAACGTCACGGACAAATTTGGCGGTAGTATTGCGGAAGTCGTAAGCGCCGCCATTAGTATTATAGGCAAGCCCCTCTAGGTACATTTGCACGTCAGAGTAGTTGACACTATATAGCTCAATGCCGCCTTTGGCCTGACTGAGAGCAATCACATCCTCAGCAGTAGTACCGTCGGCGTCGGGGCTAAGTGGCGGATGTGAAGAGAAGTTAACTAGAGTTTTGCGGGCGCCAGTATCCCACTTAGTATTGTTAATGGCAAACTTCATTGCGGCAAAAGTGGATTCTTTATTGTAATTACCGTTACTATGGCGATCAACATTAGCAGGATCAATTAGTTGTTCAATAGTCGCGAAGTCGCAAGTGAGATCGCATTTCTCAATAGGATAATAGCCATGCGCTTCGTTAGCATAATAATAGAGCGAGATGCGTCCGCCGTTTAGTTTGACAGCATTGGCAAGAACGCGTAGCTTGCCAGCATAGAGGCCATAAAGGGTTTGCATACTACCAGAAACATCAAGCAAGAAGACAACGTCATGCTTGCTCACACCAGAGATGGTTGCTCTGGATGTAACGAGATGGTCACTATATTTAGTACTGAGGACAGAGCTGATTTTGCTGGCGGCTTGCTTATATAAATCTTTGGTAGTGTAGCCAACGTGATCGTTGATACTCATACCAGAACTGCACATAATATCGTAATCATTACACCAAGTGCCAAGCTTGCCTTCGTAGCCGATAGGCTGATAAGGGCGAGTAGCGCCCAGAACACCTTCGTAGGCACGGCAGTCCGGAACGTAGACGCGGTAAGGTGAGAGGTTGACGCCGTAGCAAGCATCTGGGACAGGCATGCCATGCTTAAAGGTAATGGCGCCTTCTGGCAGATATAGCTTAGGATCGCCAAAAGTGGCAACATAGAGAATCTTCTCGCTGTCGATACTAGGGAGAGCTTTGTCGATGAGCATGGCGCCTTGCGAATAGCCGCCGATCACAAACTTAGTATGCGAGCATCTATTATTAACTTGCTCAATATGATAAATTAGCTCTTGGCGACCTTGATTGACGCTAGCGCCAAAGAGGAAGGCTTCGCCGCCGCTAATCGCTGCGCTGATGAGATTAACATAGCCAACGAAGCTGTTCGAAACAGGCGCGGCTGGATATTGGTAGGGCGACCCAGGGTCGCTGCCGAGCTCGTAAAAGCTAGTAGTAAGATTAAAGCTTTTGAGTTGCTCGGTAATGCTATTGGTCCAAGCGGTATGACTAGGGCCATTAAGCGATTCACCAGATCCGCGTGCAAAAATAAATTCAACATCACTGCAGGCCGAAGCACTAGCTGGATGAGTTTGCAAAATCGCGAGAAAACTATGCGCAATCAAAATTAAAGCTAGTAAAAAATAAGATTTGTGCCGGCGCTGACGACAAACACCTTTGCCGAAGCACCAAACGCGAGTAGTTCGATAAATCATGTTTCCTCCGAACAATAAACTTTGATATTTGCCCGGAGTATAACAAGTTTTTTCCAAAACTAACAAGCACAAGTTTGTTGAAAATGTAAAAATTACAACATTTGGCTAAAAAGCCAAGGAAAAGACCAGATTTTATGTAACTGGTCGGAAGGTTTGGCAAGCCATAGCGTTAATTTTTATTTAATAGTAGGTAGGTCTTTAGCATCTTCACTAACGTTCACCGGTGGAGCTCTCCTCATTGCGTTAAGATTACAATTTATTCTTTATATCATTTCGCAAATCGGTCGGCGCGACTGCGTCGCTTTCTGCCTGCGTCGCTTAAGAAAGAAAGTAAAACTTTCTTTCTATTCGCTATCCTCGGCATTTCGCTCCAGCCGGGAGACGCTCACTTATAGTGAAGATACTAAAGACCTAAAACTAAATACGTAAAGTCACATAGATCACCACTTGATTTCACTAAGGCCGTGTTCACGTAAGAATTCATTAGTTTTCTCGAAATGTCCATTGCCAAAAAAGCCATTATAAGCCGAAAGTGGTGAGGGATGGGCGGATTCGAGGACGAGATGCTTATTAGTGTCAATCAGTGACCTTTTACTGCGAGCATCTCTACCCCAGAGTAGAAAAACGAGATGCGGGCGCTGTTCATTAAGATATTTTACTGTAGCTTCAGTAAAAATCTCCCAGCCTTTGCCGCGGTGTGAGCCGGCTTTGTGTGCCTCGACGGTGAGGACATTATTGAGTAAGAGAATGCCTTGTTCCTGCCAACGTTTGAGGTTACCAGTGCGATTAATGTGAGCGCCATACTCACGGTCAATTTCTTTGTAGATATTTTGGAGTGATGGAGGAATGGGCTGAGAATCTGGCACTGAGAAAGCCAAACCATGAGCCGCGCCTGGAGTATGATAGGGGTCTTGGCCAAGAATGACTACTTTGACGTTATTCAGATCACTGCTAAAGGCGCGGAAGACTTGAGCTTTAGCTGGAAACACACGGGTGGTCTCGTAGGCAGAGTGAAGGAATTTACTGAGTTCGCAAAAGTATGGTTTCGCAAACTCGGATTGGAGGAACGGTTTCCAGCTTTCGTGCATAATTAGTCAGAGTCTTTCTTAGGCTTAGCAGATTTAGCTTCGGATATGTCAGTATCGGTCTCAATTTCTTCAACTTCTTCGGTTGCTTCAGTCTCAGAGACAGTTTCTGCGGATTCATGACTATCTTGTTCTTTGGTAGTTTCGATGGTTTCGGCTTCGGCGATGGGTGCAAAAACGACGGGAGCGTGTGGGGTCTTTTTATCACGTTTTGGCTTAATACATTGCATAAAGAGACCAAGGCCAAGTAGCAAGGAGATCAGCCCGATAACCCAGCCAATACCCGGAATCATAGCAAGTAAACCAAGCAAGACGATGCCAAGTAGGGCTTCAGCAAAGCCATTCAACTTGACTTTTAGTAACTTCTCAATAATGAACTTGCCGAGATAGAGGCCACTAAAGCCTTGGGCGAGATAAATTGTAATAACATAAATACCGAGCAAGACGATACCGGCAGGTGCACCAACTAGCGACATAAGCAAGAAGACAACGATAAACGGCGTAAAGAGTAGCGTACACATCCCGATAAGCAGATCTTTACCAAACTGCGAAACATTGAGTTCTTTAGTAATCTTTTGATTAATGCGTGGGAACATAGCTAGAATAATAGCAAAGGCGATAAATAGACCAGTAATACTGATGAGTCTACCTAGCCAATAGTCTGCGGTACTGTATTCGTAATCCACTACTTCGTAGCGTTCTAATTCGCCATATTTAAGACTACTCATACCGGTAACGCCGGCATCTTCATTAAGGCTAAGCTTACCAGTAACTTCTACGTTACCTTCAATAATTAATTGCTCTACAGACAGGTTAGCATTACCGGCAATTTCTATATCTTTGAGAACAAGGCGAGAACCTGTAACATACAAATCTCCTGGTAAATCCTTGAGAACAGAAATCGTATTGCCAGCAATAAAGGCGTCGCGACCAACTTGACCGACGATATTAATATTATTGCCAGCAGCAAAGAGGTCTTTTTGAGTGGCGCCCTCAAAGATAATATTATTGCCAGCAAGGAAGGCATACTCCGAATCGTGTTCTAGGTCTAGCTGGTTGCCAGCTGAGAAGAGTAATCCATTAACTAAGCCACGACCATTAATATTGTTTCCGGCGAGAAAGAGGTTGTGGCCAAGAAAGAGCTCCGCCTCGACGTCATTATCTAGTGAAGTAGGTGTATTTGTAGTGGTCTCAGAGATAGGCATAATGCCAGCATCCGGATCGGCCGTGCGAGTGTAATTAGCTGCGTCGTCGCTAGCGCCATCGGCAAATGCCTGCGGGATAGCTGCACCGCCTAGAATAGTAATCAGCAATGCGCCGATGATTAATTTTGATTTCATTTATTCCTCCTTATTAACTTGGTGTTGGACACAATATGATTTAGCATCGCTACGCAACGAAATAATTTTACGAATGATAATAATCAAAATAACTAAAAGTGCGCCATAGATAACCGTATCGACGCTAAGGTTTAACTTAGCACTAAACAAAAGACCAAGAATACTGACTATGGCAATAGATATTACGCCAAGCAGGAGACAATGTTGTAGATGCAGACTGCGTTCAGTTGTAACGCGCGACAGTAGCCGCTGGGCCGACTCATTATAGCGGCGAGTAGTGTCCCAGAGCGCTTGGACGTAAGCTAAAGTACCGGAAAGGGCCGCATAACGATAGCCAGAAATAGACAAGAATTCGATTAAGCCTTGATCATCTTTGACACCGGACTCACGCAGCTGAATATAAGTAGACATTTGATGTAAGCGGCCTTCAATGAGTAAGGAGGTCTTCTCGTAGCGTTCGAGCTGGCTAGTATTCTCTAAAAGTTCTGAGGCGGTAAAGCTAGGCTGTTTTTTAATACGGTCAATTTTGCTCCAGATAGCACGATGGAGGTTAAGATAGCGGTGCAGTTGCCCCTTAAACTCGCGGATAAAAACTTGTTCCTCAATATAGCGTTCAATGTTGTTAAGCGTGGCTTTTTTATTATTAATAAAATAATATTTGTCGCCGCGCAAGACGTCGTAATTTTTACCTTCGTACTCAAAATACTTCTGACGTTCGGTCTGAGCGAGGAGATTAGAGATGTCATGGCTAGTAGCGTTATCACAAACAATAAAGTACGGGTAAATATTCTCCACGCGTGCCAATTCTTTAAAGACGGGAGCGCCAGTGCTAAAAAGATAATTAATTGCAGGAGAAAGCCGCTCTTCATAATAGCCGCGTAGGCGCTCGATGTCGGCAAACATGGTAGGCTCGCTAACTTGATCGCTACTGACGACCATTAAGCCGTCTTCGTGGATTTTGACTTTGATCTGTTCTTCGGTAGTGAAGGCGACAAATTCTTCGTTGGCGACGCCATATTCGATGGCATCAATGCGGAGATTATCATGCAGGGCGGAGAGCTTACTTTTGTCTAAGTTGAGTTGCGAAGAGCCATCACGCAAAAAATCGTAAATCTCCGATAGCTGCAGCATAGTACGCTGGAACCATCCGCCAATATAGATGCTTTGGATTTTCAAAATTCCCTCCCTAAACTATTTTGCATAGTAATCACTTACCCCTCTATTATTACTATAATAACATACTTTTTAGGATTTATTTAGAAAAAAGTAAGGGGATTGGTGATTTTAGATAGTTACGGTACGGAATGAGTTTACTGGATGATTTCTACACGCTTCTCCTGGCCGTGCGCGCCGGATTGAATACTAATACAAGTTTTGGCAACGTGGAAATGTTTAGACAAAAGTTTGATTAAGGCAGCATTCGCCTCGCCATCGTGCGGTTTCTCGCGCAAATAGACCGTAAGAGCATTACCTTGTTCGAGGACGAGAGGGCCTTTTTTCGAATTAGGCTTAACCGTAACATTATATATCATATTAATATATATTATATAGTATAATTAAGGCATGCGGGATACGATTATCAAAAAGTTACAAGATTTGGCGGATGAGAAATATCGGCAATTTCATAGCAATTTATGTCCAGGCGTAGAGAATATTCTAGGCGTGCGGGTGCCGGCGCTGCGGAAGTTAGCGAAAGAAATTTGCAAAGGTGATTGGAGGAGTTTCCTCTGCGAGGTACAGAACGCATATTATGAAGAAACGATGCTGGAGGGATTAGTAATAGCAGAAGCGAAGATGGAGCTAAGCGAGAGACTGCAACTGTTGCGGAACTTTGTGCCGAAGATAGATAACTGGGCGGTGAATGACGTGGTCTGCGCGAGCTTTAAGCTGAAGACATCAGAAGATTTGACGATGGTGTGGGATTTTCTACTTCAGTACCGTAATTCCCCGCATGAGTATGAGCGAAGATTTATGATAGTAATGATGATGGACTATTACCTGACAGATAAGTATGTTGATAAAGTACTCGAGATTGTAGCTAAGATAAAAACTGAACAATATTACGTAAATATGGCGAACGCATGGCTGATAGCAACGGCGTTCGCAAAAGAGCGGGAGAGAACTCTAAAAGTAATACAAAGTGGAGTTCTAACGGATTGGGTACAGAATAAGGCGATTCAGAAGATTCGTGAATCGTATCGGGTAAGCAAGAGTGATAAGGAAATGCTACTACAATATAAAAAATAATTTGCTGGCGTTCACCGGTGGAGCTATTCTCATTGGTCATTAACTATGATTATGTGAGTGCACCTCTCCTCCTACTTAAGTATAGGAAAAGGTATAATTATCTAGCCACACAGCGGACGGAGTAGCCGTAGTAGCGAGCGTTGCCGCTGGACGGGTAAACGTCACTACTAAGGAAGTACAAGGCGTACGCGTCGGTGGCCGAGCTAGCCGTAGATGACAAATAATAACCGGCGGAGCCAGCAGCGAACAGAGAGCTATTAATGACGTACCCGCCATAGACGAAATAATATGGAGCTTGTCTAATGGTAGTACTGCCTGCTGAACTATCCGGAATACCACTTAATAATTTATTATAAGACTTATCTGTCGTAGTATTACCATTTACTGGTAATTGCCATCCTTTAGGGCAAATACTAGATGTGGCATCTTGATTTTTTGGTATTACTGTCGTGTTTGCTACGTTCCCAGCATTTCCAGCATTACTGCTATTAGGTATAATGTCTGCATATGCTCCTTGTAGACATGCTCCTGCCGTAGCAGCACACCATGAGTAATATGCCCCATATTTATTAGTATCAGGACTAGCTGCATTTCTTACTTGTTGATTGGCATAAGTAGCTGTACCATTTTTATCATTTACTTGCGCATTACTGAATCCGCTCGTAGTAGCAACTGGCAAAGTGTAGGTACGCCACTTATTAATATAGACATTAGGATCTAAATCACTATCTTCTATAGTAAGCGTGGTGCCACCTTCTAAGGCTAAATTATCCGTCATCCAGCAATTACCGTCTTTAAGCTTAGCAATGGTATAGGTCTTTTTATCACGAATGTCTATCAGCGTCTTAGTAGGAACGCTAGTCTCGCCAGCTGCCGGAGTAGGCTGGCTAGCACAAGCAGCATGGGTCATTTCTTGCATGTAAATCATATCGTTCCAAGCTATCACATCCTGCGCTCCCGCGGCGACGGAAACTCCGAATATCAAAAAAGAGCAGAGCTGCTATTGACCAAGTTAGTTAAGATTGTTATAATGGGGTTATATTTTATAGGTTTTTACTCTTCTGTCTTTGGCAGGAGAGTAACTTTTATTTCGTACTTAGTTTGGTTCTTGAGAACCCTACGGCGTACCATAAAAGAGTCTACTTCCATACAACTCCTCAGTTATACAATGTTAATACTACTAATGATTAACACTAAATGCGTTGGACCTTTAGTTGAGGCTGCAGGCAACTCTGCTCTAAGTCTAGTGTAGCAAATACAGCTAGGAGAGTAAAGATAAACTTATATAAATTTTTGATTTGGGGTGATTTTTGGTCTAGGCAAAAATGAAATTGCGTGAGATAATGATAATGATTGGTGTTCGCGCAAGCGAATAAAAAATAAAGCATGTGTTGCAACTAGTGCCATCATGGCCTCGTTAATGGTAACACATGCGCGAGGACCAATCCCATGATGGCACTATTTTGAGTGATAATGGGTAACTCGCGCAAATGAATAAGCTAAACGAAGGTCTAGCTGATG
>CAYUCN010000009.1:0-31706 GCA_964443395.1 uncultured Candidatus Saccharibacteria bacterium | reverse complement strand
CATCCGACCATCGTTATCTATAGTCGTTTTCTTCGCGCGAGTTACCCATTATCACCAAAAATAGTGCCATCATGGGGTTACCCTCGCGCTGGAATACACCTGACGAGGCCATAATGGCACTAGCAAGTATTCCAGCTTTATTCTACAACTGCTTACGCAGAAGGTAACCACCCTCATTATATCATACAAAATTGCCGCTTGCCTAGCCTAAAATTCACAAAATAACATTACCAAAATCCGCCAATTTTTACCCTCATTTTATCCTACTTATGTTATAATGGATATATCATGGAGGTTATGTATATGAAAGATTTTTTGAAGCGCATCGCTTACAAAGTTAGATCTTATTGGTCTTGGCAGCGCCTAAACCCGCTCAATTGGTCCACGGCGGAGATTAAGATGTTCTTTGGCTCTTTTATGGCTATTATGATGCCAGTTTATCTTTTCATCGGCCTTCAGCCCGCTCTCCCCGCCAACGCCGCCGATCTCCCCCAGCTAGAAATCTCCAGTATCAACCTCAAGACTCCCGTTACCGAACTCACTTTAGAGGATGGAGAGCTTATCTCCCCCGCCACCATCGCTGGCATTTATAGTCAAACCCCTAATAAGCTTTTTGTTATCGGCCATTCCTCCACTGTTTTTAAAAAGCTAGAAAAAGTTCACGTTGATGATATTATTATTTACGATCATCAATCTTATCAAATTACCCAGCTCGAGACTCTCGCTAAATCCGACATCAACATGCGCGACGTTCTCAAAAGCGAAAAAGACAAGACTTTAGTCATCATGACTTGCGCCGGCGAGCCCCTACCAAATCAAGACGCTACTCACCGCCTCATTGTCACCGCCATCGCCCAATAACCCAATAATTACTAAATCAAAAAATAGGCAAGCCACGCACCTGCCTATTTTTATAAGTTTCTATCTTAGATATTAAGCGATAATAATAAACCCATAATATATTATAAACGCCGCCAGCATCGCCGCACCCTCCGCCCGCGTAATCTTTTTCTTAGTCAGAGCAAAGATGAATAACATCGCCGCCGACGCAATCAACATAATAATATCTATCATTTGGAAGCTCGCCGGCGTGATCGTCCCAAACAACGCCACCGGCACGCCCAATACAATACAAATATTAAAGATATTACTCCCAATAATGTTGCCCACCACCAAATCTTGCTCATTCTTGCGCGAAGCCACAATCGTCGTCACTAGCTCTGGCAGGGAAGTACCAAAGGCGATTACCGTAAGAGAAATCAGTCTCTCACTCCAGCCAATCGCCGCCGCAATATCCGTCGCATTCCGCACTACCATCTCACTACCCAGAATAATCCCCGCCAAGCCGATCAATACTAAGAAAAGCGACTTACCTAGTTTATATTGCGGCTTACTAGCCTTTTCCTTCGTCTCTTTACTATTACGCGCCAGCGACACTAGATAATACAAAAACACCGCAAAGAATAACAGTACTACTATCGCATCACCCCGTGTAATCTGATTCTCTGTACCATTACTCAACAATACATCCAAAAACAACACCGCAAGTAACGTAGAGATTAGCAAACACAATGGCAACTCTTTATTAACGGTATTTGTCTTAATCTTAATTGGTCTAATCAATGCTGCTATACCCAAGATCAAAAGAATATTTAAAATACAGCTCCCCATCACATTACCTAGTACTACATCCGTACTACCAGACGCCAACGCGCTCACCGATACTGCAAATTCCGGCGCACTTGTACCAAACGCCACAATCGTCAGTCCGATCAGCATCTTCGAGACTTTAAAATTTTCCGCCGTGCTCGAAGCTCCGTCTACAAAGACATCTGCCCCCTTAATCAAGAAGATAAAACCGATAATCAATAGTAGAATATTCAGAAACATATGTATTTTCTCTTTTTTATTTAGCTAACCTTTATCTTTTCTATCCTAATTTTAGCACAAGTTTTATTTTTGTAAACATTCTGTGTTACAATAATAATATAACGGAGGCACACATGGATACAGCAAAATCACCAACTCAACCTACTACAGCTCATCGCCCGCCGCACTCATCTTCCCATTCTGCGCCTGCAAACCCTACGCCTTCAACTACTAAGCATACTCCTCCCGTCCTCGCCATTGTTGTTACTAGTGTAGTAGTCATCCTAGCCCTATTCTTCGGCATCCAACTTTTTCTTAAAAAAGATGCCTTCCACCAGCCTGGTCAAATTATTTTCGATGATACCGCCAGCGAAGCCAACCGTGATTTTATCAACGATAATCTCGGTAACCTTCAGCTCGATTCCGACGTTACTATTGGTGCCAGCAGCGCCACCAGCATGCCTAACCTAGAACTAATCCAAGATACTATTTTTATCCAAGCTTCCGAAGAGTCTACGCCCGTATCTATCAATGTTCTCTACAATATTCTCCTCCCCGTCACTACTCCCGATAGCGGTCAAATCAATGTTTCCGTTGCCGACGCCGAAAATAGCAACCTCCTTTCCATCTGGGACCTTAACGCTAATTACAAACTCCTCGAGCTTGATCATAAATATTATCTAGATGATTTTGCTAATGGTGCCTTTTTTGAATACTTCACTATTAGGGGAAACTACGCAGATGTTATCAAGGTCCGCGATCTTATCCAGAGCAAAATTGCCACCCTCCCCACTTCCGACACTGTCCTCACTCTCGCCCAGACCGGCGTCACCGCTCTCTCTCGCCGCATGAACACTCGCCTTCAACAAGTCAAAGATCCGCACTATTTTGCTCAAAACATCGGCCCCTTCCTTAGTGGTTTTGACCTCACTCATACCAGCAATGAATCCTCCTTCTCTAATCTCGCCAACGGCAGCAATATCTGCTCCCTACCCGATATGATTACCGTCCTCCAGGATATCGGACTAGACATCGTCGAGCTCACTGGCAATCATAATCAAGACTGCGGCGACCAATCCGCCATTGACACTATCAACAAATATCAAGCACTCGGCATTAAAACTTTCGGCGGTGGCATTGACACCACTTCCGCCGCCATCCCGCTAGAAATTACTCAAAAAGACACGCATATTACTATGCTTGGTTATAACCTCTCTACCGGCGGCTACACTACTGACCAATCTCCTGGCGCAAATTATTACACCTTAGAAAAAGCCCAACAAGACATCGCCGACGCCAAAGCTCGCGGAGATTTCATCATCGTCGACATCCAATACTACGAATGTAATTCCTATGTTAATACCGCCGAGGATACTACTTGCGACTACGCAGATTCCGCTGCTGGCGATCAAGTCGAATTCTTCCGCAGTCTCATCGACATGGGCGCAGATGTCGTCGTCGGCACCTCCGCCCATCAGCCTCAAGCCTACGAAAGCTATCACGATGGCATGATTTATTACGGCCTCGGTAACCTCTTTTTCGATCAAAGCGCTTGGCCAGGCACTACCCGCAGCCTCATTCTCGTCCATTATTTCTGGCAGGGGAAGCTCCTCCAGACTCGTCTCCTCGCCACGCAATACGACGAATCCTTCCAAACTTGGCTCATGGATACCGCTAATACCGAACAATTCTTGCAACGTTTACTTTCCGCGAGGCCAGCTCAATAATGGATCGTAAACGTCGCCGCATCATCAATACTATCGTCACGATTATTGTTATTGCTATTTGCATAACTGTCATTGTCATTAGCTTCATCATTCGTGACCGCGTCCAGCAAGAGATCAGTAGTGGTAATACCGGTAGCGACCCTATCCCTACTGAGCCTTCTACGCCTCCATCTCAGCCCGATCCGCCCACTCCATCTACTCCAGATCCCGGCGAGATTCATGAAGCTAAGTTTATTGATCTTCAGCCCGTCGTAGAAAGATGGCGCCAAACCCTCCGCCCCGAAGAAAAAGTCGGCATCATGATTTATGATATTAATAATAGCCGTACCGCCGCCAGCTATAATGCCGATCGCGTCTTTAACGTTGCCTCCGTCTACAAGCTGCTCTTTGCCTACGACGGCTACCGCCAAATTACTCTCGGCCGTGAAGACCCTGATGCTATTTTTACTAGCACCTCCGACAAAGGCGAACTCACTCTCTCACAATGTCTTGATCTCATCATCCGCGAATCTTACAATGGCTGTGCTGACAAAATGGCCAGCGACCGCACCCGTATTTCCCGCGTCAATAACCTCATCAGCGAATTAGACATGACCAATACTACTAATATCGGCCTAGAATCCACCGCCGCCGATATCACCAAACTCTTACGCCAATATTGGCGCCACACCGACCTCAGCTCCGGCGCTTGGCAACAATTATCCGACTCTATGCTTAATCAGCCAGTTCTCGAGAGTGGCACCAACGCTCTATACGACTGGCGTCAAGGCCTCCCTAGTGGCTTCTCTAATGATGTCCTTGTCTATAATAAAGTCGGCTGGGAATGGAATGGTCGCAGTTGGAATATTTACGCCGATGCCGCCATCCTTGATTTTACTAAATACCAGCATTATTATACCGCCGTCGTTCTCACCAAAGATCTCAGCAATTCTAACAAGCTCTCTCAGCTCGGTCGCATGATTGAAGACGCCGTCGTCATGAACACCGAAGGTGTCATCAAATAATATAATCTAAAAATCTTGCCCTATTACTCAATAAAGCAAGATTCTTATATCAATTCCAGCATCACCGCCCTACGATGTACTAAAATATTGTGACCAATACGTCTTATGTTGCGAGCTTGGATCAAAGATAAAACCTATCGTTACATACTTAAACTCCGGGTTCAGGATGTTTGCGCGATGATCTGGTGATGCCATCCAAGATGCCACTACCGTCTCTGGCGACACCGCCGCATTCCCCGCATGCAAATTTTCACCTAGCTTGCCACCCACTTTCGACATTTCCGGGCATGCCGTCGCCAAGGAACTACCATCCGGCCGTGTATGCGAATAACTAGTCATAATCTCTCTTACTCGTACATCCGCCGCCGTTGCACACACGCCACCCCAAGCCAGCGCGTTCAAGCCCTGCTTCGCCCGTTCTTGATTCACTAAGTTCAATACATCACGTTTCCATTGTTCCACTGGTGGCGCAATCACCGTCACCGTAATTTTATCATAATATTTACCATCATAAGTTCCCGCCGTAATCGTGGTCGTTCCAGTGCCCACAATTACTGGATATCGGCAGTGTCCTACATCATAGCCTAGCCAAGTACGCGCCGTATTATAGAATTTAGAAATTACCGCTGGATTATCCGACAGCCAATACATATCACCCAATCCTGACAAATTACTATTTACACAAATATCAAAATCCGCCGTCTGATACATGGTAATATTCTTATTACCCCAAAGCTCACCCCCAGATACCGTACCTCCACTCGAGCCATTGCTACTTGCGTTACTACTGTTACTTACGTAACTACCACTATTATTACCACTCACATTTCCCGGCACCGTCGTCGTATGCCCACCAACATTCACCGCTACTTGTGGTGCTTGTAGTTCTTCTACACTTGGCGCTATCAGACCAAATTCTTCTAAGCTCTCATTTGTAATATCACTCCGCGCATTTACCACCTTCAGCTCTATCCCACCATTCAAATTAATCGCCGAGAAAATCATTACACCCACGATAATTACCGCCACCGCGTTTAGCGACAGCAATATCATCAACTTGGTCTGATGCATCATCTTAGCAACCATTCGCCACGTTCCTCATCATTTATTTATGTATATTATCCCTCTACCCCTTAAGCGCGCAAGTGTTTTTCCGAATCAATCACCGTAGCCACCAAATTAATAATCATCTCTAGCTGTATTAAATCACGCCGCTCAAAAGTTGTCTTTCCGATCGGTTTGCCTACTACTAATTGCCCAAAAGTTTTACCTTTCGCATTTCTCAGTTCCGCTACCGCTTTCAAACCCAGCTCATCAAACGTCTTCTGCACAGTTTTGTTTGGCTCCTGCCATACTTCTCGCCCACTGCTAGATTTCAAATGCGTAATGCTGTTCAGCTCTGCCGGGGCAATCGCCAAAGATTTCGAGCCATACAATCTACCATTAATAATAAACCCAATATATGCGAAGTGCAAATGATCCGCCAAAAAGCTCGCCAAATCCCGCAGATCCACGTTCTTTGCTGCAATATGATTCAGCTTTTTAATCACGTACGCAATATCCACCTGCCCCACCGAAATTAACGACCTTATCGACGCACTTACCTCATTAATCACCGGCATTAACAGCAACACTATCACAATCATCAAGAAGTTCAGTACTAGTATCGAACCAGATGGATTCGGAATCTTAAACAGCGCCGTAAAGATAATATAGAAAATCAGCATATATATTACTGCACCCGCCACCATCAAAACAATATAAGACAAAATCTTCAACCAACCCGTCGACACCGCCACAATCCTAAACCGTAGCACCGCATAATAGAACGCCACCAGCGTAATACTCAACGCTAATGGCCCAATCCAGATCAAATCATACCGCACAAAAATCGGTAACAACAGGTCGGAAACCATCGCTAACGCCCCCGTCACCAATAAGCCAATCAATAATACCCAGTCACCATTGCGTACTCGCTTTGGTTTTGCCGTCCGGGCATGTTGAAACACGAACACCCAAGAAATTACACTATTAATCACAAAGAAGAAAGTATATAGCCAATACATCCACCCGTTCACCAATTCTACCGAATTGCCATTATTAGAAATCGTGTATCCGGAGAATAATAAACGTGGATCATTCAGCGCCAAAGTCGACGTTACTATTACAGCTACCGCCGCCAAGACCACCAATATCTTACCAATAGTCTTATCCCAACCCGCAAAACCAAGTAAAGTAATCATCATCACCGCCGAGCTAATATATACCGTCATAATCAAAAACGGCGCCAAAGCTTCCGCTTCCGTCGGCAATGCTAAGAAACTCGCAATCGCCACCGTCCAGATCGCCGCCAAAATCGTCGTCGCAAAAAACCAGGCCATCCGCACTCGATCCACCCGCGAAGCCCCCACAAAAGTCGACAAACCCGACAAGACTGCCAAAACTGCCGTCGCAATCAGCAAAATCGATATTAAACTCACTTGACCTCCTTCATATCACGTAGTATACTAGAATTATAGCATATACATTAAGAAAAGGTCAATAAAATGTCCACAAAAAAATATAAACAAAAATTAATGAAACATCGGATTTGCAAGATTGCACGCATCATATCCTGTGCCTCATTCTTGGTGCTTGCTATCATTGGTGTTTCTTCTTTAGTCCGTGCCATGTCGCTCGAAAGCGTCGCCAACCAAAACGGTATCCCTGCCGCTTGGCAAGTCGCTTCGCTTGGTAGCCCCGAAACCATCACCGTCCCAATCACTTATTGGGATCAACGCCAAGACGATTGTAGTGATCCTAATCGCCAATTCGAATGGTCACAATGTACACTCTACGCCAAAGGCGTCATTCCTAATATCGTCCAAAGCCAGCTCGGCAGCGACGGTTTACCTGTACCTACTTACAACAATAACAAAGATGCTTGGGCTGCCTATCACGACGTCTTCACTGCCAATGTCATCGGGCACAATCCCGTCCAGACTAATGATAACTTTTACCGCTGGTTTCACGAAGCCTACGATGCTAATGGCAAGCAACTTTCCAAGCGTTACGACCGTGAAGTCACCTTCAACAAAGTTGCCGGTACTACTAATACCTATACCTACGGTAGCCACGGCGTTTTTCCACTTGATGATGTCGACTTCTCCAAAGGCGACAAAGCCACTTCCGAGGGTCACAACTTCCATTTTACTGCCCATCTCCAAATTCCCATGAAAATCTCCGCTGATGGCACCGAGCAATTCAAGTTTCTCGGTGATGACGACGTTTGGGTCTTCCTTAATGGTCAATTAGTACTAGATCTTGGTGGTTTGCATATGGAGACCGCCGGCTCCTTTACTATCGATGCTAACGGCAACGTCCAGTCTACCGTCGACAACGTCAATACCGACCAAGCTTGCCGCCAATCCCTGCCTAATCCACTTAAAATCGGTAATAGCGTTTATAATGCCCAGCTAGAAAATAAATGCCAACGTACTACTAAAACCACGACCATTCATACTAACTTCCAGCCCGGCGAAGTCGTCAATCTCGACTTCTTCTATGCCGAACGCAGTACTTCCGAGTCCAACACTACTATTACCATCACTAACATGAACTGGCCTATCTCCGCGGATAGTGACGTCAATGGCAAAGTCATCGGCAAACTC
This sequence comes from uncultured Candidatus Saccharibacteria bacterium, assembly GCA_964443395.1. Classification (GTDB taxonomy): domain Bacteria; phylum Patescibacteriota; class Saccharimonadia; order Saccharimonadales; family Saccharimonadaceae; genus Nanosyncoccus. The sequence continues at coordinate 23,456 of CAYUCN010000009.1, read as the reverse complement.
GAAAACAGCGAAAGCAATATCGTCGAATACGTTGCTTCTATCAAAAACCGCGATCCCCAGCGCCCGCTCGATCTCCAGCGATTCGCCAGCTACATCCAAGATTCTTCCACCAAAATCAACCCCGACGGTAACGAAGAAGCCCTCAATAATAGTGGTTTTATTCCTCTCGACGTCAAAAATCTCTACTACACGACTACCCCCAACGACACTGAATCTTGGCAGCCTCTAGACATTACTCCACCGCTCAATTCCAATGATGGCTTTAAACTCAACACTCCGCTCCACATGACCCCATCTGGCCAACAGGGAGACACACTCTACTTCCGCTATTATGCCGAAACTTCCGAATACTCCGGCAATATTAATAATATCGTTAGCTTTTACACCGAACTCGACGGCACTTCTGGCGTCACTTACGACCATACTACCATACCATACACTGGTAAAACTACTCCCGATCTCCCTGACGAACCAGATCCAAAATACACTCTCAGTATCGAATATCGCGTGGACTTCGGTGAAGATACTCCCGACTCCGCCATTACCGATCAGCTTCCGCCTACTTATCATCAAGAATTCGATAATGGCGCTAAATACGACGTCCCCTCCAAAGAAATCCCTGGCTATCTCCCCGACAAAGCTACCGTTACCGGCACTATTGATGGCTCCAACGTCCACTTCATTGTTACTTATACTAAGAAACCAGAAGAAACCCCTACCAAACACCGTGTAGTAATACACTATGTTTACACCGATGGTAGTGAAGCCGCTCCAGATTATCGTGGCGAATACGCCCTCAACGAACCTATCTATGTTGAATCACCTACCATTCCCGAATATACTTACAGCGAAGCCGCCATCAATACCGTCATGAGCAATCAAGACCTCGAATTCTACGTTTACTACGCCCCCGTCATCCGCAAGCATATGCTTGTCATCCACTATCGATATACTGACGGTAGCGAAGTCTATCCAGATTACATCGCTGAATTAGAAGAAGGTGCTAGTTATAGTGTCAATTCTACTACTAAAGATGGCTATACCTATGATAAACCAGTAGTCTCTGGCAATATCGGTACAAGCGATCTAGAAATTATTGTCACTTACACACCCAACTCTACGCCAGTCAACCCGCCTATTGGCCCAGTCAATCCCGACCCAACTCCAAATCCCGAACCTGATAACCCCACATCTCCAGTCACACCAGATACTCCTACCGAAGACCCCAACCTTCCCGTCATTCCACTCATCCCTAATGAAGACGGCGACAATCTCCTCTATCTCCCACCTCTCGGTGAAGTCGTCTATGTTCCTAATACCGGTATCATCAGTGACTTCGTCGCTCCACTCTTTGATCAATATTTTGCCGAAGTTGTCCTCTCTCAAGGTTTCGTCCTCGCTATGCTCCTCATCTTTGCCGGGTCCTTTGCTACTTACTTCTCACTCCGTCAATATCTCCATTTTACCGTCGCCGTCAGCGCCTCCAGTACTAAACAAATGCCCAAGCCTAAATCCGCAATGAAATCTTCTACCCGGTCTCCTCGCGCTTCAGCCTCTACCTCAAGATCCGCCGCAAAACGTAAAGCTGCCAAAACCAAATAATCTCTAATCCTTAAAAATCCCCCGTCATCACAACGGGGGATTTAAAATCTGGTCAGAAAATCGGTTGGTCGGCCGCAAAATTAACGATACTCACTTTCACTTAGCTCAGCTATTACCCTCTAAATTGCTAACCGCAAACTGCACGCCAATCTTTTCGCAAGCCACCACCTGCATTTCTGCGCCCAAAGTCTCACAGATTTTTCTCACTCTAGTAACCGCCTCGCCCACACTCCCCTCCGGTTTCATCCGCGGCTTCGTTTTCCAGCCCAACATCATGTCAAACAGTAGCGTATACCGCATCACCTGCAAGTCAAACACTATCTTGCCGCCCGGCGCCAGCATCTTCAGCATCTGCGCTAACATATGCCGCAGTTCCTGCTCCGACTCTCGGTACGAGAGTACTCCGCTCGCGTCAATCACGTCAAAATACCGCTCATACTTCCGCTCGCAGAAAGCCCAGCTAATATTTGAACAAATAAACTTAATCCCATATTCGCTCAAGGGCTTCGCAAACACATCTTTGAACTGCGCCTTTAAATCCGTATTGTAATCAAAAGCCACGATTTCTTGTTTACCATCCAATACATAGCCGTTACGCCGTAAAGACTGCAGCAACCCCCCACCTGCAAACAAAATCCGCTTCGCTTTCTTCAGAAAGTATTGCTCACCAACTATTCTCCGGCGAATCCAGCAAAACATCTCGTCCTGCACGCAAAAAGGATACATCGCATCCTCCGGCGGAATCTTGCGCATCTCTCCAAGCACATCATAACCATAGCCCGACGCCGCCTCCAGAGTCACCGCTCCTGGGATATTCAGCAAAAAGACATAAAAAAACTCTGAGTACACTCCGTACTCCAACATAAACTGCACCAACGCCCAATTCTTCCGTAACTTCCATCGCACCGTCTCCCACTGCGCCAAAACCGCTTGTTCGCGCCGCGTGTACTCACTGCCGCTGTACCGCTGCTGCAAGTACATCAACAACCGTCGCCGCACTTGCTCCACCCGCTTCCACGATACTCGCCAGCGCCAGGGCAGTAGCATGCTCATCAGCCACATCACCACAAAACGTCGCTCGTCTATACATACCGTCGGGAGGGAATTAGCATCTTTTCGAGACCGATCTTTTTTGGACATAAGCTGCCAACCTCTTTTCTTATAAAAATACTAGAAGTTTCCGAGATTCTTGCACAAAAACATTTTGCACACCAAAACCCCACCTTCTATATTGTTCATTATAGCACATTATCATATCTTTGCAAATCATGCAAAACTGCTTGTACTTATATATTAAAAATGGTTAAATAAAATTATGGAATTATACAAAATCCGCGGTACTCAAGTCATCTCTCCGTATCCAATTAAACTCACCCCCGGCGAAACCCGCCTAATTTTTAAGCTCCAAAAATTTTTTAATCCCTCCCATATCCTAGCCGACTGTTATTTTCCATCTCCTAATGCGCACGGTACCGACATGCTCCAGATCGACGCTATCGCCCTCAACCAACAGGGAATTTTCGTTTTCGAATCCAAGGATTACCGTGGGTGGATCTATGGCAATGGTAATCATCGCTACTGGACACAAGTTCTTAATCACGGTCGCGAAAAGCACCAATTCTACAACCCTATCCGCCAAAACTCCACTCATATCCAAGCTCTTACCGCCTTTCTTCCGTCTACCGTTAATATTTTCTCAATTATCGTTTTTAGTACCGAAGCCACCCTCAAAGACATCAGTCACATTCCTGATTCTTGTCAAGTCTGCACTCAGCCTAGCGTCCTTGCCATCTGTCAATCCTGTACTAGTTCGCGCCTTCTCCAACCTCAAGAAATCGATAATCTGGCCACCTTATTAAATCGTAGCCGTGTCTCCCCAGATCCTATCCTACGTAATTCCCATATCACCGAAATCCAAGAAAACCTCCAAAAATCCTCAAAATATGTTATGCTATAAGAATGAACGCAAATCATCTTCATCTTGCCTACGGCACTAAAATCATTTACGATGATTGCGATTTTCATCTCGATCCTAGCGACAAAGTTGGCATCGTCGGCGTCAATGGTGCCGGCAAAACCACCCTTTTCCGCATCATCCTCGGCCAGCAAACCCTAGACGATGGCACTATCGAGCTACCTAGCCTCCGCATCGGTTATCTTCCACAAGAAATCATCATTCCCAGCCAGCACGAAGATATCACCGTCTGGGAATACGTTGCCTCTGGACGCCCCGTCGACGAGCTCCAAGATCAACTTAATCAAGAATACGAAAAACTCGCCAAATACCCCGACAGCCAAACCATCCTTGCCCGCATCACCCAGCTTCAAGACCTCATTGATTCCTACGATCTAGCCAATTACGAATACGAGCTACTCAAAATCCTTGAAAAGATGCACCTTTCTGACCTCATGGATTGCAAAATGAAAGCACTCTCCGGCGGCCAAAAGTCCAAAGTCGCTTTCGCCAAAGTCCTTTTTGAGAACGCCGGGCTATTACTTCTTGACGAACCTACTAATCACCTCGATGCCGCTACTAAGCAATTCGTCTCTAATTATCTCCGCAACTACCAAGGCATGGTCCTCGTAATTTCACACGACGTGGATTTTCTTAATCAAATTACCAATAAAACCCTCTTCGTCAACAAAACCACTCACAAAATCAAAGTTTACAAAGGGAATTACAGCGAATTCCGCCGTCAATACGCTGCTGACCTCGCCGCCGAAGATCAGCGCATTAGCGCTCAGGAACGCGAAATCAAACGCCTTAGCGAATTTGTTGCTCGCGCCCGTGCCGCCAAACGCTCTAATACCACCCTTATCGGCATGGGGCATCAACGCGAAAAAGTCCTCGCCAAAAAACTTGCCGAACTCGAGACTCGCGAGCAATCTTACGCCCGCGTCGCCATCAACATTACCCCGGCCAAACAAAGCAATAAAACCCCGCTCGAAGTCCAGAATCTCAGCTTTCATTATCCTGATGGTCCACAACTCTACCATAACCTTTCTTTCAGCCTTACTCGCGGCGAGAAATTCCTTATCGTCGGCGAAAACGGCGTCGGCAAATCTACTTTACTTAAACTTATCGTTGGCGAACTCACCCCCGATTCTGGATCAGTGATTTTCGGTAATAATACTACCATTTCGTACTACGCTCAAGAGCTCGAGATTCTCGACGAACGCCACACTATCCTCGAGAACGTCCAAAGTTACGATTTTACCGACACTGATCTACGTGGTATTCTCTCTAATTTTCTCTTTTACGATGATGACGTCTATAAAAAAGTCTCCGTCCTTTCCCCTGGAGAAAAAGCCCGTGTCGCTCTCTGCAAAATCCTCCTCAAGCGTGCTAACCTTGTCTTACTTGACGAGCCTACCAATCACTTCGACCCCGAAACCCAAAAGATCATCGGCGAAAACTTCAAAGATTATCCAGGCACCGTCATCATGGTTAGCCATAACCCCGACTTTGTCGAGCAAGTTGGCATCACTCGCATGCTCGTCGTTCCGCCTCATAGCACAGATAAAAATCAGCCTCGCCTCGCCCTCATCAAAAATTACTCCCGTGAACTTCTCGAATATTACTATTATCTTAATTCCGACCTCGTCTAGCATTCATATATTTATCTATCAAAAGCTAACTCTCTATTATTATATACCGCAAAAAGCCCCTCCGTAGAGGGGCATACACTAAAGGAAATCAAGTTAAAACTTCATAATCAAACCATTTCTCGTCCGCGTCACATAAAGCTTAGCAGGTTAATCCACCGGCTTGCCCTCGTTGTCGCAGCCCACCAGCCGCAAGAAGTATATGCGCTCACGCTCCGCCTTCTCGCCCCTCGGGCACTCGTCCGGCCAGCGGAAGTGCGTCCGCTGATAGCACGCAAAGCTACACACTACTCCGCAGCGACATGCTACGTTGTAGTTAATGCTCACAGCACCCCTCCGCGTCTTCATCTCGCCGATCAAGATGTCATCACTGGCCGCTGCGATCTCGGCGTTGATTTCCACCGGCAAAGCCGGATCCGCGCCAAGAGCACAGACGTTCAAACTCCTCAGCGTCAGCTCCACCGGCTTATCCGGAGCAACAGCAAAGCCGCCGTCGTCCGTCCGCGTCACACGCGTCAACATTACATGCGTCTCACCGCCGGTACAGGCCAACCGTCCCAGCTCTTCAGGTGTCGGTCCATTTTTCAGAATGTACAGATTATTCATGTCGATCATTTTATTTTCCTCCCAAAGTACGTGCACTAAAACGCGCAAAATTTTTGGTGTAGAGCACAAAACTCCCACCATACCTACCATTATAGCACACATACTTGCATTTGTCAATAGGCAAACCCACTTTTCAGCAAAAACAGCCGTAAAATTCGCTATGATTTGTGGATTCTAAAGTATTTCATCCCCATCTTCGTCTTCTACAAGCTCCTGCTCTGCCCGCCGCATCTCATCCTCCCACTCCGCCTCCTTGATCGCTTCTTCTAGCGGGCTGCCTTGCCCATCCCCAGGGTACAATGGATTCCAATTCATACCCCTATTATACCATATCTCACCATAGATGAGGAAAGATCAATGCCAGCCTTCCTTCTCTTCAAAATGAGGGATTATGTCTTGCTGCGCAAGCCGCTCTGTATGGCTAGGGATGAGGAAAAATCAATGCCAGCCTTCTTTCCTTCGGAAAGGGTGGCATAACGAACCAATTTCTTCCAATTCCTTCCAATACCTATCTTTCCCACCATGCAGAACAAAAAACGGCTAGATTGGTAATTTCTCCGACCGAAACGCGTCTTCCGACGAGTAAGGAAGGAAAATTGCCAAGATAGCCTTTCTTTTGTCTGCATGGCTGGGGATGAGGGATTCGAACCCCCGAATGCCGGGACCAGAACCCGGTGCCTTACCACTTGGCGAATCCCCAAGACATCCTCATTTTATCACAACCCCTCTCAAAAATCCAGCCCTTTCTTATAAATTTTCGCGAATCAAAATTACCTCACCACCCCAAAAACCAAAATCCTCACCTCACACCTGAAAACCCCGGCCAGCCAACGCCAACCGGGGAAGTAATAACTCAGCCTCGACTCACAAACTTAACGATATACTACAACTCCATGCCGCCGCAGCAGTTTTACTAACGACATCGCCGCCAACCGATAATCATACGCCGTTATCGGCTTCAGCGCCTCATTGTAAGGAATATTATTCGTCTTACATATTGTACAAAGCCGCGCATACTGCCGACGCATATTCACCGTCACCGGCACTTCCTCCAACTCGTAGGTGCCATAATCTTCATTACTCGCCCGCAAATCTGCCTGCATTTCCGCCTGTTCCATCACCCGCTTCGGAATCAACTCCTGTGAATAGGTCGCCGCCGCAATGTATTTCGTACCTTTAATGCCATCATACGCCAGCGTTCCCCATATCTTTATCGGCTCTTTAGGCACACTGCGCCGCCGTGTTGAGACCGAAACTTTTCCATCCAGAGCCACTTCCACCGTCACGTCCGTATCCGCCGGAGCGTCCACTCCCGTCTCTACGTCCGTAGTTGTAGTCTTCACTACTCTGGTCAAAGTGCTTTCCGCATCCATATGCACTGCATGTTCCTCTGTAACCTGCTGCGAATGCACTGTCACGCTTACCTTCACTCGCCGCATGCTCTCTTCCGAAGCCCGGCTCGAATCTTGCGAAGCATCTTGTAGTTCATCCTTTGGTACATCCGCATCTTGTTGCGTAATCTCGCTCAGCACATGCGAGTTCTCTTGCAGTGTTTTGCCCAGCTCCACACGCCGCGTCACCGGTGACGACGCAGGCGTCTGGCGTTGCAACCACTGCGAAGGCTGCGTAGTTTTGACCTGATCGCTCAGCATCTGGGCTTCCACCCAAATCGCCGCCGCCACCGTCGTCAACTTATCGATAGCCTGCCAGAATTTCATGATTTATCCCCCTATCATTTGTTGCCTTAGCTAGTTACTAAGGTTCTTAGTGGCAAAATGCCCCTATGCCTCCATTATAGCATACATAAGAGTTTTTGTCAATCATCTCGCTTCCGCTTTCCATCACAATAAAATTCTAATATATCCATTCATCTTGCACATCACCATAAAATCCCCTAACTCGCCCTTGACAAATCCATCCAGAAAGCTTATGATAGTAAAAGGTGCAAAATCCAGAAAGATCTTATGTTCCGGATTTTTACCTCAATTTTGCTGCCTGACGCAGCGTACATTAAAAGGAGAGTTCCTATGTCAATCGTATTTAACGCTCAAGGCAAGACCCCTACCGAAATGTTCGCCCGCATCCAAATGGTCGGCCAGCACCTCAATATTGCCGTGCTACAGGCTACTGCTGTCACTATCCGGCAGAACTTCGCCGATTACGACGCCGCCTCGCTGCACTGGCTGCACGATCTGCTCGCTAGCCTAGACGGCAACGCCCCTGCCGAAGAATTTGACTCTTTCGCCACGCTCAACACCGTCGCCAGTTACCACAGCGCCCACGGGCTCGCTCTGCCGGGCTATCGCCTAGGGCATGACTCCAGCGGCCTGCCGGTTTGGCGCCGTGTTACAGACGAAGATACCATTACCGCCGATGATCGCTATAACTATCTGAGGCACGTCCTCATGGTACAGCTCGCCCAGACTACCGCCCAAACCCTCGCCGGCCTTGCCACTAACGAAGCCACCACTATGGACCGCGCCGCCGTCCAATATCTCCCCGCCCTAGCCGACATCCTCATCTATCTGGACCTCCAGAACGAAAACGAAGATCTCCCGTTCCTCCAGCGCCCCAACCCCAGCATCAATATCTTTGGCGATACCAGTTATGACGCCATCAAAAAGCGTGCCCTCGACGCTAACCGCCAGATCGCCATCTAGACTCTCCTCCGCCCCTCCGTCACCGGAGGGGTTTCTTTTAGCCAAAAACCCGCTAAAACAGTTGATTTTTACATAAAAGTGTGATATAATAGATAGATATGGTTATTATCGCCACAAGGACCTTACAAACAGGAGGAAAAGAGAATGAACAAAGACGCTTATATTATTCATCAGCGCCACCCAGAGCACCCATGCGAATTTCAGCCGCTCCAAGCCGGCGCCGATATTACTCTGTACATCCAAAAATTTCACTTCCATAAAAATGGCGGTGATTACGAGCAACGCCCCGTCTTTCGGTATGAGATCCCCTTACATCTGCACGTACTCAATTATGAGAAGCGTGATGACGGCAATTACGGCCTGCCCTATGTCTTTGACGGGCACCCTCGGCATCATCTCCCTATTAAGGTCGCCAAAGACGCCTGCCTCGACCCCGTCTTAAGGGCGCTGCACCCGTCTTTCCGACTAGTTTTTCGCTATAACCCTGAACGCGACCTCGGCGTTTTAGTTCACTTCGGCTACGATTTCGCCCGAGTTGACGACGCCCCTTTGCGTTACCTGTGGGAATCCGTCGTCAATCAAAACGAATATCACGTAGCCGAAACCGTTGCTGCCGCCGAGGCCCAACACAACCTCATCATCCAGCAGCAAGCCGCTGCCGCTACTCCCACCCCCATCCCCTCCAGTCTCTCCACCGCCCAAGCCATTTTCGCCTCCCTCAAAAATTAACCCCTCTCCGGAGGGGTTTCTTTTTAATAACCGCCACCTTCTTCCCACTGGTGACGGTTATTACTACAACCAGCCTCTCTAGCTATCTTGCAATACAACGGACAGCAGTACCAGAACCCCAACCGAATGGAGCGCCTATAACATTAGTATAAGTGTCAGTAATTTCAAGCCTTGAAACATAATTAGCATTATCCTGTGTTGCACGTGTCTGATAGCTGTTCATGGCACTATAATAAGTATAAGAGCTTTCGCTAGTAGAATAATATCCTCCAGTCGAGTTAGGAATGGTATTTGAACCTACTACATATCCAGTAACAACGAAGTTATATGGACTTGCCATTAAAATACTCTTTCCATTAGAACTCGTTGCTCCCGCAGCAGTTAAAAGATTTTGATAATCAGTAGTAGAAGGTAACGCCCAGCCTTTCGGACAAATGCTTGACGGTGCCTGCTGGTATGTACCATCCGTTTTTACTGGTAATGTCGTACAACTATTTGCCGTCGCCATGCACCAAGAATACAGATATCCAGAAGTCGTAGTAGCACCATTAATGTTAAACCAGCTATTACTTAAGCTACTAGGATTACTGTTAGTTCCCCAAACTGGTGCAGAAGCAGTAGTCAGCGCCGGCATCGTCCAGTTAGCCGTAACATCCGAATCATTAGGCGTGAGTGCAGTCGTGGTGCTTGTAGCGCCCAACTTAAGATTTTCCGCCATCCAACATTTATTATCCTTAAACTTAGTAACAGTATACGAAGTCGAATTGCTACGGTTATCAACAAGTTTTTTAGAATCGCCAACTGATGAAGCAGCACAAACATCACTTGTCATGTCCTGCATATAAGTTAGCGCCGTTAGTCCCGTCACCGCCTTTGGCTGTATAGCAAAGGACAAAAGAGCATTGGTACTATAGCTACCGGCTGTAGCTCCTTCACCAAAGTTTGCAGCAAAGACAATCTTACCATTCACATTAGCAGAACTAGCATTAGCGGATTTAATGACAGAATCAGATGTTTGCATAGGACGATAAGTCATATCACCATTGGCTGTACTAGTATTATCACTCCATCCCCAGCCCCAAGTATTACTAGTCATACTCTTACCTTGTACGCCAGTACTAGCAACTGGGTTAATGGTAGTAGCGCCAGCCGTACTATTCTTGAGACTAGTACTACCATCCGTATATTTAATACTTAGGCTATAGCTTTCTATATTACTGGCTGTCGCTACTACATTATATGCTATATAGTTAGTTTGATTAGTTACTGCATTTAGGCTCTTACTATAACTATCATTACTACTATTACCATCAATACTTAGACTAATATTATTAGTACTACCGTCTGGCTGCGGTTCCGGAGAAGGATCTGCAGCATAAACCTTATCATCACTTCCATTGCTTCCAAAGCCTAATGGATTAATACATATGCTACCAAGCAAAAGTAAGGCAAGTATGCAGCCAATGGGTAGACTATGATATAGTAACTTATTACTATCTAGTATTCTTCCTTTATCCTTTTGATATTTCCTTATTTGGCGCATACTTGCCCTCCTTTTGTAATAAATATATTTATTTCCAGAGAGGGTACTATTCTAAGTAATATTTTTGAGCAACAAAAATAGCGCATCCGACCATCGTTATCTGTAGCCGTATTCATTTGCGCGAGTTACCCATCATACCAAAAATGGTACCATCATGGGGAAACTCCTCGCGAAAGAATCTTCCATAACGAGGACCATAATGGTACCAGTTATGATTCTTTCCTTATTTTTTATCCGCAAAAGCGGACAGTTTCCGATATTATTTTCTCACAAAAAAGGATTTTTGCCTAGTCCTAAAACTGATATTTTTAGCGCTTTAAGCGCCAGACTGAATACTATTCTCCATTCGAGTCTTGAGCTCTTCGAGCGTGATGGTTTTACCATCATTAACTTCGAACTGTAGATGCTCATGAAACTTAATTGCTTCTCTGGTTTGGCTAGAGTAGTTACTAGGGTTAGCACCGATTTCAGTAAGCGCCGGCACAGCATCGCCGTCATTGAATACATAATACCAGCGCAAGCCGGGCATACCATTGCCCTTAGGTAGCCAACCCATATTAATGCCATGTACGCCTTGCAGAATTACGTAGTCTAGCGGTTTCTGAATGCTGTCAATGTTATTATTATAGAAGATCTCAAACTGCATGTCAGTACGATTAATCTTGTTAATATCCTTGACATAGTCATAAATCTTCGGCGCGGAATCACCGATGAGCCGAGAGATGCCCTCAGCCTCAAGCAAGAGAATTAAGCGTTTAGGATACTGCGAATTATGAAAATCGATAAAAATATATTTTGCGTCAGGAAAATACCGTGCGACAGTTTCGTTGTAGGTGGTGCCGAGGTAGACAGCAGAGACACTCTTATAATAGTCATTACCCATGTCAGCGTCGGTCTGTACATTATAGATTTCGTAAAGATCATGATCTGCTTTGCATTGGACGATGATATCATTTGGGTCGGCGATAGCTTGATATACTAGGGCATATTCACCATAACAAAGGGCATAGCTAGCATCCCCTAGAACCTCCGATACGCCGCTAGCGCCCGCTTGGTCAAGTTCATCACGCACTTGGTCGTATTTTTGCTGCTTTTCTTGCTCTAAGCGTTGCTGTTCATCTATAATAGGTTTATACTGCGACCAGAGCTGAGTATAGTAATACACCGCCACGCCAACTTCTGCAACGCTAGTGAGGATAAGAATGACGCCGATTATAGTACGCAGCACGTTGCGCTGAGGCGGGATCTGGGGGCTTTTCTTGCGCTGATGATGCAAAATAATTAGCACGACACATGGTAATAAAATACAAGCAAGCATGATTACTGTCGCCCATATAACATTGATTCTAATAATATTATAACCAGAGAGCCAGATAACAGCATTTCCTACTACACTGCCAGCCATCATAGCTAAAATGGCGCTGAGTCTATCTGGAAGTCTTTTACTAGCGGCCACAATGGAGATTAAGTATAGAATCGTGGCAATAATAGAAACAGCGGCTGTACCAACTACTATATAAACATAATAAAATGAGATAATCCATGAAAACGGTCGCGTCATCAATGCGGCAATCAGAACGCCCGGCCCAATGACAAGGAAAGCAACCGAGGATAATACGAAGGCGATAATACTGAGAACGAGTGGCCATTTCTTTGGTTGGGGCTGAATAGGTGAGGTTGAAGCGCTTTGGCCAGCTAACCGCGAGGCAAAGGTGTCTTGCGGTGCGGAATTAAGATGACTAGGGGGATTAACTACCGATGATGAAGCAGTTGGAGCAAAGGCTGGAGGTGGACTTGGAGTTGGGTTGTTATGAGTAGGTGTGATAGAGTAATTATTGTCTTCCATGTTATGTTTATTTTAACATAGATTAGCTGATTCGAGGAGTCGTAGACCATTAAGAAGCTCCCCGCCATTGAGGAGCTTCTTAGATTGGTTGTTTTTGCTCTTTTTTAGACTTCGGCGATATCTTCGACAGAGGGGACGCCAGTGAGGTCAGCATTCTCAGCTGCGGCGGCCTCGGCGTCGAGTTTTTCGAGGTCTAGCGGCTTGACGCCAGTACCGACTGGAATCTTACGACCAATGATGACGTTCTCTTTCAAACCATTAAGGCGATCCACGCGACCGTTAATGGCGGCGTTAATCAAGACGCGCGTAGTATCCTGGAAGGAAGCGGCAGAGAGGAAGGAGTCAGACCAGATAGATACCTTAGTAATCCCTAGGAGTAAGCTGTGGTAAGTAGCGGGCTGACGACCTTTTTCTTCGAGTTCTTTGTTCTCAGAGATTATGGCAGCCTTAGAGACAATATCACCAGAGACGAAGCTGGAGTCGCCAGCGTCATCAATCATCACTCGGCTAAACATCTGACGAACGATAATCTCCAAGTGTTTGGCAGAGATTTCGTGACCCTGCGCAGCATAGACAGAGATAACGTCATTCATGATGTAACGAGCGGTTTCTTCAGCACCTTTATATTTAAGCAAGTCTTGGAGGTTCAAAGAACCAGTAGTGATGCGATCACCAGCTTTCAGACGGTCGCCATCCTTAACTAAGAGTTCAGCATCATTCGGGATTTCCATCTTTACAGCGGCGCCAGCTTCAGCTACGATGATAATAGCATCGTCAGTGAGCTGAGCATTACCGTCGACAGGGGCGATGAGTGGCTCTTGACCTTCGCCTTTATCGGCGATAACGTCGCCAGCTTTAACGGAAGCGCCGTCTTTAATACGAGCCTTCCGACCTTCTAGCAATAGACGAATAGTATCGCCAGTATCTGGAGTAACCGTGACAATATATTTATTAGCTTCTTCGCGTACGGTAATGCTGCCATCAGCCGGGGCTACATAAGCTTGACCTTTTGGTACGCGAGCTTCGAGAAGCTCCTCAACGCGCGGAAGACCGCGGGCAATAGCGCCAGAACCAGCCACGCCGGAGCCGTGCTTGGTATCGAGTGTTAGCTGCGTACCTGGCTCACCAAGTGACTGCGCAGCGATCACGCCGACTGGTTGGTTTGGCTCCACCAAAGCACGAGTAGCCATATCTACACCGTAAGCTTTACGCGGTACGCCACTGACAGCAGTAGTGGTGAGTACAGATTGAATCTTAACGGAGTCGATTTTATTATCGGCTTCGATGTGTTCGGCCATTTCTTTAGTGATAAGCTCATCTGCGGCCACATAGCCTGGAACCGGCTCGGCAGTATAGCGTCCGGCAATGCGAGCAGCAAAGCCAATGCCAGTGTAGTCAGATTCGTCACGATAGACGGCAAAACCTGGATCCGGTGCTTCTTCATCAGTAGTGAAAACATCTTGGGCGACATCTACGAGACGACGAGTCAGGTAACCAGAGTCGGCCGTACGGAGAGCCGTAGAGACCTGACCTTGGCGGGCGCCACGAGTAGCGATAAAGGACTCTAGGGTGTTTAATCCCTTCTTATAGCTGCTCTTGACTGGAAGCTCGATTTCATTATTGTTAATATCTACCATGATACCAATTTCGGCACTAGCTAGCTTAATGTTACTAACCGAACCACGAGCACCAGAGTTCACCATCACAGCAATATCAGTGTCCATCTCGGCAAGGCGGTCTTTCAAGAAGTCAGAAATTCGCTTGTCAATATCACGCCAGTTAGCAACGGTGAGGTTGTGACGCTCTTCTTCAGTCACGAGACCTTGTTCGTATTGTTCTTGGATAAGTGCAGTCTTGGCGTCACCTTCAGCAATAAAATCGTCGATTTCTGGGTAAGTCGGATAATCATCTTTAGCTGTAGAGACCGAAGCAATAGTCTCATACTCAAAGGCGAGATTCTTGACAGCATCGGCAGTCTTTACGGTAACTTCAGAACCGTAGAGGTCGAAAATGTCAGCCATGACTTTTTTCAACTGCTTGCTTGTTTGGACGGAGTTATCATATGGATAACTTTCGGGGAGAATCTCGTTGAAGATGACACGGCCAAGCGTAGTATTGCGAATCTCCCCCTTAGCGAAGACACGGATAGGAGTTTGCAGAGCAATAATACCTTGATCATAAGCCATCTCAGCTTCGTAAACAGAGCTAAAAGGCTTAACTTTGTCTACCTCGGTGCCTGGCTTGTCATAAGTGAGGTAATAGATACCGAGTACGACATCCTGATAGATAGCTAGCACTGGTGCGCCATCCGCCGGCTTAAGCAAGTTCTTGCCGGCTGACATCAGCTCGCGAGCTTCTGCCTGAGCAGCATCAGAGAGCGGCAAATGTACCGCCATCTGGTCGCCATCGTAGTCGGCGTTAAAGCCAGAGGCTACAAGTGGATGGAGCTGAATAGCCTTACCTTCGATTAGCCTTGGCTGAAAAGCCTGCACAGACAAGCGGTGAAGCGATGGAGCGCGGTTTAGCAAGACATATTTGCCTTTAATCACTTCGTCGAGAGCATCCCATACTATGGCTTCGCCAGCTTCGATCATACGAGTAGCAGCGCGAATATTGGCAGCATGTTCGCCAGCAATCAACCAAGAAATGACGAATGGTTTAAAGAGCTCTAGAGCCATCTGCTTTGGCAAGCCGCATTCATTGAGCTTGAGCGTAGGGCCCACTACAATCACCGAGCGGCCAGAGTAGTCAACGCGTTTACCGAGCAAGTTCTGGCGGAAGCGGCCCTGCTTACCCTTAAGTAGGTCAGAGATACTCTTGAGCTTGCGGCGGCCGTTCTGAGCGCTAGCACTGCGACTACCATGGACGGCGGAGTTATCAATCAAGGCGTCCACTGCTTCTTGAAGCATGCGCATTTCGTTATGGCGGATGACAGCAGGAGCGTTCAGCTCAATTAGCTTTTTTAAGCGATTGTTGCGGTTAATAACACGACGATAGAGATCATTGAGGTCGGTAGTAGCAAAACGGCCGCCAGGTAGCGCAATCATCGGGCGCAGATCTGGAGGAATTACCGGAATAATAGTAAGGACTAAGTCGGTCGGTTTAATACCAGCTGCTTCCATGCCCTCAAGTACCTTAAGGCGCTTCATGATGCGCTTTTGTTTTTGCCCTTTAGCTTCTTCAACCTCAGCTTGCAACTCAGAAATCATGGACTTAAGATCGATTTCCTCGAGTAATTTCGTGACGGCAGTAGCACCCATCTCTACTTCGACTAAATCGGTATATTCTTCTGGTAAGTTGCGGTAAGCTTGCTCGGTAATTACGGCGCCTTTTTGGAGGCTCTCAAGTGCATTCTTGCGGGCGTTATAATCGGCTTCCAATTCTTCAAGCTCTTTAGCTTGCTCTTCGGCTAGCGCAGTAGCATTAGTGTTTTTATCTGTGGCCATTTTCTCATAGCGCAGGCGAATTGCCTCGCGGGCAGAAGCTGTTTGAGATTCTAGATCTTCGCGAGTTTTGGCGATTTCTTCGTCCTTGGCGTCGATGATAAGATACGCGGCAAAATAGACGACTTTCTCAATATTTTTAACAGTGAGATTCAGCAAGACGCTCAGTGCACTAGGCGTGCCGCGCATAAACCAGATATGTGCAACCGGCGCAGCTAAAGCGATATGCCCCATACGTTCGCGGCGAGCGATAGATTTAGTGACAAGGTTTCCCTCTTTATCTACGGCCGCCTCGCGTGAACGAACGCCCTTCAGCTTAGAATCATGCGGGTTGATATCTTTGACTGGCCCGAAGATCCTTTCGCAGAACAAGCCGTCGCGTTCTGGCTTTTGGGTACGGTAGTTAATCGTCTCTGGCTTCAAGACTTCGCCATAACTCCAGCCAAGAATATCTTCACGGCTTGCAACGCTAAGACGGATCGAGTCAAAATCATTGGCACTGATATAATTATCCATCCAAGCCATATTACATCTCCTCTCCGAGGTCGAGTGACATCGAATCTTCCGAGCCATCCAAATCGGCTAGGGCGGAATCTTCCATCACGTCTGCCTCCGTTATTTCTACCCCCTCATCATCTAATAATTCTTTAGCTTCTTCATCGTCATCATCTAAATCAACAATTGAGCTAGACGGCTCCTGTAGGCCATGCTGAGCATAGATTAGGCGGTCGTCGTTTTCTTTCTCAATTTGACGGGAAGTCTTCTCGATCACTTCGCCGGCATCAGTAGATTTACCGTGGTCGAGTAAGTCGACTTTTAGGCCGAGGCCTTGGAACTCTTTCACTAAGACGTTAAAGCCTTCTGGGAGCTTAGGTCCCTCGATTGGCTCACGCTTAATAATGGCTTCATAAGCTTTAGCACGACCATAAACATCATCGGATTTAATCGTTAGCATTTCTTGCAAAGCGGTAGCAGCACCATAAGCTTCGAGTGCCCATACCTCCATTTCTCCAAAACGCTGACCACCATTCTGCGCCTTACCACCAAGTGGCTGTTGCGTAACTGCAGTGTAGGGACCAGTGGAGCGAGCGTGGATTTTGTCTTCCACCATATGGTGAAGCTTAAGCATGTGCATTACGCCTACAGAGGTGCGTTCGTTAAACGGTTCACCGGTGAGGCCGTCATAGAGCTGGACGCGACCATCTCTAGAGAAGCCGGCTTTTTCTAGCTCGTCAGAGATGACTTCGTCTGGCACACCGTTAAAGGACGGTGTAGCTACCTCATAACCTAAAGCGCGCGCTGCCATACCAAGGTGAATCTCGAAAAGCTGGCCGAGGTTCATACGGCTAGGTACACCCATTGGGCTAAGTAATACGTCGATCGGAGTGCCGTCTTCCATAAATGGCATGTCCTCTACTGGTAAGATACGAGACACTACGCCTTTATTACCGTGGCGACCAGCAATCTTGTCACCCACGCTAATCTTGCGCATTTCGGCAACATAGATTTTAATCTGCATGATTACGCCGGCTTTGAGTTCGTGGCCTTGCTCACGAGTGTAAATCCGCACGCCAACGACTTTACCGTTAGAAGATCCGTTCATACGGATAGAAGTGTCGCGGACATCCTTAGCTTTCTCGCCAAAGATAGCACGGAGCAGACGTTCCTCAGAGCTAAGCTCTTGCTCACCTTTAGGAGTGATTTTACCAACTAGGATGTCTCCAGGCGTAACCTCTGAACCTACAACCACGATGCCATCTTCGCCTAAGTGGCGCAAACTGCGCTCAGGGACATTTGGGATGTCGCGGGTAACTTGCTCGGGACCGAGCTTGGTTTCACGGACTTCTACATCATAATCTTTAATATTAATAGAGGTGAGAGAGTCATCCTCGACGAGGCGCTGAGAGATGACGATGGCATCATCCATATTGTAGCCACGCCAAGGCATAAAGGCAACTAAGAGATCCTTACCAAGCGCGAGTTCACCATTGACAACGGAAGCGCCTTCGATCAGAATGTCGCCTTTTTTAACTTTTTGACCACGCACTACCTTGACGCGTTGGTTGTAACAGCGGTCGTCGTTGGTCTTCTCGAAATGTTCAAGTGCATATTCTTTAGTGCCGTCTTTATACTTTACGGCGACAGTAATGCCGTCCGCACGGACTACTTCCCCGTCCGCCTCAGCAGTGACAACTTGAGAAGTGTTCATGGCTACGGCGTGTTCAATGCCAGTACCAACAATTGGCGCATCGTTCTTCAGTAGCGGTACAGCCTGTTTCTGCATGGCGCAAGCCATCAACGAGCGGTCAACGCGGTTTTTCTCCACAAACGGGATCAAGCTAGCAGAGGTACCAAGAATTTCCTTGTGTGCGGCATCGATATGGGTAACCTGACTAGACATCACTTGGCTCGGGCGACCATGCACACGCGCAGACACCCATTCTTCTACGAATTCACCTTTATCATTCAGTTTCACAGAAGCATCGGCAATAATCATATTCTCTTCGTGGGCAGCATCAACATAGACAACTTCGTCAGTCACTTTGCCATTCTTCACGACGCGGTAAGGCGCTTCTATAAAACCATATTCGTTAATACGGGCGTAAGTAGCGAGGTTTAATACGAGACCGACGTTACCACCTTCTGGCGTCTCTACCGTACAGATGCGGCCATAGTGAGTCGGGTGAGCATCACGTACGTCAAAGCCGGCGCGCTCACGGGTAAGACCGCCGGGGCCCATACTAGACAGACGGCGCTTATGAGCTAGCTCAGAATAACCATTTACTTCATCCATCAGCTGCGAAAGTTGTGAGCTAGAGAAGAATTCTTTAACAGCGGCTACTACTGGGCGAGAGTTAAGTAGCTGAGACGGAGTAACCTCTTTAGGATCAGCCATAAGCATACGGTCAAGAATATTACGCTGTAAACGGAGCATGCCCAGACGGAACTGACGCTGAACTAGCTCACCCACTAGCTTCACGCGGCGGTTAGCGAGAGAGTCAATGTCATCAACTGGGTCTTGCGTGTTATTAAGACGAATAATTTCGGAGATAATCGCAATGAGGTCCTTCATCTGGAGGGTGCGGTGCGCTTCGTCATTAGGAGTATCATAGCCAAGGCGCTGATTGAGCTTATAGCGGCCCACTCTAGAACTATCATAGCGACGATAGTCAAAGAAGGCATGCTCAATCATGTTTTTAGCGTTCTCGACGGTAGCCAAATCACCTGGGCGCAAACGACGATAGACTTCTAGCAAGGCGGCTGGCTGGCTATTAGTGGTGTCTTTATCAAGCGTAGCATTGATGTAGCTAATAGCACCATTATCTACCTCTGCAAAATGTGCACGGATTTTGTCGTCCTCTGCTACGCCAAGAGCGCGCAAGAAGGTAGTAACGGGGATCTTGCGGCGGCGGTCGATTTTCACGTTGATACAGCCATTGGTAGTAGTCTCAAACTCTAGCCAGGCACCGCGTCCGGGGATAACTTTGGCCCCATAATAACGCTTGCCATTGACTTCTTCGGCGTTAAAGAAGACGCCAGCGGAGCGGACCAATTGTGATACTACAACACGTTCAGTACCGTTGATGATAAAGGTAGCGCGGTCGGTCATCCAAGGATAGTCGCCAAAATAAATATCTTGCTCTTTGATTTCGCCGGTGACTTTATTAGTAAGTTCTACCTTAACGTGTAAGGGCGCCGCATAGGTAGATAAGTTAAGCTTAGCGACTTTTTCCGTCTCTAGTGGGGTCTTAAAATAATAATCCTTAAACCTTAGTGACAACTTATTGCCGTTATAGTCGTCGATAGGGTTAAGCTCGTTAAAGACTTCACGGAGCCCAGATTTTACGAAATCGTTCCAGCTATCCTTCTGGTGCGAGATCAAATCTGGAATCGGAAGTGCTTGATCGCCCTCGGTAAAAAACACGCGGGCGTTCTTAGTTGATGCTTTGCTCACAGTTTCCTCTCTATTTAGTGTTGATAATCTTAGCGCCGAAGATTACTGCGGTGTTTCTACGCAAAAAGTCGCCATCTCTTGCGCACTCACGAAAACACCACACACTACTTCTAATTTCTTATTATACAGACTTTTGCAAGGATTTCAAGACTATTTTTAGGTTTCTGAGTTAGAAATGTTGTAAATTTTACAACATATACGAGTCATTCAGCATTTATAGAATATAAACTTGATTTTTTGTCATAATTGCAATATGATACTAGAGGTAAGCCGTTGAAAGTTTTTAGTATAGCGGCTTAAGTTCTTTGGCATGCAAAACTTTCTGATAAATACTTCATGCGGCCGATGGCAGCCTACGTAGCTAGACTTCCGTCCGCCGTATGAAATCTCAGCATCCGCGGCGAGTGAAATAATAGCCGAGAGGCTAAAAATCAGGAGGTAGGAGAGTGTTTGTTCCTAACTATTCGATTGAGATCCGTGACGGCATTATTACGCACGTGCGTGATAATGCTGGCGTCGGTGTGCAACCGAATCTCTATGACAGTACCTATTTCTTTGACGACTGTTGGTAATTTGACGATTGCTGATACGCAGGTTGTCCAGCGCTCTCGAACTGCCACTTTACGGCATTATCAAGTGTGTGGAGTGCCGCGGTGGGTGATTACGGCTCATTATGAGCTGGGCAGCGACTATCGCTGCACGGTCATGCTGACTACTGAGGATATCAATGACGACCTAATCGGCTCTCTGGAGAACTTCCTCGAGGAGCACTACCTGAATAACTTTTGCGAGCTGCTGGATGTCGAGCCGGAGCTGTACCTCACCAAACCGGCGAAAGAGGAGTCTGCCGCGGAGACGGAAGAAGCAGGATCAGAAGTTGCAGCAGAGCCTGATGCGCTGCCGGCTGATTCCGGTGAATTGCGAGCTGAGGTTACACAAGAACAGGAAGCGTAGCATGCGCATGTATCCCGCCCTACGATGGGCGGGATTTTCAGTGATAATGATTTAAAAGCCAGTGTTGACTTTGTTATAAGTCGTTATTGCACGAAAATCCCCCGCCGTAGCGGGGGGTGGCTCGTGATACGAGCTAATGTTCTTGAGTGAGCGAGGCAATGGCGAAACCGCCGGGTCGCGTGACATCGTCCGCCGTGATACTATCAGAGTCCAGGTACCAAGTAACCTGCGTCAGTGGGTAGCCATCACGCCATTCGGCGATCTTCAACTCACGACCATACTCGCGGGTACTACAGATATCCAGATACAGCTTGTGCTGCGGCGGGCGGAGATCGTCCTTCAAGATACGGAAAGAAAGATTCATTTGCCGAGGCAGCGGCATGCGCACGCTCTGGATGTTCAGTTCATCCTGACGATGCACAAAGTACAATCCCAAGGTATAATCTTGCTGGATGTCTACCTGCCAGAGGCGCCAATCCGTACGGCGGCTAATGTCACCTTTCAGCATCTCGGCAACTTCGCCGATGACTACGCTCTGCTCGGCGTCTGATAAATCATAGGCATTGGCGAAGCGGAGAGCCTCATCGATTAAGGTAGGGTCATTACCCAACGAGAGTATGTCAAGCTCTGGAGCAAGGTGCGGCGTCAGCACTGGGGCGGCGTGGTTCAGATAGTCGTAGCGGCCATGAAAGCGGATAGGCAGCGTAGTCTTCAGTACCGACGGGATCTTGAACATCGCGGAGATGTCTTGGCTGAAAGATTGCAGAATCTCTAAGGAATTGAGAAAAGATTGGAGCAAATCTGGCAGCATAGCGCCTTCGACTGGTGTAGTACTTGCCCAGATAGGAATATCTGGGTTATTAGGGATAGAGTCGGGGAAGTTTATCAACATTTAAGTTTCCTTCTTTCCAATTTTAATGTGCTAAGAATAATACTATTTTAGCATGGATTGTGTTTTATGTCAATTATGGCTTGAGCTTATTACATAAATCACAATAAACCTGCCCCAAAGCGATGTCTTGCGGCGCCAAAAAACCACCCCGGCGCAGAATACGTTTTAGATGTATCTTTCGCCCCACTAGGTGGTCGATGGCTTTTTGGAACATATAAGCTCTCAACTTAATTTATGTTGGCTCGCAGTTAGCCTTTATGTTCTTTCGAACTGTTTTTATTATACTCCAAGTTTAGGATTAACACAAGGTTTTTCTGAAATTTTCTTTCAGGTTATCCATTGTAATTTTTACAACATTTTACTATTTTACCTCTGTTATGGCGGTGGATAAGTTTTGTGTATTTTTTACAACGTTGCTTTATGAGTACCGCATAAATCTTATGTTATGATTTCTGAACTTACCCCCCCAATTGGCTCACAGTTGGCTCAGATATGTTGAAAAGCGCCTGCTGGGCAGGCGCAGGTGTGGTGGGCAGAACAGAGATATGCGTACGTGGTAATATGAGCTTAGCTTAATCGTCTCGTGGCTTGGGCGGCCGCGTGAATGCTGCGACCACTACAAGGATGACGTAAGTTATATAATAGACCAGAAGAATAGCAGACACGAGAGAGTCGATCAACAGGCCAGTGATCTCATGGGCAAACCACCCAGCGGCAGCCAAAATGACAGCTGCGGGGATAATGCTCCAACCTCTTAGTAACAACTGGTTAAGAAATACCTCTGGGTCTTGCGGAGGAGTCTGGTTTTTGAGCTCAATAATGGGATGTCCAAAGATTCTGCGCCAACAGATGAAGATAACGATGGGCGCGATTAGATTCCCGATCAAGGACGCACTCCATATCATTGCGCTAGAGAACGAGGCGAAACCAGCATTATATTCTTTGACTTTCCAGAATACACTGGCTGCCAGGCTTGTCGCTATGCCCCCGAGCAGGACGTATCTGAGAATACTGACAAAAAACTGCTGATGACTAAGGTAAAGATTGCTAAGTTTAGCTTTCATAGGATAGCCCCCTCTTTATTCTGTTCTAAAAGGTACGATAGAGCGACTTTGCTCGCGCTTTCTGTATAATTGTACCATGTCTTGGCAGGAGTGTCAATTGTAGTTTGTGACGACCCACAAAAATAGCCCAGAACTCGGGCTATTTTGCTGAATCGATTCTAAAATGACTAGATTTCTAGATCGTCAAGATCGGCCATTTCGGCACGAGTCTGATCAGTGACACTGCCGTTATCATCGCTATATGTTTCTTCGGTAGCTTCTTCTACGACTTCGCGGCGAGGCTCACGGTGAGAGCCGCCTTCACCATCTTCGTCGGTGTTAACGACCTTGAGATTGTAGCGGGCGCCGTTCTTAGTACCGAGCACACGAAGCAAGGTACGGATAGACTGAGCGGTAGCACCGCGCTTGCCGATTA
This sequence comes from uncultured Candidatus Saccharibacteria bacterium, assembly GCA_964443395.1. Lineage (GTDB taxonomy): Bacteria > Patescibacteriota > Saccharimonadia > Saccharimonadales > Saccharimonadaceae > Nanosyncoccus. The sequence goes on along the minus strand of CAYUCN010000009.1, from coordinate 141 downwards.
CCCGTCCGACATCTTCTGGGTCTACGCTGAGGGATAGAAGAACGCCGCGTTCATCAATTTCGCGGTCGACAACAACTTTGTCAGGATTGTTGACGAGGGTTTTTACGATGTATTCTACAAATTGTTGGTCAATGGTTGCCA
>CAYUCN010000008.1:0-32558 GCA_964443395.1 uncultured Candidatus Saccharibacteria bacterium | reverse complement strand
ATATGGCCATAGACGAGCATAGACTGTCCCGCATTTTGAATTATGGAACAAGGTCCTAATAAGCATAAAAATATTGACAAAATCAGCGAAGTGTGCTATAATGGAAAGATAGACCCATGGTCTAAGAAATTTAAAAAGATAAGGAGAAAAACTCATGAATGCTCAATTCCGCCATTCCTTGATGCGCCACCCTCTCCACAGTTTGCTTTTGGCTGGGCTGCTGGCCTGCCTCCTAACCAGCTCTGCATTGGCTAAGAGTGCTCCCTCCGATTACTCCGAGAAGAGCAATCTCGCCGCCAATATCTGGCTGACTAGAGAGGACGAAATGGTTAACAGCCTCCGCACCGACACTCAATATATCTTGCATATCCGCATTGATACTACGGAGGCTATCTCGGGCGCACGTCTCGCTCTCTTTGATGACCTCTTAGGCGGTCTTATTATTACTGATCGCGAGTGTAACCACTCTCAACAGTTAATTTGTTGCCTTACCGCGACCGACCAAGAAACTATGTGCTCGATGTCCAAATTTAGCGCTCAAGACGACGAGAAGCTTATACTTCTCTATATCCCCGGCTCTGCTCGGCTACACACTCCTGGCCCTGATGGTGGCTCGTCTAAGATCGCCGACCAAGATCTTTTTAATGATCGGGTCGGAGCGTACTTAGCGGGCACGAACAATCCTGATGACCAGCTGCCAATCGGGCGCAACGCCGCCGAAATTACCCTTTCGGTTAATACGATTGACTATAATGGCCCGCTCGAGGATATAAGTGATACCCGATATGACCGCCAGAGCGATACTGTGCTTATTACGCAGTCAGCTCTTGCCGACAACTCTGAGCCCAGCAATCCGGTGAGCTTACAGAATCTTTGGCTGATTATCCTCAATTTCATCTTTCTGGCTATTCTGTGCGTAGGCATCTTTTATCTACGCAGGATCTATAAGACCCTCAACGACAAAGAATAATGTTAACATTGGAGGTTCTCATGAAACATTCAGCTCTAGGCATGACTAGAAGGCAAGCCTGTAGCCTGCTCGATCTTGCGCTAGGTATGCAAGAGGGTATTCTGCTGGGATTCGCCTATTGGTACAACTCTACTTCATTCCTCTTGGGTACCAACGAAGAGATCCGTCCTATCATGGCAATTATATCGGTGATAATGCTTCTTGGTACTGTAATTACCTTCCTTTTTATTTACCGGAAGTTGCAAGATCTCTGCGAGAAGCTGCAAGTCAAGGGCGTTGTTCCGATTAGCTTTACTGTATATATGGCACCAATCTTAATTATAGCGATATTCAGCAAGGCTATCATCTACGCGCTGAGCGCTTTTGAACGCAACTTACTTTTTTATAGTAGCATCGTTCTGCTGGTTGGCTATGGTGTCTTGCTTTATTCTGGTGCCGCCTATAAGTTCATCAAAGATTTTGACTCCTGATCTTCAGCCCCTCTCCGGAGGGGCTTTCTATGCATTTTAAAGCCAAGTAGTCTTCAGCTAACAGTTTGCCTATTTCTCCAGTTTATGCTATAATAGACATAATATGCCATTAATTAAATTTACGATTATTACACTCTTCCCTGAGGCACTCCAGTCTTATCTAGACAGTTCCATGCTTTTTAAAGCGCAAAAACGGGGAATTATTGAGATTGAATATGTTAATCTGCGTGATTTTGGCATTGGGCCACACAAATCCGTCGATGATACGCCTTATGGCGGTGGCAATGGCATGCTAATGCGCTGCGAAACGGCTTTTGGCGCAATCGAAAGCGTGAAGAAAAATAGCCCGCATGCGGAAGTCTTTTTGCCCACCCCTGTTGGCGAAATCTGGAACCAAAATCTCGCTCGCCATTACGCTGGTCTCGATGATGCAAATGCCGCTAGAGCTTACTACGATGGTCTAGAACGTGCCAACGACACTAGCCGCGGTCATACCGCACTTTCGCATCAAAACACCGTAGAAAGCCATTTTGGTGCCTCTCCGAGTAAAATTAGCCCCTCGCCACGCCATTATATCATTCTCTGCCCGCATTACGAGGGCTACGACGAGCGTATTATGGCCATCGTTGACCACCCTATCTCTTTGGGCAATTACGTCCTCACCGGCGGGGAATTGCCAGCTCTGATTATCGTCGATTCCGTCACCCGTCTCCTCCCTGGCGTGCTGGGCGGCGATACCTCGGCCGATGTGGAGAGCTTCTCTGACGGCGACAATCTCGAATATCCGCAGTATACCAAGCCCGCCGACTTCCGTGGCATGAAGGTGCCGGACGTCCTCCTCTCTGGGGACCACGGCAAAGTCTTAGCTTGGCGCAAAGCCCACACTCGCCGCCAGGGTAAAACAGAAAACTCCGCCCAAAATTAAATCTTTCTCGCACAAAAACTAACATATGTGCTATAATAAAAATGTCAAATCTATACAAAACGTCAAGTTTTTTAATGAGAGCTTGCTTAGGTGCCGTGAAGACTTAAATGGCATCACGAGCCTGTTCTTCAGGACACTTATAAGTTCTCTTGACGATCAGTATGGATTTGACACCCTCGTGGTGCCATTTTTGTATATAATGGTATTCTCTATTACTTATTACAAACCGCACCAAATCCCTGCTCTTTAGTCTTAAGCTAGTTATAGGCGATACATAATAATATATATTATGTATCTGCATAATCATAGTATTCCTTTTATACAGATCTATAATATCCTCGCCTTTACCTATTCTTATTCCTAAAAAGCATCATTTGGCTTGGTTTTTGATATCATAAAAAGCTGACCTAGCTCTTCTAGCCAGCCATACATAGTGGCGCCACGTACCACAATAATTCAAACTACCAAAGGAGGGCAAGTATGCGCCAAAATAAGAAATATCAATTTAGCAATAGAAAGATATATCATAGTATTCCCACTGGCTGTATGCTTGCCCTACTTTTGTTAAATCTCTATATGCTAAATCCTACAATAAGTCATATTAGTAATGCAGTCTTAGCCTTAGAGAATGAAGATAGCCATCCTAATGCAGAAATCAATGATGAAGCTAGCAGTAAGGAAACTATTGATGATAGTAGTAATAACGATGTTGGTAGTAATGACAATAAGACGGATAATACAACAACTGCTAATAATGAATCTAATAACATAGATAATGGTATTAGTACTACTGCAGAAACATATGATGATGGTAATACTACAGCTAGTCTGATAGTAGATAATGATCATTATAGTATACCTAGTATTGATGTAGATACTGGCACTACCATGTATAGTAGTCATACCGTCCACGTAGCAGCTAATAATATAGAAGACTATATCTTACAAATCTCCGGCCCTAGTACTCTTAGTGATACCAATGGTGTGACTACTATACATGGCGCAGCCGGTAAGATTGGTAGTAATATGGATAATGATACTTGGGGTTATGGCTGGGGAGAGACACTTAGTAGTAATGATACTCTAACGTATAATACTTTCTCCGAAGCTGGTACTAATCTAGATACTCCAGACATCACTAATGATAGTATTGATTTTACTAAGAAACTCGTCCTAGCTGCTAAGTTTAGTGATGAGGCTGCCGCTGGGACGTATTCTACTAGAGCCATTAATTTATCTTTAGCTATCTCCCCTAAGGCCTTAATTTTTGACGGCATTACCACTATGCAACAAATGACCAGCACCATCTGTGCTAAAGCTAATGAGAATGATACTGTCCAACTAGAAGACGCTAGAGACCATAAGAAGTATTGGGTAGCCAAACTCAAGGATGGTAATTGCTGGATGACGCAGAACCTGGATCTCGATCTTAATAACACTACTCTAACTAGCGTTACTTCGGATGTAATTAGCGACTGGCCAAGCACTACTGGCCCCTCAGAACTATGGAGCGCCAATGGTGGTAACTATAACGTAATAAAATATTATGATCCAGGCAACAAATTCTGTAATCAAGACAATTGCAATTTAACAAGTAGCGCAAATGACGGTCATGATGCACAAGGTAACTTTTATAGCTATACAGCCGCTACGGCTGGCACAGGCAAAAACCTAGCAGATGCAGACGCTCCGGGCAGTATATGCCCAGCCCAGTGGCAACTACCTCATATCAACTTATCCAGCAAGTCACTTATATTTTTAGCAAACATGCTTGAAAACCCTACAACAGAATTAGTTGAGGCGCCTTATTACCTAACTTTTGCCGGAGAATTATATCAAGGAAAATTAACTAGCGGAACATATGCAGAATATTGGTCCGCTAAAGCAAAAGACGGTAATCATGCTTTTTTCTTCAACTTACAATATGGAAAAGTGCCATCTAATTATTATAATGTACGCTCTTTTGGATTTGCGGTCCGCTGTGTCGCTAGATAAATGGGACTTTTACGGCCCAAAAAGTTGTTCTCTGAAAGGTTATGCTTGGTGCAGTAGGTCTTCAGCATTTTTATTATAAGTAAGCGTGGGGCGACCGTAAATTCTCTTTTCTAAGCGTTTCATCATCTTTTGTTAGAAAATAATGTATATTCCTGACGACACCTAGAAAGTTGCCCATCCGGGCAATCTTTCTAGGCTGGCCAGTGTATGACATTATTTTTAACAAAGGACAGCGCAGAAAAGGGCTAATTTACAGTGCAAGCCCCACGCTAGAAAAGGAGATAGCGCTTTGGAAAATTCGTATAACATAGCCTAATCTCTAGACATTATTATGAAGAAGCTCCACCGGTGAACGTTAGTGAAAATATAAAGACCTACGCTTACTACTGAGCTCACCAATCCTCGAATGAGGGCGACGACTGCAGAGATTGCGGAAGATAAAATCTCCGCCTTCTCCCCAAAAGATGCTATAATGGATTTATGGACATGTCGGCGCCAGTGGAGAGTGTCAAAGGCATCGGCCCCAAAACGGCCGCTCTCTTGCAAAACGCCAACATTCGCACTGTCGGCGACTTACTTTATTGCTTACCACGAGTTTACGAGAATTATCAAACTACCGTCAGCATCGAGGACCTTAAACCTGGTAACGTCGTAGTGCGCGGCAAGATTAGCGATCTCCGGATTATCCGTACTACGCGCCGCCGCCTCACAATTACCGAGGGCGTGATTCGGGACGATTCCGGAGCCATTCGCACGGTCTGGTTTAATCAGCCTTATCGTGCCAAGCAATTCGATAGCAACCGCGAATATTTCTTTACTGGCAAGTACGAGCTCAAAAACGGGCGCTATGTCCTCACTTCGCCTTCAGCGGTCTTGGTACAGGATGTAGAGAAAGATGGCGACTTGGCTGGCTTTCAGCCGATCTATTCCGCTAAAAGCACTATCAAACCTTCTACTTTCCAAAAAGTCATTGCCGGCCTGCGTAATGATTTTGCCAGAATCCCAGATCTATTACCTTGTACAGCAGATAATCCCGATTTTGTAAAGCCCGGCGCCCGCGCCGAAGCACTTTTTGCCTCGCACTTTCCCGAAGATCCAGCTGATGCCGAGCGCGGCCGTCAATACTTAGCTTATGAAGAACTTTTTGAGCTAATTCTCGCAGCTAAACTTAACAAACAAGATAATCAGCGCCTTAGGGCCACGTCATTACCTTTTGTAGCTGAGCTTACTCAAGAAATCGTCAAAAGCCTCCCCTTCAAACTTACCGGAGCGCAGCGCCGCGCTACCTGGGATATTTTACAAAGTTTAGAGAAAACCACTCCTATGAACCGCCTTTTGCAGGGTGATGTTGGCTCTGGTAAAACTATTGTCGCTGCCCTCGCCGCGGCGCAGACTGCTTATCACGGCTATCAAGTGGCACTCCTTGCTCCTACGGCGATTCTAGCTACGCAGCATTACGAGGGACTCAGTGAGCTTTTCTCTAAGTTAAAGCAGAAAAATCCCCACCTTATACTCCCTACCGTTGCCCTGCTCACCGGCGCTACTAAGGGTAAAAAACAGCTCAAAGCCCAAATTGCCAACGGAGAGATCAACTTCGTCATCGGTACACATGCGCTGCTAACTGACGACACGCAGTTTCAGGCGCTGGCCTTTTGTATTATTGACGAACAGCATCGTTTTGGTGTGGGGCAGCGGCAAAAGCTTTTGCTTAAATCTCCCGCCGATACCGCCCCGCACTTACTCTCCATGACGGCTACTCCTATTCCGCGCTCACTTCAACTCACGATTTTTGGCGACCTTGATGTCTCACTCCTCAATGAGCTTCCGCCGGGTCGCCAGCCGATTGTTACCAAAATCCTCAACGAATATGAACAGCGTGATGAACTATTTCCCAAAATGCGCGAATTATTATCAAAAGGACAACAAATCTACTGGATTTGCCAAGTTATAGAAGAGAAGAATGCCAATAACGCCACTCCAGTAAAGCGCCAGGCTAAGAAGCTGGCTGCCCTCTTCCCCGAGGCTAAAGTTGGCCTACTCCACGGTAAAATGAAGCCCGATGAGAAAGATCAGATCATGGACGACTTCGCCAAGAACAAGGTACAAATCCTCGTGTCTACCACTGTGGTAGAGGTGGGCGTAAACGTGCCGAATGCTAATATGATTATTATTCAAGATGCGGAGAACTACGGCTTAGCTCAGCTCCACCAGCTCCGTGGACGTGTTGGGCGTGGCGATCAGCCTGCTAGTTGTTTCTTACTTACTACTGGCGAAGATAAGCCTTCTCGGCGACTCCGCGAAATGGAAAAGTCTACTGACGGCTTCCATCTTGCTGAAGTTGACCTCAAAATCCGCGGCCCCGGGGAAATTTACGGCGCCATGCAGCATGGCGAGCTGAATCTCCAAGTTGCTAATTTGTCCGACACTAAGCTTATCTCTCAAGCTAGTCATCACGCTGAGCAATTTGCCAAGCTCCCCCATGCTTTACGAGATTACCCAGAACTTGCCTGCCGCATCAAAAAATACCAGCAGCTGACTACGCTAAACTAGCGGAGATTGAAACCAGATCATGGCCTGAACACTTGTAACGGAGAGCTAATACTGATTATCTCATATATGATATATTGTATATTACACTAATATGCCATATTAGACCATAATATTCTACAATATCTAGTCTAGATATCCTCCGAAATTTTTGTTACAATAAAATCGCACAACCATTTCACGCAATTTTTATTGCGATACATAGGCCGCTCATATAGAGCTGCGCAAATACTACTAGTCAAAGATGACGTCACTACGCCAGATTAGTAGTTTTAACTATGTATCTCGGAATGGTTGTGCGACCCGTAGTGGCGTCATTTTTGTGTCTTAGGTCGTTGCAAACTTTCCATTACAAAAGGAATATTAGCACTAGAGCCGCAAAAATGAGCAGTATGAAGTTGCGCATTCTTTTTGTGGTGATATAACCATAGTCAAAAGAAAGTATATATTATCTGCAGTTAATCAATACGTTACTCAATGCTGTAAGGAACGCATGATTGCGCCCAGTGTTTTTGATACTTAGAATATAAAAGTGTCGCCTCCGCGGAAAAGTATAAATATATTTATTTCTAACTATAACACAGGAGGGTTTGCACATCATGATGCAAAAACACACCTTAACCAACCATAACCATAACAAACATCGACAACGATGCCGTGACGGTTCACTATCACGTCATCTTAACTCTAGCCATAATCATTGGCATACTACTATCTCTAGGGCAATCCCCGCTCTCAGTCTCTTCAGTCTTACCGTTTTGACTATCCTTGCTCTCAGCCCTAACGTCACCCGCTCCGTCTACGCCGACGAACCTGTATTACTTAGCAATGACACGCCTGCTGTTTCGCTGACCCTTACTAGCGGCGTTAGTGCTAGTGGCAATACTAATCTTGCCCAAAAGAATATTACGGCTGGTACTATTGCCTATCAGCCTATCGGGTTTAACGTTACTGCCACTGGTACAGAAAACTACTCTATCTTCGTTCAAGCCGGAAATGGCAGTAATGGCAACCTCAAAGGTCAGACCAATACAACTATAGAAATTAGCGGAGTGGATGATAACACTGCCGGTAATAGTATCCCCACTAATAGATGGGGTTACGCTCTCACCGAAGGCAGTATCTCTAACGACGGCGATTTAGCTAAACTTCGCTACAATAAAGTACCAGACAGCGGCGCTACTGTTGCGTCTTCTCTAGGCGGCACTACCGCCACCGATAAACCTTATACTCTGGCCTTTGCCGCTAATATCGGTAACAACAACCCCGCCGACCACTATCAATCTAATGTCTTACTTAGTATAGCCGCCAATGCCAAAGATGTTACCGCAATTACTGATTTTGCTAGCTACACTACTATGCAGGAAATCACCAAAGCTAAATGCGATTCCATTCCTACCGGTACTGAAGGTAGATTGCGTGATACTCGCGACGACAAATGGTATTGGGTAGCCAAACAAAAAGATGGGCTTTGTTGGATGACACAGAACCTAGATTATGATGGAGGTGGATCCGGCTTTACATCAGTCACTGGAAATTTCTCTAGTGACGATACAACAGGGAAATACTACAATCCAGGAGAAAAATATGTGTGTAATGATACGCCAGCGACGAATTGCGCTGACAATTTAGGAACAATTGATTTCACGACCGAAGTCTCGTGGACTCCAACCAATGATCCTAATTTCATTGCAAGCTCAAGCTATACTGGTACTGACGGTACTACCCTCTGTACGAAAACTGCCGGGCTCCCATATGGTAAGTTCAGCGACACTAAAACTACTGTATGTAGAATTTACTATGCTAAGTATCAATCAAGTGCAATACTAGACCATTATCTAGTAGGTAACTATTACAACTGGTATGCTGCTACAAACGGTACTGGAACAAGCGCAACAACCACGAATGAAGAAGCTTCTGGTAGCATATGTCCAGACGGTTGGAGCTTACCAACTGGAGCGTATGGTGGTTCATTTAGCAACTTAATTTCAGCGGGCGGCATTACCAGCAACAGCACCGGTAGCCTTGCTCTAAGAAATCCACCATATTATTACGTCCGTAGTGGGGATGTTTCGAATGGATACTTAGCGAGTGCTAGTTCTAATGGGTTGTGCTGGAGTGCAACTGCTTATGATCTCAGCTATAATGGTCAGCAATATAAAAATGCGTATTCGCTCTTCTTAAACGCTAGCGAGGTTTCGCCAAACTATACCTCTCGAGCTCGCTCATCTGCTCTCCCTGTCCGTTGCGTTGCTAGGTAATCGACAACGGAAGAAAAAAGACGTTTAGCTTTATCGCTTCCGAAACCGACTAAAAGAACCGCATAATAAACCAATAAATTAATTATTATGGTTTAGTATAAATCCAATTGCATGTCGGTTGAAGGGGTGATAAGGCTAAGCCGAGTACTCTTCCTGCATAGCAAATTACTACTTTTTATGCTTTGCGTAATAAGAATCACGAGAGAGTAGAAAAACGAAAAACTTGATCTTAAGATCAAGTTTTGGCGTTGATGGAGCATGAAATAAAGACATAGGATATTCTAGCTCCAGGAAGTCTTAAAGAACGAGGGCTCTGATACATTTACTCCCAGTATAGAGAATAAAGACATCAATGCCAGACATTAATGTCAGCCTTGCCGGCATTTCTCGTTTTTGATAAAATATAGATAAGGAGAGAATATATTTATGGACTGGATAACATTATTAGTGAGTGTTGGTATATCGCTAGTCGGAGCAATCGCCACGAGTTTCTTAACTCTAGGTAAATATAAAGAAAAAGTAGACCAGCTCGAAGAGCGAGATAAAGAGAATCGCAAGGATATTCGTACGCTAACTACAAGCGTAGCCGTATTGGATGAACGGGCTCAGAATATTCAAAAGTCTATAGATAATCTAACTCAATCGGCACAGTCTCATAGTCCAGTCCAGCTGACGGAGAAGGGCTGGAAAATGGTAAAAGACAGTGGCGCATATCAAATATTCCAAGACAACAAAGATAGATACTTAGCCGAACTCGAGGCGCAAAAACCCCGCTCGCAATACGATACACAAGACAAAGCATACCGTATTATGAGCAATAAGTTTAATGCCAAGGAGTTTGAACCGATTCAAGCCTGGGCATTTAATAATGGCAAAACTGTTGACGAAATAGTCCGCATCTTGGGTTATCCATTACGCGATTATTATTTCGAGAAACATCCAGAAATTGTGAACCCAAAGGAAAAATATTAACACATTATTCTCCATCCTTCATGAAACTGGTAGTTAAGAAAAAATATATTGTATAATATATAGATAAGCTATGTTTTCTACTATCGCCCTCGCCAAAGATTCTAAGCTCTCCGGCAAAATGGTCGGCACACACCAAAAGCTTGACCAAGCCGCCAGAGCTAGCTTGGGCAAAATTTTACCCCGGGGCAAATACTTCCCCATCGCCAAAGAAATCTTGCATTTTGAAGGCTCTCGCGGTCCTGACGGGCTGAAGCGCAAAAGCCCTGGCATTGATGAACCCTCGCATATGCTAGTGGGCGAGCCAGAGCTTAACTTTGGTGCCGAGCATCATCACGCTGGCGCAGACGAGCGTTCGGTCTTAACCATGATTTTAGATCATCACTGGAATCTGGTACGAGCACTTAGGTCTCAGGATCATATCCGTGCTGCTTACGAGGCAGCTTGGATGGCGCATATGATTGTTGATGGTCTTACCCCGGCGCATCATTTTCCACTTACCGACATCAAGGATGAGCTGATGACGGATAAAGAAATGGTCAAATTCTTTGGTGAGCCGCTCAAGGGCGTGATGCACGGGCGCAACCCTCTAGAAACCATGCGCAATAACTGGCTCTATTGGGGCGCCGGCGGACATATGACTAAACATATCGCTTACGAATATGGTGCTTTGATGATTGCCGCTGCCATGCCCTCAAAGGCTTTAGAAGTGAACCTTTCTGTGGCGGACCTACAGAATTTAAACACTGAACAGCTATTTTGCCAGAGTCTCGCCAAAATTCGTCAGTTTAAAATGTATGATCGTTTCCTTGCTGAAGGCTGGACCACCGAGCTTGCCCGTGAGACCAAAGAAGTTCTTTTTCCAGAAATGGTCAAAGTTATTGCGCTCGCCTGGTATTCTGCCGCTAGCGAAGCTTATCAATTGCAGCCGCAAGGAGAAGCCAATGGCGCAGAATCCTAATGCTCTCCGGATTATCTCTGGTAAATATCGCGGTCGTAGCCTTAAATCTCCGCGTTCTGCACTCACACACCCTATGGGCGCCAGGGAAAAACTCGCCCTCTTTAATATGGTCAATGTGGAGTATGCCATCGTACTCGATGCCTATGCTGGCTCCGGTGCATTGGGATGCGAAGCTCTCAGTCGCGGCGCCAATATAGTTGATTTTGTCGAATCCAGCCACTCAGCTGCTCAAGTTATCCAAGAAAACCTCGATTTATTAAACGCTCATGGTACTATCTATTGTCAAAAAGTCAAAAATTTTGCCGCGTCTCCAGATCACTCCGCTCAATATGATGTCATCTTTGCGGATCCTCCTTATGACAAAATCGATTTAGCCGAGCTAAATCAACTCGCAGCCTGTTTGCGACCCGGTGGAACCTTTGCGCTCTCTTCCCCTAAAGAACTCGGTGAGCTGGTCATCAATGGCTTGCGGCTAGTCTCACGACACATTTATGCCCGTGCGCAGATTTCTATTTACAAGAAATAATCAATAACACCTTAGCGAAATCCCGAGTTAAAACTCTACCTTCTCAAACATTTTCCTACCGTCTTAAACAAGTCCTGCTTATTGCTCCAAAAACTCAATAATCCGCTGCGCCGTCTCATGTGGCTTCTCATAATTATGTAAATGCCCGGTCTTCTCTAAAAAATCACATTCACACGCCATCGCTCCATCCGACAAATCATTCAATTGTTTTGCTGCTTGGCGCGTGGCCTTTTGGGAAATCAAATGATCATGCTCGCCCGCCAGTAGTAAAATCTGGAAATGTTGCTTAGTCGGCACCATTTTACTTAATTTCTCCACAATCGTCTCATCGGTCGAGAAATTCGTCGCTTCTTTAATATAATGGTTGTTTGGGCGCTGTTCCAAACTGCATTGATTCACCATTTTTAGAATTTCTCGGAAAACTTTTGGCTTTCGCGGCACGATCAAAAATTGCGTCGTAATCCAACCCGTCACCTTTGGCGGCAAATACGCCGATAATACGGATACCTTGGAAATCAAGGCGTTGGGCTGTCGCGAAATCGGGGATAATAAGATGATTTTCTCGTTCGCTAGTTCTGGATGATATTCCAAGATGCTGCTCACTACTAAAGTCCCCATCGAGTGCCCGATTAGTACTGGCTGCGTGATTTTATTCTTTGCAAAGTATTCCCGAAAATACTCCGCATACCGCTGATCTAAATCGCTATTATCGGCTGCTTGTCTCGCCCACACCTCGACACTACCGGCAAACGGCGGTACCGCCGGCACAAACACTTCGTATCCTGCCGACCTAAGACTAGCCGCCAGCTCCTTCAGACCCAGCGGCGCTCCAAATAACCCGTGTAACAAAACTAATTGTGGTTTCTTCTCCATTATTTATATATTATAACACGGCTCCCTAAGACTGACTATGGAGCATGAACAAAAAAGACCTCTCCAGAGGCCGTGGTGCCCGCGACTGGACTTGAACCAGCAAGCTTAAAGGCACATGCTCCTAAGGCATGCGTGTCTACCAATTCCACCACACGGGCATACTTCCATTATACCATAAAATTTTAAAAATCTAGCAATATCTCTAAAATTTGCCTCAGTCTAAATAACAATTCATCCAGACCTATAAAAATCCGCCCCCAGCAGGGGCGGATCCGCAAAAGTCAGCAATTGCCAGTCAAAACTAGCAAAACCAACTCAAATCCAGAGCGACAATATGGCAATCTCGAAACTGGTAGTAACGTCTAACATCTTCGGCCGAATAATCTTTACTCCTGCGGAAAGCGCTCGCGCGCCCACATCAAAACGCAATCTTTCGCCAACTGCGGGTCTTTGGCTTGTGTCCAAGGCAAGATCCAGTAATCAATCCCGCGGCAACCAGTATTACTAGTCACGGAGTTAAAATGCTTCGCCCCCAGCACCTTGGCCAGGCTCGCTTCTTTGCCGTGGTGCTCCGCGTTCCAAATCACCTTGATTAAAACATCCGGCGCCTTCACGACGGCCTGGTAACTATCCGCCACCATGAACACCTTGCTGTTCTTAATCAGCTCTTCGCTAAAGCGCCCGCAGAGAATCTCCGGCTCATGGCTGCCATCAAAATCCACACCAAAAATCGCCGCCACTTCCGGAGCCGCTTGGAAAACGATCGGACTCATCGGGCGTCCCGCCGCATTGATAGGCAGAGGCAGCTTGCAGGCGTAGCGAAAATTCGTCGGCGCCAAACGTGCCGTCTGCTCCACCATCAAATAGTTCTCGGCCACATGATAGTTCGCCTGATTGCCGAAGGCATCTTTCAGCCGCGCAGCGGGGTACTGTGGGGTGGTCTGCGTTTCAGTAGGAGTCTGTGCGGCTCCGTTGGCACGAGACTGGCGGCTAGAGGTCTGCTGCAGTCTGGCGCTGGACCCAATGAAACTACGAGAGAAATTGCTCATACTTCCTCCTCAGATTTTGTCGCGTCTGCATCATCAAAGTACAAGGCACGACAGATTTTAAGCCTGTACACGGCCTATCTTTTAAATATATCATACTTTGTCAAGTTTTGCAAAAATAATCCTCTCTCTCGCAAGCGCATTGTTATATAAATACCTTTTCGAAGGGTCTAAGACTTGGGCAAGCGCCCCGGAGCGGCCCAAGAAAAGTGTATTTATATAACAATGCTTTGTGTTGGAAGAACTTACAAAAAGAAAAGCCCCCTCGAGTCGAGGAGGCTAATCATGTCCGGAATTGCTAAGTTGGCTATTCGGCCGCCACGCCTACCGGCTCCAACACCGGTGCTTTCCACTTCAGTTTCTGGCGCAGATGCACCGCGCAGCTCACTTCATGAAATTGCGAGGCATAGAACTCATTGCGCTGCAGTTCATAATAAGCCGCCGTCTCCGAGTAGCCCTCCGGAGCAGCCGGCGCTAGCGCACCTCTCACCCAGGGGTGACCATACATATACTCAGTAGTATAGGCTTGGTTGAGTAGCTGGCAAAACTCTTGGCTTACGGTAATCAGCGACTGATATGTCTGCATTAAGGTATCGTTACAATCCAACAACTTCCGCGCCAAATCCTGCCACCGCTGCTCGTAGAGTGCTTGACTAGAAAAGTTCGCCTTGCGCTCGGCCATACCGTCAATCTGCTGAGAAAGCAATCCGTGTGCCGTGCATAGTTCCTTTTTCTGGTCGGAATAAAGGCGCCAGCGCATCTCGTTCGTCACGAGGTTATGCGCGAGATGAATTTGCTTAGCCGCGTCCAGGCGTGCGTCATTAAACTTCCGCACCGGCCCATTACGCAGCATATCGCGGTCCATTTTGCCGATGGAAATGTTCGATTTCCCAATCATCCGCAAAATAAACCACCGTTCCTCACTATACTCAGGTTCTGGCAGTTCGTCTAGGTGTGCGTCGCAGACGCTAGGGTTGGTGAAGCTTTTGGTAATTAGCTCCAGTAGATCCAGGTACTCGCGTACTTCTGCTGGACTCGCTTGAGGAATTTTAGTTGACATAGCAACCTCCTTCTAGCAACAAAATCTCCTTAGCTCAATTTCCGTTATTCTAATGAGCTTAGACATAGTCTATGTCAGTATTATAACACGCTTTCTAGCAAAAGCAAGAGCACTAACTCAGTCATAAATGTTGTATTCTTACAACATTTACTTATGCTAAACTGTAGCAATCGAACTTTCTCATGTAAAAAGTATAATTATTATTTATCAAATCTTCAGCTTTTTCTTAGAAACATGCTACAATTAGCTTATGGTAACACGGCAAGAATTCAGAATCACTAGTAACCATGATAGCTTAGACCTCGGCGTTTCGCTTTTTATCCCCGAGCATCCGCAAGCTATTCTGCAAATCGTCCACGGTATGGCCGAGCATCGTTTCCGTTATTACGATTTTATGGAGTTTTGCGCTGCGCAAGGCTTCGTCATTATTATTCATGATCACCGTGGTCATGGCGACAGCGTTAAGAGTAGCCAAGATTTAGGGTATTTTTATGAACATGGTGTGGACGGTGTTGTTGCAGATGTGCATCAGATTACTGAATATATCAAATCACAATATCCCGGCTTGCCGCTGACTCTGCTTGGCCATAGTATGGGGTCGTTGATTGCGCGCTGTTATGCCAAGCAATACGATTATGAGCTAAATCGTCTGATTATCTGTGGCTCACCTAGCAAAAATCTTGCTGCTCGCGCCGGTAGAGCCTTAGTCCGTGCCATTAAGCTCTTTCGCGGCGATCGCTATCGCAGCCGGTTAGTTAGCAATCTTTTTAATCGTAATTTTAGTAAGCGCTTCCCCAATGAAGGTAGCGAAAATTCTTGGATTGTCAGCGATCCGGCAGTTGTCGCCGCTTATGATGCCGACCCAAAAAGCGGTTTTAATTTTACCCTTAATGGTTATGAGGCACTACTTAGCTTATCTTTAGAGACTTATAGAAAAAAAGGCTGGCAGCTCCAGAACCCTACCTTACCTATCTTATTCATCGCCGGCAGCGACGACCCATGCATTATTAGTCATCGTGATTTTGCCAAAGCGGTCAATTTTATGCGCAAGGTTGGCTATACTGATGTGCGGAGCCGCCTCTACCCCGGCATGCGCCACGAAATCCTCAACGAAATCGGTAAGCAAGACGTCTGGCAGGATGTCGTCGACTTTGCACGCAATCCGCAGAGTATTACTGGACAAATTTTTTAGGAACGTTTATACTTAAGCTATGGCTGATTTTTATAACCAGACAACTAAGGAGGCCCTAGAGAAGCTAAAGGTTAATCCTGAGCACGGCTTAAGTGATAAAGAAGCCTTGCAACGTCAAGCCATCTATGGTAAAAATACTTTGCACGTCGTCGAGACGCCACTTTGGCGGAAGCTTTTAGAACCATTTATGGACATCTTTATGGTGATTCTTCTTATCGCTATGGTTTTATCGCTTTTGCAACGGAATTGGCTTGAAGCGATTACTATCTTCGTGATTATTATCCTTGACGCCGTGATCTTTTACGTGCAGCAGTTTTCTACGGACCGCATTCTTAAGAGTCTAAAGCGCAGCACTATTCAAAGCGTTACCGTCCTACGGGAAGGGAATGAACAACAGCAGGATGCTACCGAGCTGGTTCCCGGTGATATTGTCATCTTGCATGAAGGGGATCGCATTCCTGCTGATGGACGTATTCTTAATGAATCCGGCCTTCTCACTAACGAATCTATGCTTACGGGTGAGTCCGAAGCTATCGCCAAAGATGCTAAAGCAATTTCTGGCGAGAAGAAAGTTTATGAACGTCGCAACATGGTCTTTTCTGGGTCATTCGTCGTCACGGGCAAGGGCAGGTTTATCGTTACCTCGACTGGCAATAATACCGAATATGGCCGCATTGCTTCGCTCGCCTCCTCTCTAGGCGAAGAAAGCCCGATCAAGGCCAAGATGGATAAATTAGTTGGACAGATTGCCTTAGTTGTGCTAGTCCTAGCTGTGATTATTCTCATTATTCAGTTATTTGATGGTATTGGCATTTTGCAAACTTTAGAATTTACGCTCGCTATGGCGGTCTCTGCCGTACCAGAGGGTCTACCGATTGCAATTTCGATTATCCTAGCACTGTGCGCGGCGCGCATGGCTAAGAAAAAGGCTCTTATTAAAGAAGTTCGTGCTATTGAGTCTATCGGTATCGTCACTACTATTGCTAGTGATAAGACCGGTACCCTTACCGAGAACCGTCTTGCTCTTCAAGAAACTTGGGCTCCAGAGCTGAGCGCCAAAGCTTTCCGCGACGCCTTCGCTTGCACTGCTATTACTGAAGGTGTAATGGTAGGGGAGAATCGCGACGCTACCGCTATTGATCCGCTCGATACCTGTATCATTGATTATCTCTATCAAAATCATTACAAACTCTGCACTCCTGAGCCCCTCCGCACTTATGCTTTTGATCAAAGTATTAAAATGTCAGGCAATCTGTATCGTCGTGAACGTGGTGGCTTTACGCTTCAACTAAAAGGTGCGCCAGAAGTGATTTTAGCTCGCACTGAGCTGAGTGGCTCTCAGCTGGCTGCCGCCGAAGACAAACTAATCGAGCTTGCTGGAAAGGGCTATAAAGTCGTTGCTATTGCTAGCGGCATCATTGATAAAGAAATCAACGAGCTCCATCGCCTCGATAAAGATACCAAACTAAAATTCCAAGGGTTTATCGCCGTAGCCGATGCCATACGTAAAGAAGTCCCTGCTGCTATTCGTCAAGCTGCGCGCATGGGTGTCCGTACTAAAATGGTCACTGGCGATCACGCTGGTACGGCCTTTGCTATTGGCCGTGAGATTGGCTTAGCCGATGACGCCTCACAGGTGCTTGATTGCTCTAAACTTGGCAATATTAGCGACGGTGATTTAGCTGATCTCGTGCGTAATACTACTATTTTTGCACGCGTTACTCCCGAGGATAAATATCGTATCCTCTCTGCTATTAAGCAGACGGAAATCTGTGCTATGACCGGTGACGGTGTTAACGATGTCCCGGCTCTTGTGGGCGCGCATGTCGGTATCGCCATGGGTGATAGCCCTTCTATCGTGCAGGATGCCGGGGATATCGTTCTACTCGATAATAATTTTAAAAATATCACCGAAGCTATTAAAGAAAGCCGCACCGTCCTCGCTAATATCCGGCGCATGCTCAGTTATCTTTTAGCTACTAATGCGGGCGAAGTCTTGACTATGCTCGGTGCACTCATTCTGACCGGCGGGCAAATGCTTACGCCAATTCAGATTCTCTGGATTAACCTCGTGACGGATTCACTCATGGTCATACCGGTCGGTCTCGAGCCGCCCGAGAAACGCGTCCTCAGTCAAAAGCCCGAAGCTAAAAATGCTCCTATTCTCCCACTAAACATGATTGGGCGTATGATTCTGGTTGCTTGTATTATGGCGCTTGGCACTATGGGGACTTACTTCCTTGCTGATTTCATCTTCCAAAATCACGAGCAGGCTAATACCCTTGCCTTCACTGCCCTAGTCGTAATGCAATGGAGTAATGCCGTCTCGGTGCGCGGTATCTACGAATCCGCCTGGCAGCGGCTCAAAGTCCCACACCGTTCTTTTCACTTTGCTATGGGCGCCGCCGTGCTCTTGCAGGTTCTTGCGCTCTTTAGCCCGTTGGCTCGAGTAATGAACGTCGTCTCCGTGCCACTTTGGGCAATTGCGCTTACGGCTCTCTGCGCCTTCTTTTTACCACTTCTTATTCTTGAAGTTTATAAAAAGCTCAAAAGCCAACGCAAGCGCTAACTCTAAGAACGTAAAATTGGGATTTTTAATAGACTCGTGCTTGTAGGTTTAATGAAAAGGGCGGTAGAATGGTTGGCTTAATGTTGCATAGCATATGAAATTGCAAAGACTAACAAACTTGTGCTTGTTAGTCTCGTTTTCTTTGTGCTACAATGCGAGTTAGAGCACAGGTTCGGCTTATTATTTTATAGTTTGGTAGGGTGTGGAGTTGTATTTTGGAGAGAAGGAATCAGAAAGGTGATAATGAATAACATCAAACGACTGGTAGAGTTAGTAAGGGGCTTATTCCAACGCAAGAAAAAGCCCGTTACAAAACAAAATAATACTACTCTTAATATAAGTATTTTAAATATTCATATTAAGAAGTAGTACTATTCTTTAACTTCTAATTTAATTTTACTAAACTTATGCGTTTTATGCAAGCATATTTTTTAAGGAAATACTGCGAGAGCAGGCCTGTGCTCTGTTTTTTGGTTAGCCTTGGCTAATCTGTACAATCATCTAGCCACACAACGGACGGAGTAACCACTGACACGATAGTATTTATCGGACGGGTTAACGAAATTACTAGCGAAACTCAAGTAGTAGGTGTAGGTAGCTGAGGCAGCCGTAGAAGACCAGCAATATCCGTGGGAGCCAACACGATCCAGAGAACTATCATAGGCGACCCCGCCATAGACGAAATAGAGTGGTGCAGCTTTAATTGTCGTACTGCCTGCTACATTATTACCTATACTATACGCATCTACCAAGTATTTAAATGATCCACTTACTGTACTATTGCTACTGCCACTTAATGGTAACTTCCATCCTTTAGGACAAATACTAGAAGGTGCAATATCGCCATCATTATCTTTACCTACGCCAGTACCTGCTGCAGCAGCCATCCAAGAATAATAATTACCTACCGCATCATGCCCATTATTATTACTGCTAGTTAAATTACATTGATCTGTAGTATTTTCGCTACAATATTTAATTCCAGGATCATATGAAGCTACAGTATTAGTACCTCTAAAACCACTGGGTCCAGCGTCAGTAGCTTGAGTAGCTACAGGCTTAGTAGTAGAATCGCTGTTCCAATTAGCAGTCAAATCTGTGTCACCAGTCTCAAGGCCAGTCGCAGGTATATCTAAGTCTAAGTTCTGCGTCATCCAGCAATTGTTATCCTTCAGTTTAGTAACCCAGTATTTTTTTAAATCTCTTGTATCTATGAGTTGTTTGGTTTCTCCAATAGCAGCATTAGCGCAAACAGTAGGATTCATATCTTGCATATACGTTATAGAGTTAAACCCTGGAAACTCCACTACTTCCTCCGCCCCCGCCACCGCAGAAAGCAGGATACCAGTAGTATAATGTCCTGGAGTAGCATTGGCTCCAAACTTCGTAGCAAAGTTAATGGTAAAGTTCCTGGTTTCTCCTGTGGATGTAGAAGAATACGCTGGGTTTAGTGCCGTAGTAGCACTATCTGGTACTGGATTATACTTTAAGTTCTCTGGTTTTGCTCCTGTACTATCTACCGCATATCCCCAAGTATTATCCGTAAACTCACTTGTTGGTGTATCTACCTTTACAAAGTCTACTGTCAGGCTTCCATTTGTGAGTTTATTAGTACTTCCAGGAGCCGTTTGTACATATACATTATATCCATCTACATTAGCTGTAGTTACTGTAAATCCACTACTTATATAGTTTACTTGTCCAGCTTTAGAATTATCTGTCAGTGTATTTACGTCCCCATCCATAGTGAGCGATACACTCATCCCGTCTGCTTGTGTACTGATGCCTTCTTCTGCATAAGCACTGCCATTACTACCTACACCACCATTCATACTATTACTAAGCCCAGTAGGATTAATACATATCCCACCTAACAAAAGTAGGGCAAATGCACAGCCTATCGAAATACTATATGCATTATGCATCATTCTATACATAATATTATGCCTAGGACGTAGCGAAGCCCTACTACTTCGCCCTAGTCGCCCTAGTTTACCTTTAATATTTATTTGGTTGTGCATTTAGCCCTCCTTTTGTTGTAAATATATTTATTATCCGTGGTGTCGATTTTCACTATCAAAAAGATAAGCAATGCTATGCTGAGCGGTTGCACTAAAAAACGACACCGTAGGGGGTGTCGAATCCTACACAAGACTTGCTTCGGCTACTGCTTCTGCAAAACCTTGTCCTACGATGTCGTTTCCTAGGCAGAAACTTCATAGTAGTCAAATTAAAAAATCTTGTGTAGTATTCGACAATCTCATTGTATCACGAGCTAGCTATTTTTGCCTAGCCCCAAATTTTCCGAAAATCCAGCTCAAAATCCGCTAAATCAGAGGTATCGTGCCGGTTGAGGGAGTGAGGAGGCTAAACATAACATTAGATGCATTTATATAAGCCTTTCACGATAGATAAAACCACATTGCCATAAAATGTATTTTTAACCTCCTCACCATTTTTCCACAATTTTGCTCATCTACGAATAGGGAGGCCACCCCTGTACATATTTGCACCTAACCGCCAGCATTTTCGCAGTTGACACACCATATCTAGTGTCATAAAATATACATAAGACGCTACATATAGCGTCACCCAATATAAGTTAATCAAAAATTTAGGTACAAACAAACATAAGGCCGCCCACCGGCCAGAGAGGTAATATTTTTTGTATGTTCAAGAAAATTGTCAAGCGCGACGGAGAAATCGTCAACTTCGACCCAGAAAAGATCACCGAAGCCATCGCCAAAGCTGGCTTGGTCACCGAAGAGTTCAAGCACGATCGCGCCAAGCAACTTTCCGAGAAAGTCATTAAGCGCGCCGAAGAAACTATTAAGCAGCGCACGCCTAGTGTCGAGCAGATTCAAGATATTACCGAACGAGTTTTGATGGAGTCCGCTTTTAAGCGTACCGCTAAGGAATATATTACTTACCGCCAAGAACGCAACCGTATTCGCGAGGCTAAGAGCAATCTCATGAGTATCTACAAGACTATCGCCGTAGCTGATGCTTCCGAAGATTCTGATGTGAAGCGCGGCAATGCCAATGTTGATGGCAACTCCGCCATGGGCAAGATGCTCCAGTTTGGCGCCGAAGGCTCGAAGATTTTCGCCAAGACGGTTTTGATGCGCCCAGAATTTGCCGCTGCGCACGATAATGGAGAGATTCACATCCACGACCTCGACTTCTACGCTACCGGTACTCTCACTTGCTGCCAGACTGATCCTCTGCAATTGTTTAAAGACGGCGGTTTTAATACCGGCCATGGCCATCTACGCACTCCTAATTCTATAGGTAGCTACGGCGCTCTTGCTGCCATCATCCTCCAAGCCAATCAAAACGAGCAGCACGGTGGCCAGTCTATTCCTAATTTTGACTACGCCATGGCTCCTGGGGTCAACAAAAGCTTCCGTAAGGCCATTACTAGTAATCTTAAGAAATACAATGACTTCACTGGCAACCAGCTCCAAATTAACCTTCCCGATGAACTCTCATATAAAGACGACGAATCTAAGCTTTTAGAGCTAGGTGTTCCCGAGACGGTCATCCGCGATGCCAACGAAGACATCGAGAAGCAAACGTTCCAGGCTATGGAAGGTTTCATTCATAATCTTAATACTATGCATTCTCGCGCTGGCGCCCAGGTGCCGTTTACAAGTATTAACTTTGGTACCGATACTACCGAAGCTGGTCGCCTCGTTAGCCGGGCTCTGCTCGACGCTACCGAAGCTGGTCTCGGTCACGGCGAGACGCCAATCTTCCCAATTTCTATTTTTAAGGTAAAAGAAGGAGTTAATTATAATCCCGAAGATAAGAATTACGACCTCTTCAAGCGCAGTATGGAAGTTAGCGCTAAGCGCCTCTTCCCGAACTTCGTCTTTATTGACGCCCCCTTTAACCTTAAAAATTACGTTCCCGGCGACTACCGCACCGAAATCGCTACTATGGGCTGCCGCACCCGCGTCTACTCTAGTGTCTTCCCGGAGTCGGATGGCATTACTACTGGCCGTGGAAACCTCAGCTTTACTACCGTCAACCTCGTCCGCTTAGGCATTAAGCATGGCATTTGCCTAGGCGAGCGCAAAGAAGCAGATTGGTCCGGCTTTTATCGTGAGCTAGATGAGAAAATGGATTTAATTGCTGATGAACTACTCGAGCGCTTCGAATTTCAGGCTAATCAACATGTCCGCAATTTCCCGTTCCTGATGGGGCAAGGCAACTGGTTTGGCAGCGAAAAACTTGGGCCTAATGATACCCTGCGTGATGTGATTAAACACGGTACGCTCAGTATTGGCTTTATCGGCCTGGCCGAAACGCTCGTCGCTATGACCGGTAAACATCACGGCGAAGACGAAGAATCCCGCGAGCTCGGTCTCGATATTATTACTCATATGCGCGAACGTTGCGACGCTTACGCTAAGAAATATCATCTCAATTTCTCTCTCCTTGCTACTCCTGCCGAAGGTATTGCCGGTCGCTTTACTAAGATTGACCGCAAAGAATACGGCAAAATCCCCGGCGTCACTGACCGCGACTATTACACCAACAGCTTCCACGTGCCGGTTTATTACCCCATTAGCGCTTTCGATAAGATCGAGATTGAAGCCCCCTATCATGCTCTCTGTAACGCAGGTCATATTACCTACATCGAGCTCGACGGTGACCCCACCCAAAACATTGAAGCCTTCGAAGCTGTCATTCGCAAGATGAAAGAATGCGGCATCGGCTATGGCTCTGTTAATCATCCTGTCGATCGTGACCCAGTTTGCGGATTTTCTGGTATAATAAAAGGAGAACGTTGTCCGTCTTGTGGTCGTATCGAAGGTGACATGCCTTACGAACGTCTCCGCCGCATCACCGGTTACTTGGTCGGTAGCCTTGAGCGCTGGAACGATGGTAAAAAAGCCGAAGAACGCGACCGCGTCAAGCACAACGTCACCGGCGTCTATAGCAGTGAAGAAAAAGCTGCCCGCGAGGCTGCCAAAGCTGAACAAGAAGCCATGACCGGTAAAATGTAAGGATAATCACTTTCTGGAGTTAGCATCCGTATAAAATGCTGGCTCCAGCAACAAAGGAACTTATTAATGAGTAACACACAACTTAAGCCATCGTCTTCCACCCAAACGCATACTCAGCCAGACGTTATCCGCTCCTTCGCTGATCCTATCCTTATCTCCGATGACCCTACTAAAATCCGTCTTTCTGGCCCGCTCGAGCATGATAATATTGTTAATGGCTATGGCTTGCGCGCCGTCCTCTGGACACAAGGCTGTCCCAATCATTGCCCGGGCTGCCAAAATCCTGAAACTTGGGATTTTGAAGACGGCATGCTTGTAGACATTGATGAGATTAAGTCCCGTTTGCGCGAGTTTAAGGGGCAGACTGGCCTTACTTTCTGCGGTGGCGAACCCTTTGTTCAGCCCGTTGCCTGTCGCGAAATCGCTGAGTGGTGCCGCAGTGAGCTGGGTTGGAATGTCTGGTCTTTCTCTGGTTTTACTTACGACCAAATCAAAGCCGCCGGCGGCGCACATTGGGATCTTCTTAAGAGTCTCGACGCTTTAATTGATGGCCCTTACATCCAGTCTCAGCGCGATCTCACCCTTAAATTCCGTGGCTCGCATAATCAACGCCTGCTCCATCTCCAATACGGCACTGGCGAAATCATTAAAATTGAGTAGAAGGAAAAGACTATGCAAGATTTATTTATCATTGCCTGCGTGAGCCAAGATGGCGGCCTTGGCTATGCTAATCAGCTGCTTTGGCGCATTCCAGAAGACGTGGCGTTTTTTAAGCAAACTACCATGGGCAGCACCGTCGTGATGGGGCGCAAAACCTTTGAATCTATCGGCAATCCGCTCCCTGGTCGCACCAATGTTGTTTTATCCAGGCAAGAAATTAAGGTTCCAGGCATTTATTGGTGTCAAAGTCCCGCTGATCTTGATCGATTTTTGCAACATGCCCCAGGTAAAAAGTTCATCATTGGTGGCGCCTCCTTGTATCAGATGTATCTTCTTCAAGCCGCCAAAATCTACCTCACCGAAGTCTCCAGCAGCAAGCCCTCCGATACTTATTTCCCGGATTTTGATCACTCCGCATATGATCGTCAAGTCTTGCAGTCCGGTCAGACCGACGGTATTGATTATCAGATTGTAGTGTATGTTAAAAGGGAATTATGACATATTTAGATTACGCTGCCACTTCTCCACTTTTGCCCGTCGTAAAAGAAGGCTTGAAACAACTCATAGAGTTAGATTTAGGTAATGCCTCGTCTTTGCATAGTTCTGGCCAAGCTACGAAACAGATCATAGAGGATGCTCGTCAGCAAGTCGCCGAACTTATCGGCGTGCATCCCGAAGAAATCATCTTCACCTCTGGCGGCAGTGAATCTAATAACACTATTATCCATTCTTTCGTCGGCAAAAAAATCGCCGTCAGTACTATCGAGCATCCCTCGGTCTTAGAGACCGCCAAGGCCTATACTAAAAAACTCCGGCTCATTAATGCCGATCGTTGGGGGCGAGTCAGTCATCGCCACATTCCTAAAGAAATGGATTTAATTTCCGTCATGACCGCTAATAACGAGCTTGGTACTCGCCAGCCCATTCGCGAAATCGCCGACTTCTGCAGAAACAACGAAGAGTTACTGCATACTGATGCTACACAGGCTATTGGCAAGATACGCATCAATGCCAAAAAGCTCGGTGTGGATTACCTTACTTTTTCTGGGCACAAAATTGGCGCCCCACTCGGCGTTGGTGTGATTTACGTTAATAAAGACAATCCCAAAGCTAAACTTTCTCCGCTCATCTTTGGCGGCCATCAAGAAGGCAACCTTCGTGCCGGCACTCAAAACGCCCTTGCTATCGCTGGCCTAGGCTTAGCCGCACAATGGGTCTCTCGCAGTGAACCCTGGAAAACTTACCTCACTCGCATTGCTCCATTGCGTGACCAACTACGCGATTGGATTCTTGCCGAGATTCCGCATAGCAGTGTTAATAGCCCTGAAAAGAATTGTTTGCCCAATATCTTAAATATGAGTTTCGAAGCCGCCGAAGGTGAATCGATTCAGCTTTATCTAGACGCTGAGGGGATTCAAGTCTCTACCGGCTCCGCCTGCGCGGCCGGCGACATTCAGCCTAGTCACGTCCTTATGGCTACGCGTAACGATGCTGAGCTTGCACATAGTAGTATTCGCTTCTCCTTTGGGCTTGATACTGATGAAGCCGACATCGAACATCTTAAACGAGTTTTACCGGGCATCATTAAGAAGCTGCAAGGCATCAGCACTATTAAAACCGGAGGACTTAACTAATGCCGCAAGCTTGGGTTTATTCTGATATCGTCAAAGAGCACTTCCTCAACCCTCGCAACTTCCTTATGGGTGACGAATCTAAATTCCCGCACGACGCTAGCGGCACCGTTGGCAACCCCGTCTGCGGCGATCAAATGACTATCTATCTCAAAATCGACCAAGATATCATTACAAATATCCGCTGGAAAACTTACGGCTGTGCCAGCGCCATTGCCTCTACTTCCGCGCTTTCTGAATTAGCTAAGGGCAAGATGTTAGACGACGCTCTCAAAATCGGCCCAGAAGAAATCGCTACTTATCTCGGCGGCTTACCGCAGCATAAGTTCCATTGTTCCGTCCTTGGTCACGAAGCTCTGGCTGCTGCTATTCAGAATTATCGGCAAGGCTAAGCCTAATTGATATTTTGCAGAAATAATATATAATAAAGTTATGTATATCAAGAACCGCCCTGCCACTATCGCTAGCAAGATTATCATTACTGTTTTGTCTCTCTCCGTTACGTGGTATCTTCTCGGTGCCTTTGGCTGGGATGCCTTTCGGCTGTTTCCAACTTGGGTCTCTAGCCTCAGTACGCTTTACTTTTTAGGCTCGGCGCTCTTTCTTTTGCTCGGTCGCAAGCGTGTTCCCGGTAAGAACCCTTGTCCTATGCTAGAAGGCATGATTATTTGTGGCTTCCTCCTGATGACTGGTTTAGCGCTCACTTCTTTATTTACTGGCTCATATCTGCCACACTTAGACCATTGGCTAATTTGGCTACTTTGCGATATTTTGCCCCTCCTTACTCTCGCGGATTGGGCTGTCTTTTGCAAGAAAGGCCGCTTCCGCCCCATGTATCCATTCTACTGGCTAGCCTTGCCGATTTGTTACGCCGCCGCCATGCTGCTTAGCGCTGCCTGGCTGTCTAAGCGCACACCTTTACGCTATCCGCTGATTCAGCTTGACTATCTACATTACGGTATTTGGGGAATGTTTATTTGGATTCTCTTAGTCAGCATTTCGGTTTTAGCTGGAGGCTATCTGCTTTATCTCATTGATTTTGCGCTGAGTGGCAAACTTGCTAAAAGGATTGTCTTGCCGCATATCGTTGTGGTTGAAGAAGAGGGGCTTGATAATTCTAATAGCTCAAGTGGTAATTCCGATGCACCCACTGCGCCATCCGTCGCCAAGACTGCTAACGCAGCGGACCCGCAAGCAAAGCCTAACCAAGAGGAAATTACGGACCAGAATAAACGTCAGAAGACGCCGCCGAAATCTCGCCGTGCCACCTCGCCTAAATCTAGTGCCACGTCAACTAAAGCTAGCGCTGCGTCATCTAAGGATGAAGCCAAATCTTCCTTCAAGGCTAAATCATCGCAACCATCTCGTCGCAAGCCTTAAGCCGAGTAAAATATGCACTGCCCTCAGACTAGTGGTTTTAACAAATCATAAAAAGCTCCCTCGCTAGAGGGAGCTTTAAAGGAAGTGGTAGTATTTCTGAGCATTTTTGTCGTTGTAGTGTGTTCTGGCATTTCGTCTCTGCCATCCTCAGCACCACGTCACGCCGTGCAATAGCTCGATAATGGTTTGATACATTATCTTCATATCACCAGCCGTCACCGGATAGACGGTTTTACTCGCCATCATCTTGCTGGCTTTCTCAGTCTGGTTGTAGGGCATTCGCGGCAAAATGTTATACTTCGCCAACGAACTCTGCACATAGTACGGGCTATCATCCGCAAAAATCAAGATGTCGGGCGGAGTTTCTTTGTGGATGGCCGTATGCTCATTCACCAAGCCAAACTCTACCGCCTCTGGCCGCAAGCCATGAATCGCGTCAAGTATCTGCGGCTGCTTCACCTTAATCACCTCCGGTGAAAGCGAATTAGTCTTAATCCGCACATCCGCGCCGTACTCTTCTAGCTGGAGCAAATCCTCCACGCCGTCGTAGAAGTTCATATCCAGGAAAGTTCGCGGATCTCTAAATGCTTCATTTACCGCCAGTCGCTCCACCAAGGACATTTGCTTGTTCTCTATGATTTTAAACTCCTGAAAGCGCTCAAAGGGAATCTTCAGATCTTGTGAAACCCGCCGTGTCAGCGGCCAGAGCGTGTCGTCCACGTCAAAATACACTAAAGCTCGCCTTAAGATTTTGATCATTACCTTACCCCCTCATCATTAGTCGGACCAGCTCATAGATAAAATCATTCATCTCGCGTAAATCCGGGCGGTAGACTACGCATTTATCGCGCATCAGTATCTTAGAAGTGGGCGAATACGTCCAGCCGATATTTAGCGGCATCAGATTTACCAAAGCCTGTGACATCGCAACGTTGTGTGGGCTGTCCTCCGCCAAAATCGTTGTACGTGGATCGAGAACTTTTTGCCTTGCCTGACTATGGTCAATGATGTTCGACTGGATTTGCTCGCGCTTTAGACCTGTGATGTGGTCTAAAAGCTGAGGAATCTTCCAGTCCGCAATCGGCTGAGTAAAGGAATGTGTGTTTAGACCCACCTCTGCGCCTAGCTCGCATACTGCCAAGATCTCCTCAGCGCCCGGGAAAAACTCCATCTCCTCAAAGTAGCTCTCGTCCGCAAATGCTGCAATAATGCGGTCCTGCTCGTCCGGTGTTAAGTCGGGATTGTCGCGGATGCTAAATACCGCTGTCGCCCGCTCAAAGTCGATCTCTAGCCGCTTGCAGACAACGTGCATCAAGCTCCAGAGCGTGTCATCTACGTCGTAGATTACTACCGGCTTCTCTTGTCCGCTCTCCCAGAACTGCCGCAGGATGTCCTCTAATGCAAATGGCTTCACTCATTGCACCTCCTTTTAATGTACTGGGTAATTTATCATACCTCACTTCTAGCTTCATTATTACACAGATGGCTCAAAAATCCAACCCCAGTTAGTAGGAATTTTTAGACCTACTCTCTCACATGTGATACTGTTTCTATGTTAAAATTACACGCTAAAAGTACAGTCCGCCCACTAGCAATCAGGCAATCACGCTCTGCGTACACTAGTCGAGCCAATTCCACCGGTCCGCTCTTGCCCAGGTGTATCTATATCTGTTGTCAAATATTTCTGGAAGATCACTTGCGCCAGCCGCTCCCCCTTCTTTACTGTCACTGGTTCAGAACTAATGTTAAAGACCAAAATCTGGAAATGCCCATCGTTCTTCATGTTATCATAATAATCTGCGTCAATAATACCAATCCCATTACTCAGTACTAAGCCCTTCTTCGCCGTCGAGCTGCGCGCTACTACCATATAAAATTCATCCGGCTGGCAGTAGGCTTTTAATCCAGTTGGAATTAACGTTGGCTTACTTCCAGGAGTGAACGGCGGTACTATCACATCTTCCGCCGCCGCAATATCATAGCCTGCGGAATATTTAGTTGCTCTTTGTGGCAAAAGGATCTCTTTATCTTCCCACCCCCTCGCAATCTCAAAACCTCTTAGTTTCATATTTCTATTATACTCAAAAATCCCATAACATGATACAAT
This sequence comes from uncultured Candidatus Saccharibacteria bacterium, assembly GCA_964443395.1. Lineage (GTDB taxonomy): Bacteria > Patescibacteriota > Saccharimonadia > Saccharimonadales > Saccharimonadaceae > Nanosyncoccus. The sequence continues at coordinate 3,401 of CAYUCN010000008.1, read as the reverse complement.
AAAGTTATAAAGAGAGGAGGAGGGAATGAAACCAAAAGTTTATTTTACTCGCAAGATTACACCCGAGTCGCTAATCAAGATTTACGAAGCCCTCGGTGTCCCCGCCACTGGTAAGGTCGGCATTAAAATTTCTACTGGTGAGCCTGGTGGTCACAACTATCTCAAGCCTGAACTCATTGGAGATTTAGTTAAACGAGTTAACGGTACGATTCTAGAGTGTAACACCGCTTATGGCGGCCGTCGTGGCGATACCGCAGCGCATCTGCAGGCTGCCAAGGAGCATGGCTTTACCAAGATTGCTGAGGTGGATATCATGGATACTGATGGCGATATGGACCTACCAGTCAAAGGCGGCAAGCAGCTAGACGTTGATCCCGTTGGCAAAAATCTCGCTAACTATGACACCGTAATTAATCTCGCGCACTTCAAGGGGCATCCTATGGGTGGGTTTGGCGGCGTACTTAAGAATCAATCTATCGGTATTGCTTCTGCCGCCGGCAAAGCCTACATTCATACCGTTGGTCGCACGCGCGACCCAGCTAAGCTTATGGCTTGTTGGAGTCCTAATCCACCCGCTGATCTTGATTTAGCTGCCATTCAAGACGATTTTCTCGAAGCTATGGCTGATGCCGCCAAAGCCGTATCGGATTACATGAAGGAGAAAACCGGCCGCGAATATCCGATCCTCTATATTAATATAATTAATAACCTCTCGCGCGACTGCGACTGTAGCGCCAATCCCGAAGCACCTTGTATGGCGGATATTGGTATCGCTGCGTCACTAGATCCGGTCGCTCTAGACCAAGCCGCCATCGATCAAATCTGGAATTCCAACGATCCTGGCAAAGAATGCTTTAAGGAACGCGTCGAGCAGCAACACGGCCAGCACATTCTCGAATCCGCTGAAGCCATTGGCCTCGGCCAGCGTGACTACGAATTAGTCGAACTAGATTAAACATAGCATTAACATGGAGACACCCCGTATGAATAATTTTACAGAAAAGACCGAAACAAAAAACAGCAGATTATTTGGCGTTATCCCGATCTGGCAAACCAACACTAAAATTACCTCGCAGTCGCAAGCTCCTCAACCACAGCCCAATCCTAGTACTAGTGCAGCTCCCGCTCAGTCAGAATTCACAGGTACCAAAGGCGACCAATATACTAAAGAAATCATCCAACGCATCTTGGACGAAGGCTGCCTAGATAAGTGGCCTAGCTCCAAATACGCCGATGGCGCTCCTGCGCACACCCTTAGCGTCAATCACGCCATGACTACGTACGATCTCACTAAGGGCGAATTTCCGCTGATTACTTTGCGCCCGATTGCCGTGAAATTTGCTATTGGTGAGCTACTCTGGATTTACCAAGACCAAAGTAACAATCTCGATGTGCTAAAAGATAAATATGGCATCACTTGGTGGGACGAATGGGATATTGGCGACCGCACCATCGGCGCCGTCTATGGCGAAACTAACCGCCGCCATCACCTTGTTGAAGATCTATTGGATGATATTAAAAAGAATCCTGATGGCCGCCGTCATATTATTAATATGTGGCAAGTGGATGATTTTAAGGACAAACACGGCCTTAAGCCTTGCGCTTACCAGACGGCCTGGAACGTTCGTCATGGCAAAGATGGTGTAGATTATCTTGATATGTGTCTCTATCAGCGTTCTTCTGATTTTATGGCGGCTGGGTGTATTAATCAAGTTCAATACCTTGTCTTCCTCTACCTTATTGCGCGGCATTGCGGTTACACTCCAGGTAGATTCTCTTGGTTCGTCCAGAATATCCAGATTTACGACCGTCATGTCGAACTCGCTAAGGAATTGATCGCCCGTGAGCCGGTACCTTGCACTCCTCGTATCTGGCTCAATCCCGATAAAACGAATTTCTTCGACTTCACTATTAATGATATCAAAATCAAAGGTTACCCGCGCCAAGAAATCGCCGCCCAGAACCCTCAAATGCGTTTCGACCTCGGCCACGAGAACGTCGATACTGAAGGCTTCGACCTCAAAGAATTCCTCAGCGAATAAGGCGAAGCGGGGAAGTATTGGCAGTATATTATATATGTGGTATAGTAGTACGTGTTGAAAAGTCCCGCAGAACCATCTTCTTTTGGCTATGTCAAGCTTCCATGCATTCTATAATGTGGTATAATTAAACTATGAACACTAAGTCTCATCAGCACAAGCACCTACCCGGTTGCCATTGCGGCCTTAAGGAGCAGCTCAAAAAATTTCGCGCTGGTAAGTTAGGTGTGCTGGGTGGCATCTTGATTGTCGGGCATCTTCTCTTCCATGTGGCGGAATGCCTTGTTATTCCCGCTATTATCATTGCTTTTGGCGGCAATGCTGCCGAGACTATGGAAACTAATATAGTTAATCCTAGCGAGATTTCTCTAGAAGATTCGTTATCTCGCCAAGACATCCTCGAAGTCGGTATTTATCAAGTCGTCTCCGCCTATCAACATGCCGAATAAGCCTAAAACACAAAATGTTCCTCTACATGCTTAGATGCTCGCTTGCCTCCTTCAGTGTATAGTATTCCCTCTCTTCCATAACCCCATTATACCAAAGATTACGCAAAAGAGGGAATTAAACTTAAGCCTTCTTAATTATTATATTACCTAGCCACGCAACGGACGGAGGTGCCAAAATACCGAGATTGCGCGCCGCTGGTGTTGATTTGCTTCGGAGAGACCTGTATCGACCAAGCACTATCGCTACCGATGAAAGCCGTAGCAGTCCAATAATCACCCTGAGAACCTGCACCATTGAACGTTCCGCCAAGGTCCGTAATAGCTCCAAAGATATACCCACTATAAACAAAATTGTATGGCGCCTTAGTGACATCACCGCCAGTAGTAAAGCCATCAAATAGTTTGTTATATGATTGATTCGTCTCAACATCACCTTGTACCGGTAACTGCCACCCTTTAGGACAAATGCTGCTAGCGGCATTGCTACCAACAACGCTTGTAGTGCCAGTGCCAGCAGTTGCCGTATACCAACCATATAAACCACCATAGCTAGTAGAATAAGCTTTCGGAATATCCGACTCTGCATTCTTAAAAGCCGATGCATCATGAGGTGGAATTGTAAAACTTCCAGACTCTATATCAGAGTTCTCGCTATTAATAGTTGCATTGATAATCGCTAGATTCTGGGTCATCCAGCAACCAGCTTCTACTTCATTACCATTGGCTAATTTGGTTACCCAGTAGAGTTTTTGATCTCGAGTATCTTTGAGCTGTTTGGTAGTACCCACTTCCACGCTATCACATATGCTAGATGTCATATCTTGCATATTAGAAATGGGGAATTCGGTGAGTTTACCGGGTTCTACTACTACACTAACCTCTACATTAGTACGATAGCTTCCGGCAGGCTTAT